>JBGAKX010000033.1:0-38122 GCA_044224215.1 Blastocatellia bacterium
GCCCTCCTCGAGCGCGGGCAGCGACACGACGAACGTCGCACCGCGAGCGTCGGGCGTGGCGGCCGAAACCGTCCCTTCGTGCGCCTCGATGATCGTTCGAGCGATGGAGAGTCCGATGCCCATCCCGTCGGGCTTGGTCGTGAAGAACGCCCTGAAGAGTCGGGCGAGGTGCTCATCCTCGATGCCCGAGCCTGCATCCTCAACGACGATTTCGACGACCCGTTCGGCGCCCGCCAGCCGCGTCGCGATCACGAGCCGGCGATCAGGTTCGGGTGTCGTCTTCATCGCGTCCATCCCGTTGATCACGAGGTTCAGTACCACCTGCTGGAGCTGGATCCAGTCGCCCTGGACGCGCGGCAGATCGGGCGTCGCGCGCAGCTCGATCCGCACGCTGCGCATCGCGGCGTCGCTCCCGACGAGCTTGATCACGTCGCGCACGAGATCGTTCACGTCGAGCGGAACGCGTTCGACCGAGCCCGCTTTCAGCATCCCGCGGAGCCGCCGGATCACCTCGCCTGCCCGTTTGTCGTCCTCGACAATGTCGGCGAGGATGTCGCGCACCTCGTCGAGGTCCGGTGGATCGGCGGCCATGAATCGCTGGGCGGCCTGCGCGTTCGTCAGCACTCCTGTGAGCGGCTGGTTGAGCTCGTGAGCGATCGAGGCCGCAAGCTCGCCCATCGTGGACACGCGCGCGACGTGCGCGAGCTGTTTGCGTCGTTCGTCCGCCTCGAATTCCGCGCGCCGCCGCTCCGTGATGTCCTGGTGCGAGATGATTGCGCCGCCTTCGGGCCGATCGAGCAGTTCGACCGTCTTGACATACCAGTGCTCGACACCGTCCAGCTCGGCTTTGTGCTCGAGCCGGAATTCCGGAAGTGTGCCGTCGATGACCGCCTTGAGCCCCGCGGCTGCCTCGCGAGCGAACGTATCGCCTGCTTCCGCAGCCTTTTCACACTCTTCGAGGTAGTTCACTCCGACGCGGATCCGGGCAAGACGACCTGTCCCCCGAGCCACGCGCTCCCACGCCGCGTTCACGGCGATGACGTTGCCCTCGCCGTCGACGACAGCGACGAGCGCCGACACCGAATTGAGCACCGCATGGCTCAGCGCCTCGCTGCTGATGCGGGCCTCGGCGTCGCGCAGCCTCAGCACGACGTTCGCAAACAGGTTCGCAAACATCTGCAAGCGCCGGATAACGCTGTCGGACCACGTTCGATTGGTTGCGAGCGTGGCAAGTGACAGAAACCCGAGCGTTTCGCCGCCGGCCTGCAGCGGTGTCGCAAACAGCGAGCGCACGCCCGACGCCACGAGCGTTGCGCGCTCCGCGGCGTCGATCGACGTGTCGTCGGCGGCGCGCGAGATCGCGATGCTCTCACCGCGGCACAGTCGTTCGATGAGCTTTGGAAACCGGTCGACGCTGATCCTGGCGGGAAGCGGTTCGATTCCCGGCGCCACCGAGGTGTGATTTACGAGCATCGTCGAGCGGTCGTCTGAGAAGAGCAGCAGCGACGCCCTGTCAATGGCGAGCAGCGCGCGGAGAGACGCGACCCCGTCGCGCATCGTCTGCCCAGCCTGGCCGGGGTCGATTTCCGAGAACCGCGTGGTCAGGTCCGAGATGAGCCTCTCGAACCGCAGCCGGTCCGCGAGCGAATTCCGCGACCGGCGAAGTTTGGACCGCTGGCTCGCAAGGGTAACGAGCAGGAGGCTTTGGAGAAGCAGCACCGCGGCGACCACCAGGACGTGCCAGCTGTAGCGCTCCCAGAAAGTAGTCAAATCGAAGAACGCGCACAGGGGTTGGATTTGGACCGCGGGCTCCGAGCGAACCACGGCCAGTGCCGAAATCGATGACACCGTGAGCACGACGGGCAGCAGAAGGCACCGCGCGAGTCGTGTCGGGCGCATGGTTGCCGTGGCAAATCTCATTCGGGGTCCCCGTCCGGATCAGCTTCCAGTGCCGCGTCGCCGACCGTAGCGCACGCATGTTGCACCAATCCGGCAAATTGGACCAAGGTCCAATACTCCGGCGACGGTACACGTGGCATTCTTGCCGTCCGACTCGAGCGCGTTGGTGTGCTGCACGGCCCGCAGGCCACCGGCAACCGCCTCTCGCGTAGACACTCTGGACCAAACATTTGAAGGAGATCCGCATGATGAATCGAATTCGGGCACACGTGTGCTTTGCCGTCGCTGGCGCGGTCGTCGCGATGATGGCGAGCGGCTGCAACACGACACCACAACCGGCCACCAATGCGGCGGCGACCGGCGGTTCCCAGGAACTCGTCCAGATCGCCACGGACGCGTACGTGTACGGTTACCCCCTCATCACGATGGAGTACACGCGCAGGGTGTCGACAAACCTTGCGGCGCCCGAAGGCGACAAGGCCCCGATGGGGCAGTTTGCCAAGCTGAGGCAGTATCCGGACGCCTCGTTCAACGCGGTGACCGCGCCGAACGCGGACACGCTGTATTCGACAGCGTGGCTTGATCTCACCACCGAGCCGTACATTCTGAGCGTACCCGACATGGGCGACCGGTACTTCCTGCTTCCCATGCTCGACGGCTGGACCAATGTCTTCCAGGTGCCCGGCCAGCGCACCACGGGCGACAAGCCGCAGAAGTACGCGATTACCGGTCCGAACTGGAAGGGCGGCACGCTGCCCGAGGGCGTTACCGAGTACAAGGCTCCGACGAACATGGTATGGATTCTCGGACGGACGTACTGCTCGGGAACACCTGAAGACTACGCCGCCGTACACAAGCTCCAGGATGAGATGACCCTCGTTCCTCTGAGCGCATACGGCAAGCCGTACACACCGCCTGCCGGAAAGGTCGACGCCTCGATTGACACCAAGACGGCCGTTCGAACCCAGGTCAACAGCCTGAGCACTGAGGCCTATTTCAAGGAGCTGGCCACGCTCATGAAGGCCAACCCGCCGGCAGCGGCAGACGCGCCGATTCTGGCAAGGATGGCGAAGATCGGGCTCGTGCCCGGCCAGGATTTCGACGCTTCAAAGTGGGACGCCGCGACGACGACCGCGATGGCGGGCGTTCCCAAGGCGGCGTTCGAGCAGATCATGGCCAGTTTCAAGACCGCCGGGACAAACGAGAACGGATTCGTGTTCACGACAAAGACTGGCATCTATGGCACGGACTATCTTCAGCGCGCCCTGATCACGGCCGTCGGACTCGGGGCCAACCGGCCCGAGGATGCGATCTACCCGACGTCCGAGGCCGACGCGACCGGTCAGCCGTATGACGGTGCGAACAAGTACGTCGTGCACTTCGACAAGGGCCAGTTGCCGCCCGTAAAGGGCTTCTGGTCTTTGACGATGTACAACGCGGACTACTTCTTTGTCGCGAATCCGATCAATCGATACTCGATCAGCGCGCGCCAGAACCTGAAGCCGAACGCCGATGGCTCGATTGATCTCTACATTCAGAACGCGTCGCCGGGCGCCGACAAGGAATCGAACTGGCTGCCGGCGCCGACCGGCAAGTTCATCCTCATGTTCCGGTTCTATTGGCCCGAGGACGCGATCATCAACGGGACGTGGAAGGTGCCCGCGGTGACCAAGGCCTCGTAGGGTCAGCAGCCGCGCTGTCCAACGCCGCGATTCGATCTCGCCGGCGCAGTCCAGAGTATTCATGCGCTCTGGAATGCGCCGGCGGGCGAAGCGCCGCGGAGCATCGGCACGTGTGCGTCCCCGCGTGTCGACCGTGATTACGACTCTCTCGCAGACCACGCGCGCACGCTCGCAACGGTGCGCTCGATCCCGTCGTCGAGCGACGTGCGCGGCGTCCATCCCGTTTCCGCCGCGAGCCGTGCGGACGTGAGCACGTTCGCAGGGACGTCGAATCCGCGCGCCGCGAGGTGCCGAACCGTCGACCGGCACCCGGTGTGTCGCTCGACTGTTTCGACGACCTCGAGCACGCTGTGGCCGACACCGGTCGACACGTTGAAGACGGTCACCGGGCCGCGATACTCGATCACGGCAACGAGCGCCGCGACAACGTCGTCGACGTAGAGATAATCGCGGACGCTCCGGCCGGTGCCCCACATATCGAACGCCTCGCCGCGCATCATCCGGTCGAGAAGAACGCCGACGATGCCCTGCCCTCGGTCGGTCCGTTGTCCCGGCCCGTACACGTTCGAGGGCCGGACGATGGCGTGCTCGACGTTCGCCAGTGCCGAGTACATCGCGACGTATTTCTCGATCGCAAGCTTGGTGATGCCATACGAGCTGATCGGATGTGTCGGGTGCTCCTCGTCGATCGGGAGGTACCGCGGTACGCCGTACACCGTCCCGCCCGACGAAACGCTCACGACGCGCTCAACGCCCGTTTGTCCCAGACGACTCAGCCATGACACCGCGCTTGCAACGTTGCCGAGCACGTCCTGCTCGGGATTCGCCATGGAGGTTCCCGGAACGGTCGTATACGCAAGATCGACGATGACTCGGACTCCGTGCGCGGCGCGGAAGAAATCCGAGGGGCAGGCCGCGTCGCCTTCGACGATCTCGATCGCAGGGTCGGCAGGCGGGTCAGCACTCGAACCGTCTCGGGCACGATCGAGCACGCGCACGCGGTAGCCGGCACGCGCGAGGGCCGTGCACAGGTGCCGGCCAATGAATCCAAGCCCCCCGAGCACGCACACGGCGCCGGGAGGCGTTGCGTCGCTGTCCGTTGCCGGACCGTTCAATCGGTCGCCCGTCATGTGCGCGTGCCCGTCGTCTGCATCCGGCCGTCGGACGCCTCGACTGCCTCGCCGGCGGGTGTCACGTCGCGAATCGCGTACGCCGGTCGGCCCATGACCCGACTGTGCATTCGCGCAAGGTACTCGCTTGCAATCCCGATGGCGAGCAGGTTCGCGCCCCCGACGACGCCCACGACCGACGCCAGCATCAGCGTTCCGTAACCCTGCACTCCGGTAGCCACGTACTGCGCCGCCACGAGCACGAGCCCGGCGACGCCCGCGCCGGCGATCGCCACGCCGAGGACCGTCGCGATGCGCAGCGGCCACAGACAGAACGACGTCAGGATGTTGATCGCGTGTACCGTCAGCTTGCGCAGTGTGTAGTTTGAGGTGCCCGCGCGGCGCGGATCGTGACGGACGACGACGTACCCGAATCGCGACGTGCCCCACGAGAGCAACGCGTCGAGGAAGAGGTTCGGTCCGTCGCACGCTGCAAACGCGTCGCGCAGTTGCGTGCGGAACGCCCGGAACGAACTGATGTTCCGCGCCGTCCCGGCGCCGAGGGCGTCCGCCAGCGCGAGCTTTGTCAGTGCGGCCGCCGTGTCGCGGAAGATGCCATGCTGCTGTTTGTTCGGAGCGCCGTAGACGACGTCGTACCCCTGGTCGAGCATGTCGAGGAGCTTGCCGATCTCGGACGGCGGGTGCTCGAGGTCGTCGTCCATGGTGATGACGATGTCGTACCGTGCCGCGCGGATTCCGGCGACGAGCGCGCTGTGCTGGCCGTAGTTGCGCGCAAAGTTGATCCCCCGGACCCATGCGTGTTCGCCTGCAAGCCGTTTGATCGCGTCCCAGCTTCGGTCCGGGCTCGCGTCGTTGACGAGAATCACCTCGAACGGACCGCCGAAATCCGGCATGACGTCGCCTATCTGACGGATGAGCTCCGGCAGGGAGGACTCGCCGTTGTACACGGGAACGACGATCGAGAAGCTGCGGGCATGCCCGTCCGTACGGTCTGTCGCAATGGCGCACATTGCCGCCCAAGATACCGGATGTACCGATCCGATAACCACAGATCCGTCTCCGAATCTGTGTTGATTTGCGTGTATCTGCGGCTAGGTCTTCCTCCGGTACTCGAGATCATATGTCGTCGTCCACGTCTTGCCGTCATCGGTCGACGACTCGCCGTGCTGGCGCACCTTGCCGTCCGCAAGGCGTGTGTACGTCATCTTCTGCAGCGTCTTTTGGCCCTTTGCGTTGACTTGTTCGGCAACGACGATCATCTCGCCGTTGACGAGGCCACCGTGGTATTCGGTCCGCAGCCCCGCGTTGTCGACCCATGTCTGGTGCCACTCGTTCTTTGCCGGATCGTACGTGTTGAAGCTCTTCCCGGCATTGCCCGATGTGCTCGTCCAGTTCTCGAAGATCACGCAGTCGTTCAGAATCCGCTCGACCCGGCTCGTGCCGGCGAGGCCCGGACCGGAATAGACGTCCCAGTCCCCGATCCAGAAGTCGAACTGCCGATACCCATCGGCAAACTCGCACGGGTAGGCGATCTTGCGCGCGCGGGCCACGACCTCCTTGAAGCGGGCATCGTCGCGAATCGCGGCAAAGTCCGGCGCTGTTTCGAGCTGTGCAAGCGGCGCAAATCCTGCGTCGACCGCCTTGGCGAGCGACGCCACCGCGCGCCCGGCGTCTCCGAGACGGGCGTACGATCGCCCGATTCGAAACGTGACAAAACCCGGCGGAAGGCCCGCAACGCCGAGCGTGTCGGCGTGCTCGTACGCGGCGATCGCGTCCGCATCGCGGTTCAACTGGTAGAGCGATGTCCCAAGCCGAAACCACGCCATTGCGTCGGCGGGATCTGACCTGGTGATGTCTGCGTATGCAGCGGCGGCCTTGTCCCACGCTCCCGCCTGAAAGAGTTTCAGCGCATCCGCCGATCGATCCTGCGCGCCGACGGTTGCGGCGAGGAAGAGCAGCGCAAGCAGTGCCTGTATGAGCAGCTTCATTCGGGTGTCTCCGGAGTGTCGGTATCGCCCAGGCAGAACGGCACGGATGAAGCCGACTTGCAGGATGTAAATGCAGGATTTACGAGGTGGCCGGCCGAATCCGCTCTGGGTATTTTCCCCACCCGTGTTGCGCGACCGTCTCTGGGGTGCTGGGTCGACTCGCCCCACATGCAGACGCGCTCGAGCCATTCGTGGGCTATGCGTCACATCCGCATTGGTCGCAGAACACATTTGCCAAGGCACATATTTTGCGTGCTTCATAGGTGCCCCACGTCGAGGTGCGCCTTGCGGGCGAGTCCGGTCGAACGAATTTCGGCCGGGATCAACGCAGCGTGCGGCCCGGCGTGAGACGAAATCGAACGCGGCCGTCGACGAATTTTGTCGCCGTGCGTCCACGTCGCCAGCGACGTGCACGGTCCAGGACGCGTCGCCGCCGTTTCGAGTCCGACTTGAAGTATGCATCTTCAGGGCATCGCGGATCGCGTCTGAAACTGGCTTGCACGGCGCAACGGCCTTACACAGTGCGAGCCTGGGCCGGGCGGTTCGCGTTTGACGGGCTGGGCAAGGCCGGCGATGCGTCGCGGAGCCCCTGCTGGTGAATTCGCGTCACATTGTCGGTGGTAGGCCACACGCACGCTGGACGTTGACGCATCGTCGCCGCGAGGGATCGCGGACTCTGAAGACTCAGGGACCTGCGGCCATTCAACGAAAGAATGTCTCGTTTCCCGAGAGCCGGTGATGCGTTGCTCAACATTGCCCGGAGTATCGGGACGTCCGGCAGCGCGTGGCCAGGTAAGGCCGACAGCTCCAGGAGGGTATTCATATGAGAAGTGCGCAACCAGGACGTGTTGCACGACGCGCATCTCTCGGTATTGCGCTTGCTTTGGGACTAATCGGAGCGTGCGCATTAGTCGTTTATGCGGCGACACCGCAGTTCTTCGCGAGCGTTGCTGAGCCGATCGGCATCGCAGTGACAACAGATAGGGTTCTCGTGACCCATCCGTACTGTCAACCGATTGGTGTCCCTGAAGATGTTCTTCAGATAGACCCAACCGGCGCGGTGAGCGTGTTTGCTACATTGCCGCCGCGTACGATCGACTGCGCTGAGTCATATATCGCAGTCTCGTCCGGGATGGGCTCCTTCGCACCAGGTTGGGTGTATATCGTACAAGGAGGCACGATCTACAAGATCTCGCCAGATGGATCCATAGTGGCTCCCTCGGTTACGATTCCGTCCCTCGGTTCCTCCCATAACGACATGACTTTCGATACGGTCGGCTCGTTCGGCTACGACTTGATCGTAACCGGTGGAACTGGAGGGTCGACTGGCGAAGTCTGGCGTGTAAGCGCCGCTGGCACGAAGACGCTGGTAGCCAGCGTTGGTGAAGCGGTCGAAGGGCCTGACGTAGCACCGCTGTCGTTCGGACCGCTTGGCGGTCAAGTCTTCACTGCACATAACGATGGCATTGTCTATGCCATCGACACGAATGGTACAGTCACGCCCGTTGTGAATTGGCCTTCGTGCGAGCGCGTTCACTTCATCCCAAACCAGCCGTGCACGCTCGGCCAGACAGGTTTGAGCTTCTTTGGCGCCGAGTACGGTTCCAATAGCATCATTGCCTACCCAGCTACCGACTTTGCAGAGGTTGGCGGCAAGGCGCTCGTGACAAGTGAGCATGCGAACATCGTCGGACTACTCGAATGGAATGGCACGACGTATATCATCAACCCGTTCTTCGAGGTTGCGACGCAATGGGAGGGCTCCGACTTTGTTGAGTGCACGGGACCAACGCTCGTCCCGGTTGACATTCACCCGACATCCTGTCCGAATCCCATCAACACGAACAGCAACGGCGTGACGCCGGTTGCCATTCTCGGAACCGCGACGTTTGACGTCAGGACCATCGACCCGGCAACCGTCCGGCTCGAAGGTGTTGCACCAGTTCGACATGCATACGAGGATGTTGCGACGCCGTTCGTGCCGTTTACGGGCAGAACCGATTGCCGTGAAGACTGCTGGACGCGAGGTCGCGATGGAATGCTCGACCTCACGCTGAAGTTCGAGACGCAGCAGTTCGTGGCCGCGCTGGGAAGCCTGAGCGATGGGCAGTGCCTGGTCGCTCACGTGACCGGCATGACGTACGACGGCAAGGCGTTCCAAGGTGAGGACGTGATCGTCATCAGGAAGAAGAAATAGGTTCTCGTTCACGTCTCGCCGAAACGGCCCGCCCGGGCGACGCGCTCGGGCGGGCCTTGTTGAACGCAGAGCCGATCGCGTTAGCGATCGGTGTAGCGTAACGTCGCATGTGCCGTGTGGCTCCCCCGATCGCTCACGCGATCGGCTCTGCGTCACGCGATCGGATCTGCGTTCAGGGCTCCGCCGCAGCTCGAACCCGCACCAGCCGTGCAGCCAAAACAGTGTGCGCCGGTCAGAATCCGCCGATTCTCGAACGCTGCCGCGTCGAATTCGGCAATCGTTCGCGGGAGCGTCCCATCGACTCCCATCTCGAGCATCTGGTTGAAATCGCAATCGTGCAGCGCTCCCGTCCAGTCGACGCTCACGAGCGTCCGGCACATCAGGCCGTCCACCGTGCGCGGATTGAACGCGTCGACGAGCGTGCGCATGTACCGCTCTTCGTTGCCCGATCGTCGCAGGTCGTCGAGAAACCGGCGAATCGGCAGATTCGTGATCGTGTACAGCCGGTTGAACGTCACGCCGAACCGCGCCAGTAATTCGCGCTTGTAGTCGGCCTCGAGAGCCTCCTGTGACGGAGGCAGATGCGGCCCGACAGGGTTGTAGACGAGATTCAGAACGAGCCCCGTGCCCTCGACGCCGTAGCCCGCGCCATTCAGCCGCTCGAGCGCCCGAATCGACTTCTCGTACACGCCACGGCCTCGCTGTGCGTCCACGTTCTCCTCGAGGTAGCACGGCAGCGACGACACGACCTCGACAGCGTGCGCGCGGAAGAATTCGGGGAGGTCCTCCTGGCCGGGCTCGAACATCACGGTGAGGTTGTGCCGGACGATCACGTGCGCGCCAAGCGAGCGCGCTGTCACAACGAGCCAACGAAACGATGGGTTGAGCTCCGGTGCGCCGCCCGTGATGTCGACCGTCTTGATGTCCGAGCGACGGAGCGCGTCGATGCACGCCTCGGCGACCTCGCGCGTCATGCTCTCGGTTCGCGCCGGACCCGCGTCCACGTGGCAATGCTTGCATGCCTGGTTGCAGACCTTGCCGACGTTGATCTGCAGCGTCTCGATCCGACCCGACCGCAACTCGAGACCGTGCTCGACGAGCACGGCGTCAAATGCGACCGGAGCATCGGCAAGAAGGCCATCCGGCATGCGCACTGGGAGCTCTCGGGACATCGTCGCAATGCTTGACGATTGGGCCGGTCCTGCGCAAGCGGAGATGCGCCGCTTCCAGTCGCGCGGCGAGGTCGGCGGTGTATCGCGCAAAGACGCAGAGGTCCGCAGAGCCACAGAACTCCGATGCTTCGCGTCTTTGCGTGAAAAACTTGCAGTCGGCGCTAAACTCCACCCAGCAGCCTGCTGGGCCTGCTTCTCGATCGCCTCGAATCGCTCACAAGCACTCTGAACAGAGGCACGTGATCTGTTCTACGTTACGGCGAGTGCCTGGACACTTCCGTTCGAGTGTTCATACGAAAACGGTTCTCGCGAATCTGAGGCCTCTCACGCCTGCTGCGGCTCCTCTGCCGCTGCTTCCCCGCCGCGCCCCGCCATCTTCGCGTACGCCCACATCACCACGACGGCCGCGAGCGCGTACGCCGCAATTGCCGGGATCGGCCGCTGGTCGTGAATCTGCTCACCGGAGACCAGAATTGCGAGCCCCACGTGCCGGTTCGCATTGCAGATCGCCAGTGTGGCCACGGTCCGCGAACGCTGTCCGAGCAACACCCGCACCGCCATCAGACAGCCCACCGCGAGCAACGGTGCCGCGAGCAGCAGCCACGGGCTGCCTGCCGCGATCGCAGGCCCCATCTTGTAGAGAACGATCACGAGCATGACGGCGAGGAGCACGTTGCCGACCAGATTCAGCGCGCGCTGAACGTGCGCCGAAAACGACGGTACAAGCCACACGAGGACCATCCCGGCGAGGAACGGCGCGAACTGCTGCTCTGCGATCAACTCAATGAGCCTGATCGGCGGAACCCAGATGTCCCGCCCGTAGAGCTGGCCACAGGCCGCGATCAGCAGCGGAACGAGCACCGGCGTCAGCAGCGCGCCCCATACCTGATAGCTCGCCGCCAGATGCATGTCGAAGCCCTTCTGCACCGCGGCGCGCGTCATCAACGGCGCTCCCGGAACGACGGCCACGATGAGCAGTCCGGCCGTGGTCGGTCTGTCCAGTGCCAGCAGCGTTCCGAGCGCCAGCGCAAGAATCGGCGGCACGAGAAACGTCGCTGCAACCAGCCGCAGCCACAGCGACGGTGTCAGCCGGCGCCAGTTCTCGAGCAACTGCCCCGGACGAAGACTCATGCCGATGGAGATCATCAGCAGCGTGACCGCGAGTGGCAGGAGGTTCTTCATCCGTGGCTTGCGCCGGATCGTCCACAGATCCGTCGTTCACGCGACGCTGTCTCACCGCGAGAGGCCGTGCTCGCGTGGCATGCACAACTCGAGAGCATTCTATATCGCGCAATCAGGCGTGTAACCGTTTCGGCGGCGCCAGCTGTTCGGGAGACAGGATCATCGGCAGCTCCTCGAGCGCGATGATGCCCGAGCGCGCGAGCTCCAGTGCGTGGTCGCGCAACGGGATCAGCCCAAGCCGCACCGCCAGCGCTCGGAGCTCGTCCACCGGAAGATGCCGCGATATCGCCCTGCGCAGCTCAATCTCCGCCGGCAGGTATTCGACGACGGCGATCCGGCCGTGCGTGCCAAACCCGTTGCAGTGGTTGCATCCGGTGCCTCGGTAGAACGTCATTCCGTCGGGGACGCCGTCGGGAAAGATCTCGTCGACGACATCGGCGTCCGGTTGCGCGACCTTGCGGCAGCTCACACAGATCCGCTTCGCGAGCCGCTGCGCGATGACCGCGAGCAGCTCGCCGGCAACGGTGTTCGGATGCATGCCGAGGTCGAACAGCCTCTGAACGGCATCCACGCTGTCGCTGCAGTGCAGCGTCGAGAGGACGATGTGGCCGGTCTGCGACGCGCGCAGCGCCTCGAGCGCCGTCTCTGCGTCGCGGATCTCGCCGACGAGGATCACGTCGGGGTCTTCGCGCAGAAATGCACGCAGTGCGTTCGCGAACGTGAACCCGAGATCCGGCCTGACCTGTGTCTGCTGAACGCGGTCGACGGCGCATTCAATCGGATCCTCGACCGTGATGACCTTGCGTGTCTCGTCCTTTGCAAGAATGTGGAGCCCCGCGTACAGGGTCGTCGATTTGCCGCAGCCGGTGGGCCCGACCGCCAGAATCAGTCCCGACGGGCTGTTCAGCAGGCGCCGGTACGTGCGCGCAATGTTATCGGGCAGGCCCAGCTGCTCGATGTAGAGCTGCTCCATGTCCTTTGAGAGCAACCGGATAACGACATGTTCGCCGTGGAGCGACGGCTGCGTCTGGACGCGCAGATCGAACACCTTTCCGCCGGCCGATGTCGAAAACCGGCCCCCTTGCGGAACGCGATGCTCGGCGATGTCGAGCCTGGACTGGATCTTGATCACGTTGACGACGCCAAGGTACTGCGCCGGCGTCACGTGAAAGTGGCTGATGTCGTGCAGGTCGCCGTCGATCCTGAGCCGGAAACGGACACGGTCGTCGTAGCGCTCGAGGTGGATGTCGCTGGCGCGGGTCGCGATGGCCTCGAGCATCATCGCGTCGAACAGGCTCACGACCTCGGCGTCGAGCTGTGCGCCAGGCAGGAGCAGGTCCTGAACGACCGTTGCCTGTGAGTCCTCCTGCCGATCCGAGCCGCCGAGGCCGAGATCAAGCGCCATCCTCAACCGTTTCAGGTCCGTGGGAGTCAGCAACCGGTACTCGACCGTCGCTGCATCGAGCGCCTGTGCCAGTTCGGGCAGCTCGACGCGGGCGTCGCTCGTCGCGACAACGACACGATCCCCGATCAGTGCAACCGGCACGACGTGATAATGGGCGCTGAATTTCGTCGAGATTCTGCGCGAAAGGTGAGGATCGGCGATTCGCAGGAGCTCGACGACCTCGGCGGCGATGATCCCGCGCTGGTACGCCAGGGCGCGGACGATGTCGCGCTGCTCGGTCAGTCCACGCTCGACGAGCACTTCACCGATCGGCCGGCCCGATTCGGCGGCGGCGGCGGCGGCGGATTCGACGTCCTCGCGCGACACGATACCCGACTCGACCATCAGGTCGCCCAGTCGCTCGGTCACGTTGCGATCGTCGACGATATCCTCGTCTGGGGGCGAATAGTCTGGGGCGAGCTCTGTGACTCCCCCTCGTCCCCCTTCGTGCTTGGCCATTGAAGACACTCCGGGGTCAACCGCGTGAAACTCCTCGGCATGACGTGACGCAAGGCGCGTGCCCCCTCATTCTGGGGAGGTTCGTCGCACTTCCGATCCTAATCCGGATCTGGGAAGAGAGATTTTCCCCGCGCCGTGGGCGGAGCATGTAGTAGCCTTCCCAAACGATGCGCAACATCCTGCTTGTCGGCGCGGGCGGGTTTCTTGGTGCGGTACTCAGGTACGGCATCACGGTCCTGCTCTTCAACGTCGGTCCGCGCGATTTTCCGCTTGCCACGTTTCTGATCAATGTCACGGGCGCGTTCGCGCTGGGGTTCTTCATGACGTTCGCCGCCGAGCGGGCGCACCTCGAGCCCGAGGTGCGGCTCTTTGTGGCGACCGGGCTCCTCGGTGCGTACACGACGTTCTCGACGTTCGAATTCGAGACGTACGAGCTTGTTCAGACAGGTCTGTACCTGTGGACAGCGGCAAACGTGCTCGGGTCGGTCGCCGCCGGTTTTGCCGCGGTACAGCTCGGCGTCGCGCTGGCCCGGTAGCCAGGCCATCTTATTGAAGATTCGCGGAGCCTCCGGCGTCTAACGGCCAGCGAACAACGCAGCGGAGGAGCCGATGGAGCGAGCCGCCCGTATGACCCAGACGGCCGTCGATGGACAACTGATCGAGGCCTGCCGCCAAGGCGACCGGGACGCATACCGCGCGCTCTTCGAGCTCTACAAGGACCGTGTGTACTCGATTGCTCTCCACTACACGGGCAACGAGCAGCAGGCTCGCGATGTCTCGCAGCAGGTATTTCTGAAATTGCTTACACGGATCGATCAGTATGACGGCACGGCGGCATTCTCGACGTGGCTCTACCGAATCGTGGCGAACGCGTGCATCGACGCACAACGGCGCTCAAAACACCTCGTGTTCGTTTCGGACGACGAGGGATCGCCGCTGCCGGACGCGCCCGATCCGCATCCGTCGACCGAAGAGCAGCTTCTTGCACACGTCGACGAGTCCGCCGTTCGTGCGGCCGTGCGCAGCCTTGCGCCAAAGCTGCGCATGGCCGTCCTCTTGCGCTACTACGAGGAGCTGTCCTACGAAGAGATGGCCTCGGCGCTCGGCGTGTCGAAGGGGACGGTGGCTTCGCGACTGAATCGCGGCCACCGGATTCTCGCAGAAAAACTCGCCCACATGAAACGCGAGGTCGCGGAGGGAGGCGACCCATGTTGAATCAGCACGTCGACGACGAATTTTCGGCCTACTGCCACGGTCAGCTGTCGCAGACCGAGTCGCGCCGCGTGGCCGAGCACCTGATGCGGTGCGAACACTGCCGCGCGGAGTACGAACTGGTCCGCGTCGGCATCGGCCATCTCGAGTGCCTCGCGCTCGTGCACGCGCCCGACGAACTCTGGGACGCGATCGAGCGCGATCTCGACGGGCAATCGGAATCGACTACGCCGACGGCCGAGGACCAGGCCGAGGTCGCGACAAAGCCCGTCCTCGCGCGAAGAACATGGTGGCGCGTTGCTGCAGTCGCGGCCGCGCTCGCAATCGCCGCCGGTGTGGGGTGTGTGTGGTACGCGCTCCGCACGCCCCCAACGTCGTGGAGCGTGCGCAGCCTGACGGGTGCGCCGCTCGTCGAGTCGGCACGCATTGGTGCAACGGGCGATCTGTCGGTGGGCGAATGTCTCGAGACCGACGGGGTCTCGCGAGCCGAGATTCGGGTCGGTGCGATCGGCACCGTCGAGGTTGAGCCGAATTCGCGAGTCCGTCTCGTCGATGCGAACGTGTCGGACCACCGGCTGGCGCTCGACCGCGGAACGCTGCACGCGAGAATCTGGTCGCCGCCCAGGCTGTTCTTTGTCGACACGCCGTCGGGCGAGGCCATCGACTATGGCTGTTCGTACACGCTTGCGGTCGACGACGCCGGGTCCACGACGCTGCACGTGACGCACGGCTGGGTCGCGCTCGCCCGCAACGGTGCGGAATCGCTCGTGCCCGCGGGCGCAATGTGCACGATGCGCAAGGGTCTCGAGCCGGGGACGCCGTATTTTGACGACTCGAGCGAGGCGTTGCGGACTGCCCTCGCGGCGATCGACTTTGAGGGCGGTGGCGAGGCCGCGCTCGGAACGGTGCTCGCGGAAGCCCGCCGGCGCGACTCGCTCACGCTGTGGTATCTGCTCTCAAAGGTGTCCGCGCCCGAACGGCCGCGCGTCTACGATCGGCTCGCAGGGTACGCGCCGCCGCCCGACGGCGTGTCGCGCGAGCAGGCGCTCGGTCTCGATCCGCGCGCGCTGGAGGCCTGGAGGAAGTCGCTCAGGTCCACCTGGTAGCGGAAGAACCGCTTCATCGGCGCTCGGTGTGAAGTCGTGTCCCGCAAGGACACGGGGAGGGAGAGGTGTATGCGCAGGTTTCTGAAGTGGATGTGTGTCTGTGTGGCCGTGCCCTTCGTCGCGATTCAGTTCGTGCGGCCTGACCTGGCAACGCCGGCGGTGGATCGATCCCGGAGTATCGACGCGCGGTTGAGCATACCGGCCGATGTCGCGGAGATTCTCGACCGGTCGTGCCGCGACTGCCACTCGAACGAAACGCGGTGGCCGTGGTACAGCCAGATCGCGCCGGTGTCGTGGATCGTCGCGAACGACGTGCGGGAGGGCCGCGCGCAGATGAACTTCTCGGACTGGGCGGCGTACACGGACGATGAGGCGTCGGCGAGGCTGATGTACATCGCGTTTACGGTGCGGGCCGGGCGGATGCCGCTCGCGAAGTACGTGCGAATGCACCGCGACGCGCGATTGTCGCCGGAGGACGTGAACACGCTCGCGGGTTGGGCGGAGCGCGAGGTGGCGCTTGCGCGGTAGGCGGACCCTTACAGGGTCCAACGCGCAATGTGGTGGCACCGGGGGTCGTCGTCGCGCTTCGCGCGCCTCGACCCCCGGCTATTGCACGGCACCCCTTCGGGGTGCTTCGAACAGTCGGAGCAAACGGCTCACGGCACCCCTTTGGAGTGCTTCGAACAGTCTGAGCAAGCGGCTCACGGCACCCCGGAGGGGTCGTTCGAACGGTCGGAGCAAACGACTCGGCACCCCAGTCGGGGTGCTGAACACTCGGAGCACCGGGCTCCCCGGAAGGGGTCGTTCGAATGGTCTGAGCAAGCGGCTCACGGCACCCCTTCGGGGTGCTTCGAACACTCGGAGCAAACGGCTCCGGGCACCCCGAAGGGGTCGTTCGAACGGTCGGAGCAAACGACACCGGGCACCCCGAAGGGGTGCGGGAGAATAGCCGGGGGTCAAGGAGCGAAGCGACGACGACCCCCGGTACGACCCCCAATGGTGTGCGACCCTGAAGGGGTCGCCCCCCTCACGCGTCGAGCGTCACGTCGCCGTGCGCGCGCCCCACGCACGTCAACACGAACCCGTCCGCGCGCAACGTCGCATCCAACCCGTCCTCGGCGTCCATCGTTACCTCGCCGTCGACGAGACGCGTCGCACACGTGCCGCACTGGCCCTGCCGGCAACTGAACGGAATCGCCACTCCGTTCATCTCCGCAACCTCCAGCAGCGTCGCTCCCTCCGGCACGTCAGCCTCGACACCCGACTGCGCGAACACGGCGCGCCCCTCGATCGCCCCCGCCGGCGGAGGCCCCGACGCCGGCTTCCCCCCAAACCGCTCCTGCAGGATCCGGCTGTCCGCAACACCCAGCGATCCCAGGATCTCGCGCACGGACTCCATGAATCCCGCGGGTCCGCATAGGAAATACATCTTGCCCGACGGATCCCCGATCTCCGCAGCCAGCATGTCGCGCGTCAGGCGTCCACTCGGCCGCGACCACCCCTCCGGCGGCCGCGTCGGAATCACGCGGTACCGAAACCGCGGCATTCGTGCGGCGAGCGCCTCGATCTCGCCGCCAAAGATCGCGTCGCCCGGCGTGCGGACACCGTACACGAGCGTCACGTCCGTCGTGAGACACCGGTCGTCGATCCATCGCAGGATCGACATCATCGGCGTGATGCCGCTGCCTGCCGCGATCAGCACGATCGACGAGTGCGCCCCCTCGTCGAACACGAACTTCCCTGCCGGGCCCTTTGCCTCGACCGTCAGCCCCGGCTCGGCACGATCGTTCAGAAACACCGAAACGACGCCATCGGGCACGCGCTTGACGGTGATCTCGACAAAGCCCGCCTGCGTCGGCGACGACGAGATCGAGTACGAGCGGACGACCTTCTGGCCGTCGATCATCCAGTTGAACGTCAGGAACTGGCCCGGACTGAACGCGAACGGGCTCCGCTGCGGAACGACAAAGCGAAACGTCTTTGCATCGCCAGTGCGCTGCTCGACACGAGCGAGCCTGAGCTCGAGCGTCGTCTTCCCGCGCGGCCCCGCCGGCGGCGAACCACCCGGCTTCGGTCCGCGGCCTGCCGGCGGAGCAGTCGGGGGGCCCCCGCCCGGTCGCCGGAACAACAGCAGCCCGATCACTGCCAGAACGATGGCGCCGAACACGTACAGCGTGGTGTTCGACCGCTTCGCGCCGCCTCCGGTCATGTCCGCCAGTGCCACGGTCGCGGGCGGCGGCGCCGCGGGCGCGGCCGCGCGCTTTGCGTCGGGAGTCAGCGTGGCCGACAGGTACGCGACGATCTGTTCGGGCTCTCCGGGCTTGAAGTGCCCCGCGGGCGCATAGGTCTGCATGCGTGCGACCGTCGTCTTCCATTCGTCGGGCGTCTTCACGGATCGGTAGACCTGTTGCAGGTCGTGGCACTTGTCGCATCGCGAATCGACGAGCGACTTGCCGACCAGGTCTTCGCCCTGTGGCGTCGAATCGTCGACGCCGACACGCGAAACCAGGTACGCGATGATCGTCCTCCCGTCGTCGGCCGAGATGCTCGACCCCGGGTAGGACCGCATGCGGTTCACGGTGTCGAGCCAGCCCCGTGCGTCCTTCCGCGCGCCGAACACGCGATCGAGGTTGTGGCACTTCACGCAGCGATCCTGCGTGAGGAGCTGGGCCGCGTCCACGTCGATCTTCTGCGTTCCCATCGCGACCGATTCGAGCGGAATGTCCTCGACCGTCGCGCGCCGCAACAGGTACGGTCCCGCCGTGATCGCAACCAGCACGAAGCCGATCGAATAGATGATCAGACCGAGCGGCAGCAATGCCGAGTAAAACGCCGCCTTGTAGTACCGGGCAATGAGCACCTTGACGAAGATCAGCGGCACGAGCACGACGGCGAGCAGCATGTGTACGAGCGGGAGCGCCGATGCTTCGCCGTGCATGTCGGCCAGTCGCCGGATCATGTAGTACGTCATGAGCCCGAACAGTGCGATGAAGATGTAGCCGCCGGCGCGATGCGCCTGGATCAGCCTCGCGCTCGCACCCTTCTGTTTCATGCGCGCGGTAGCCTGCAGCATCAGCCACACCGTCGCGCCGCCGACGAGTGCAAACGACACACCGAATGCGGTGCTGAGCGTTGTTTCGTTCATATGGAGCCCTTCGGAGGTGGTGGTTCGTAGACGTTTACGACGTGACGCATCGCGCCGGATTTGTTCTCGACTGGTTCGGAAGTCTTCCGGGCCGGCGCATACGGGCAGCTACCCGCCACCTACCGGTGGCGGTACTGGGGAGCGACGCGATCGAATTCATCCGATTTGATCTGCGTTTATCAGCAAGATTCGCGTCATCTGCGGCCTGTCTTCACCCGTCTACCAGTCGCCGTCGCGCTGACGCTTCCGGATCTTGCGCTTCACGATGTCGCGCTTGAGCGAGCTCAGCCGGTCGATGTAGAGCTTGCCGTCGAGATGATCGCACTCGTGCATCACGCAACGCGCTTCGAGCCCCTCGACCACCAGCTCGAGCGGCTTGCCGTTCGGATCGAGCCCGCGGACGCGCACGCGATCGGGTCGTGCGAGCTCCGAGAAGATCCCGGGCACGGAGAGACATCCCTCGCCGCCCTTCTGTTCGCCGGACGTCTCGACGATCTCGGGATTGATCATCGCGACACGGCGCGCCTCCTTCTCCCGGCCCGAGCAGTCCATCACAAAGATGCGCTGCGAGACGCCGATCTGCGGCGCGGCAAGGCCGACTCCGTCGGCGGCATACATGGTCTCCCACATGTCGTCGACGAGCGCGCGCAACGCATCGTCGAACGCGACCACCGGCGCGGCGGGTGTCGCGAGAACGTCGTCACGGTACTTTCGAATCGGTCGCCTCATCGGAGCCAGTCAACGGATGCCTGAACCGCGTCGAAAACAGGAACGGACGCGGATGTGCGCGTCCGCGTCCGTGTAATTCCCGAACGTGCGGGAGTGCCGCGGCCGCGACTGCTACCGCGGGTGCCATCCGCGAGACACGTAGTCGTTCATCGTCAGAATGAAGAAGAACATCAGAAAGATGAACGACGAGCCAACAAAGGCCCACAGCAGCTTGCTGCCGTACTTCACTTCCATGAAGTACATGACGATCAGGATGCCTTTGACGACCGCAATCGTGAGCGCGACCATCAGGTTGAAGCTACCCAGAGGCTGGTATGCGACCCACACCGTCACGAACAGCAGCACCATGAGGATGGCGAAGACAATCAGATAGGTGCTGACCGGCACGATGTGCTGGTGCTGGTGCTCCTTCTCGCTTTCGGGCACGTCGTGATGCACTTGATGCTCGCTCATTTCTGACTCCGATCCATGAGATACAACAGCGGGAACAGGAACACCCAGACGATGTCCACGAAGTGCCAGTAGAGACCGATCATCTCGACCGGCGTGTTGTAGTCCGGCGAGAACCAGCCCTTCCAGTTCAGAAACACGAGCGATCCGATCAGACCGATGCCGACGATCACGTGGATCGCGTGCAGACCCGTCATGCAGAAGTAGAGCGCAAAGAAGAGCTGCAGCTTTCGGATGTCGTCGGTCGTCTGGGCCGTCGGATGGAGCGCGGCTCGCGGCGTCGTCTCGACGCCCGGCTGCGGTTCGACACCGTACGGGCCCATCGGATCGGCGGTTACCTCTTCCGGTGGGTAGGTTTCGAAGGGCGACTGCTCCATGGCCTTGAGCGTGCCCTTCTGGTTCTCCCACTCCTCGGCCGGCACCTGGAAGTACTTGCCCGGGATCACGCCCTCAACGAACTTGTGGTGATACTCGAACGTCTTCACCACGAGGAAGCCCCCGGCGAGCAGCATCGTGGCGACGAGGAAGAACGTGAGCAGCTTGTTCTTTCCGGTCTGCGCCGAGTGGACGCCGAGCGCCATCGTCAGCGAGCTCGTCAGCAGGATGAGCGTGTTGATGAAGCCCATCTTCACGTCGAGCATGTGACTGCCGGCGTCCCACATCACGGGATAGCGGAACCGGAACACGACGTAACACGTGAAGAGCGCGCCGAAGAACAGCACTTCGGTCGCAAGGAACGACCACATGCCGAGCGTCGCCGCGTCCTTCTGCTGCGCAGCGTCGTCGAACTGGTGCGCGTGCGTTGCGTGCGCGTCCACGGCGTGTCCGCCGTGTGCGCCATGCGCTTCGAGTGAATGGCTAGACACGTTCAGGCTCCAACAAGGGGTATTGGTACGGCTCTTCCGTCACGACGGGAATTTCGTTGAAATTCTCGGTCGGCGGCGGAGAGGGCGTCATCCACTCGAGACCGGTCGCGCCCCACGGATTCGCGCCCGCGCGCTCGCCGTAGAACAGCGACCAGATGAGGTAGAAGACAGGGAAGGCATATGCGAACGCGAGCACGGAAGCGCCGGCGGTCGACATCACGTTCAGCACCTGGAACTCGGGCGCGTACGTGTGATAGCGGCGCGGCATGCCCCAGTAGCCGACGATGAACTGCGGGAGGAACGTCAGGTTGAACCCGGCATAGATCAGCACCGACGAGATCTTTGCCCAGCCTTCGGGGTACATCCGGCCGGTGATCTTCGGCCACCAGAAGTGGATCCCGCCGAGGTAACCCATGACTGCGCCGCCGACCATGATGTAGTGGAAGTGCGCGACCACGAAGTAGGTGTCGGTCACGTGGACGTCGATGGCCATCGCCGACAGGTACAGACCCGTCAGACCGCCGATCGTGAACAGTCCGATGAAACCGACTGCGTAGAGCATCGGCGTGTCCCACGAAATCGACGCCTTGTAGAGCGTCGCCGTCCAGTTGAACACCTTGATCGCCGACGGGACCGCAACGAGGAACGTGATGACCGAAAACACCATGCCGGCGTATGCCGACTGTCCGCTGACGAACATGTGGTGTCCCCAGACGAGGAAACTGATGACGGCAATTGCGATCGACGAGAACGCGATGAAGTGATAGCCGAAGATCGGCCGGCGCGTGAACGCCGAGATGAGCTCGCTGACGACGCCCATCGACGGAAGGATCATGATGTAGACGGCCGGGTGCGAGTAGAACCAGAAGAGGTGCTGGAACAGCACCGGGTCTCCGCCGAGCGCCGGATCGAAGATGCCGACGTGGAACGTGCTCTCGACCGCGACGAGCGCCACGACGCACGCGATGACCGGCGTGCCGAGAATCATGATCAGGCTGGTCGCATAGTGCGCCCAGATGAACAGCGGCAGGCGGAACCAGGTCAGCCCGGGCGCGCGCATCTTGTGGATCGTGACAACGAAGTTCAGTCCGGTCAGGATCGACGAGAACCCCGTGATGAAGACGCCGACCGCAGCCCAGGCCACATACGTGTTCGAGAACATCGTCGAGTACGGCGTGTAGAACGTCCACCCCGTGTCGATGCCGCCCGTGATCGCCACGGCGAGCGTGAACAGGCCGCCGATGATGTACACGTACCAGCTGAGCAGATTGAGGCGAGGGAACGCGACGTCGCGCGCGCCGATCATCAGCGGAATCAGGAAGTTACCAAGCACGGCCGGGATGGACGGCACGAGGAAGAAGAAGACCATCACCACGCCGTGCACGGTGAACATCTTGTTGTAGGTCTCGTGGCTGAGTACGTCGCCCTCGGGTGTCAGCAACTCGATGCGGATCATCGATGCGGCAAGGCCGCCGATCACGAACATGATCGAGATCGAGATCATGTAGAGCAGCGCGATCCGCTTGTGATCGTGGGTCAACAACCACGACTTCAATGACGTGCCGTTGTTGAGGTAGTTGGTCTTGATCGCGACCGGCTCTTCGTACTGGATAACTGCTTCGTTAGACATTGTCTTCCACCCTACTTGAGCGACTTGATGTAGGCGATCAGCTGGAACAACTCCTCTTCGCTGAGCTGGCCCTGAAACGTCGGCATGATCGGCTTGTACCCGCCGACGACCTGCTTCTTGGGTAGCAGGATGGAGTCGCGAATGTACATGTCGTCGGCCGTCACCACCGTGCCGTCGTCGAGCGGAACCGGCCCACCGAACACGCCGTTGAGCAACGGCGCGCGCACGCTCGAGTTCCCCGCATGGCATCCGCTGCAGCCCTTGTCACGGAACAGGCGCTCTCCGCCCTGGACCATGGATTCCTGGTTGTTCCCGCTCTGCAGCCAGGCCTCGTAGTCCTTGGGCTCCATCGCAACGACCCACCCGATCATCCGGGAATGCTCGGTGCCGCAATACTCGGCGCAGAACAGGTGATACGTCCCCGGCTCCTTGGCCTCGAACCAGAGATTCGAGTACATCCCGGGAACCACGTCCTGTTTGACGCGGAACGCCGGCACAAAGAACGAGTGGATCACGTCCTGCGACGTCATGGTCAGCCGCACGGGCTGCCCGATCGGGATGTGCAGCTCGTTGATCTCGCGCTGCCCCGTCGGGTGCTGGATCTTCCACATCCACTGGCGTCCGACGACGGTGATCTCCATCGCGCCGTCGGGTGGCGTCGTGACCTGGAAATAGACATCCGCCGCCCACGTGAACATCGCGATCGCAAGCACGAGCGGAATGAACGTCCACGTCAGCTCCAGCTTCAGGCTGCCGGCGATCGGATTCGACCGGTCGGCTTGCGAGCCGCGACGGTACTTGATCGCAAAGAACGTGATCGCGATGAACACGATGGCCGAGAATGCGACTGTCAGGAACGTGAAGACGAATACAAGCGTGTCGATCTTCCACGCATTCGTCGACGCCTGGTCAGGAAATGGAATCATTGCCAGCAACATAAAGACAGACCTCTCAGGCTTGGGCACCCATACCGGGCTTCCGCGACCGCGACTTGAACACTCTTTCACGCCAGAGCATGACGATAATGCCGAGCACCATCAGCGTCACCGTGATGACGCCCAGCAGCCGGACGAGATTCATCACCGTGGCGTTGTATTTCCCGCTGAGCGGGTCGTAGTGGTAGCAGTAGAGCAGGAGCTTGTCGACCGGCGAGCCGATCTTGTTCGACGATGCCTCGACGAGCCCGAGGCGGACGTCCTTCTCGTTGTACTGCACGCCGTAGAAGTACCGCGAGACCTTGCCCGTCGGTGTCAGCACGACGATGCCGCTTGCGTGCGCATACTGGTCCGTGACCGGATCGTAGATGTACTTGAAGCCGACCGAATCGGCGAGACGTCGAACCTCGGCCTCCTCGCCGACAAGGAAGTGCCACGAATCCCACGCGCCCTCGCGGTCGTAGCGCTTGAGATACTGGTTCTTCTTGCCCATCGCCATAACCGGCGTTTCGCCGGGGTCGATGCTGACCGTCACGACGTCGAAATCCTTGCCCACGGACAGCTGTGACTCCTGCATGACGCGAAGCGCGCCGTTGAGCACCTCGGTGCAGAGCATCGGGCACTCGTAGTACACCAGGATGAGAATCACCGGCCGCTTTCCAAAGTACGTGTCCAGCGTGACCTGGTTCGCGTTCTCGTCGGTCAGCCGGACATCGAGCGGAACCTGTTCGTTCAGCTTCTGCTCAAAGTCGATGGCCTGCATGATCGCCTGTTCCTGCTGGGACGTCTGCTGGGCGAATGTGGCCTGAGCTGGCACGAAAGCGAGCCATGCGATGACGGCCAATGCGGCAATCCGGGCTATGGGCCGAGCGCTACCGCGCCCGGCTCTGGATCCAGGCTTGATCATGGATTCACGGGCGCCGCAGGCTTTGCGGCCGGCTTCGCGGCCGGCTTGGCCTCGGCAGGCGCCGCTGCGGTCGGTGGCTTTGGCGTCTCGCCAGCCGCCGGCGAGACGATCGCCGGGGTCATGAGCGTGCCCGGCTTCGAGTAGTCCTCGACCTGTGCCGCGGACGGCGGAGTGTTCGCGTACTTGACCTGTTCGGCGTTGAGGATCACGCCGCCGACCATCTTCTCGTCGGGCTTGAGCGCCCACTCGGGCCCCTCGGGCAGCTTGCCGCTCTTGGCGATGATCGACATCGCCTCGCCGATCGGGATCCGGAACTTGCCGGGCGCGCCGTCGACGGGCTTGTACGACTCGAGCACCTCGGCCGCGGCCTCCTGCTGGTTGCGCAGGAAGCGTTTCTCGTCGACCTGCAGCTGCACGTCGGTTGGCGGCGGCTGAATCGCGAGCAGAGGCGACGTCGGCGCCTGTTCGGCGCGGTGCACGCCGCCCCAGTACTTCATCAGGCCAAAGACGAGCCCCTGCGAGATGAAGATGATCGCGAACATCCAGAGCACGGTCTTGATGATCGCGCCCAGGTTGATCTGGCTTCCCTCGTGCTTCTTGACGGGCGCGAGCTCGAAGTGAGCGACCGGCACGTGCGCCTGCACGAGGTGGTGGTCCTGCCCCACGCGCTCGAGTCTGTTGTGATCAGCCATGCGTGTACACCTCGCTCTTCACCGGCAAGCGGTCGTGATGCGTCTCGTAGACGGGCAGGATCGCCTTGCCCTTGAGGATGAAGAAGAACGTCGCCATCCAGACTCCGCCGATGGCGATCGGCGCGGCGATGTCGGTCCAGAAGAAGTTCGCCGCGGGCTCGCCGGCGAACGACGGCCGGATGAGCCAGTACAGGTCGACGAGGCGCATGAGCATCAGCAGGAGGCCGATCGATGCCAGCGCCGCCGGGGCCTTCTTTGCGCGCCGCTGCAACAGCAGGAAGAACGGGATCACGAAGTGCAGGAACACGAGCGCCAGCGCGAGCTTTCGCCAGGGACCCTCGAGCCTGTGAATGTAGAACTGCGAATCCTCGGGCAGGTTGCCGGCCCAGCTGATCAGGTACTGCGAGAAGGCCATGTACGCCCACAGCATCGTGAACGCCAGCATCAGGTTGCCGATGTCCCAGAACCTGTCCGGCGTCAGCACCTTGGACATCGGCTCGGTGTGGCGGAACCGGTTCATCAGGTTGGTCGTGAGCGACAGTGTCGAGAGCGTCGCGCCGACCATCAGCAGCAGCGCGAAGATCGTCGAGTACCAGTGCGGTTCGAGCGACATCATGAAGTCGACGATGTAGAACGTGTAGATGATCACGTAGAGCAGGATTCCGGGCCCGCTCAGCGCCCGGGCCTTTGTACGGAAGGTACGCGTCCCGGTCTTGTCGCAATCCGCCGACCACTTGTTGAGCAGAAACGCCGAGCCGATCCAGAACACGAAATAGATGATCACGCGGATGTGGAAGAACCCGAGGTTCAGGTACGGCGCCTTCTCGCGAAGAACGGCGTCCGCGTCGACGTTCGACTGCACCGCCCACTCGTACAGGTGCGGCATGCCGCCAAAGATGATCGGCAGCACCAGGATGGCCATGAGGATCGAGCACATCGCGCCGGCTTCGAAGAACCTGCGGTTCACGTAGCCCCATTCGCCGCCGACCATGTGGTGGAGCATCAGCAGGCCGAGGAATCCGACCGTGATGCCGTTCCAGAACATGAACCCGAGGAGATAGGACTGGTAGAAGTGCTCGTGCCCCTGGTCCATCGCAAATCCCGCGCCGAGCGCGGCAAGCCCGAGGACGCCAATGCCGAGCGCGATGCTCTGCAGCCGGTTGATGAGCGGACGTGAGGTATCGGTATGATTCATCGCTGTTCAACCTTCTTTTCGCTCGCGGGAGCGGCAGGCTTTGCATCCGGGGCCCCCGCGGGGGCCGCGGCTTCGGCCGGACCGGTCTTTGCAACTCCTGCCGCCTTCAGCGCGTCGGCCGGAACGTCGGACTCTGGGGCGTACTGGCTGAGCTGCAGCGCGCGAACATACGCGACGACGGCCCATCGGTCCTCAGGTGTCTGAATCCGGTCGGCGTAGCTGTACATCACGCCATAGCCGTTCGTGATCACGTCGTAGATGTGACCGACGGGCGCTCGCCGCAAGCGGTCGATGTGGTACGACGGCGGCGGCGGGAACCCGCGCTTGACGACGGTTCCGTCGGCGTAGCCGGCGTGGCCGTGGCACATCGAGCAGTAGATCTCGAACTTCTTGCGCCCTCGCTCGAGCAACTCGTCGTTGACGGGAAGCGGGAAATCGGCCGTGGGCTGCCCGTCGTCGTTCATCCCCGTGAGAAACGCCGCGCCGAGCTCGCTGTTGGCGTGGCGCGCAACGGTGCCGGTGACGAGCGGCCGCGCCGAGCGGCCGTCCGCAAAGACCGGGCTGCCCTCGAGCGGCTTCAACCTCGAGTCGTCGCGCATCTCCAGGTTGCAGCCCGCCGTGACCACCGCGACTGCGATGACACCCGTCGCGAGGAGCGTTCGCACGCGCTTTCTATCGATCCTGTTAGCGTTCAACTTCGAATACTCCTGACGGATTGAGGGTCTCCAGGAATGCCGTCGTCCCGGCGAGATCGAACTTGGGGTCCTCGCTCTCGATGCACAGGAAGAATCCGTCGCGCGACGCGCGGCGGAAGGACGGAACGTTGAACACCGGATGGTAGGGCCTCGGCAATCCGTTGAGCGCGAGCATCGCGATCACGGTCGTGAACGAGCCGAGCAGGATGGTCAGCTCGAAGATCGCCGGAACGAACGACGGCCAGCTCAGGTACGGGCGTCCGCCGATGTTCTTTGGATAGTCGATGACCTCCATCCAGTACTGCATCGCATAGCCGCTCAGACCGCCGGCGAGCGCGCCGAGCAGCACGAGGATCGGGAGCTTTGTCGGACCGATGCCCATCGCCTCGTTCAGCCCGTCGACGGGGAACGGCGAGTAGGCGTCGGTCTTTGTGTAGCCGTGCTCGCGAACCTTTTCGGCCGCAGCGATCAGCGCCTCGGCGGTGTCGAACTCGGCCATCACGCCGTGCGGCCCGGTTGGAGTGGTGTCAGCGTGCATGGATCAGTGCCCTCCCCCGGCGGTGCGGTGCGCCAGTTCGTGCTCTTCGTGCTCCTTGTGGCGCAGAAGGTGCTTCATCTCAAAGATGTTGATTGCAGGCAGGAACCGGATGAAGAGGAACAGCAGCGTGAAGAACAGGCCGATGGTTCCGATGTAGGTCGCCCAGTCCCATATCGTCGGGTAGTACATCCCCCACGACGACGGCAGGAAGTCGCGGTGCAGGCTGACGACGACGATGACGAAACGCTCGAGCCACATGCCGATGCTCACCGACATGCAGACAACGAACACCCACCCCAGGTTGTAGCGCAGCCTTCGCACCCACAGCGACTGCGGAATGATGATGTTGAAGAGAATCAGCGCCCAGTACGTCCAGCCATACGGGCCGAACATTCGGTTCCACGTCACGAAACGCTCGGACGGGACGGCGCTGTACCATCCAAAAAAGACCTCGAACAGGTAGCCGTATCCGACGATCAGTCCGGTCCCGAGCATGACCTTGGCCATCACGTCGATGTGCTTCAAGGTGATGAAGTCTTCGAGGTTGTAGTACTTGCGGAACGGAATCGCGATCGTGAGCACCATCGCGAAGCCGGCGTAGATGGCGCCTGCGACGAAGTATGGCGGGAAGATCGTGGAGTGCCACCCTGGAACGATGCCCACCGCGAAGTCGAAGGACACGATCGAGTGAACCGAGAGCACGAGGGGCGTCGACATGCCCGCAAGCAGCAGGGTCGCCATCTCGTAGCGGTTCCAGTGACGCGCGGACCCGCGCCATCCCATCGAGAGCACCGAGTAGAGGCGCTTGAACCACACGTTCCCGGCCTTGTCGCGCAGCGTCGCGAGATCGGGAATCAGGCCCGTGTACCAGAACAGCAGCGACACCGTTCCGTACGTCGAGACCGCGAAGAAGTCCCACACGAGCGGGCTGCGGAAGTTCGGCCAGTATCCGTAGGTGTTCGGGTACGGCGCGAGCCAGTACGCCAGCCACGGACGGCCGAGGTGGAGCACGGGGAACAGGCCCGCGCAAGCCACCGCGAACAGCGTCATGGCCTCCGCAAACCGGTTGATCGAGTTCCGCCAGTCCTGTTTGAGCAGCAGCAGGATCGCCGAGATCAGCGTTCCGGCGTGGCCGATACCGATCCACCAGACGAAGTTGATGATCGCAAAGCCCCAGCCGATCGGCTGGTTGATGCCCCAGATGCCGGGACCCATGTAGATCAGGTAGGTCGCCGCCACCATGAAGATGTTGAGCAGAGCGAACGCGATCAGGAACCCGAAGACCCAGCCGATCTTTATCTGACGCGTCAGCACGATGTTGCCGATGCGATCGTCGATCGTGCGGTACGTGTTCCCCGGCCCGATGGTCGGAATGAACTCGGGTACTCCGCTGGACGGCTTTTCGATGGAGGTAGACATATCGCTGTTACGCCTTAAGCTCGGGGTTGGGGTTGGTCACACGGGCGAGATACGACGTCCGGGGCCGCGTGTTGAGATCGGCAAGCATGCCGTAGTTGAGCGGCGTCTTCTTGAGCTTGACGACCTTGCTCTCGGGATCGTTGAGGTTGCCGAACACGATCGCCTCGGTCGGGCACGTCTGCTGGCACGCGGTGACGATGTCGCCGTCGCGGACCGCGCGGTTCTCGCGCTCGGCCGTGATCCGTGCGCGCCAGATGCGCTGCACGCAGTACGTGCACTTCTCCATCACGCCGCGCGCGCGGATGGTGACGTTCGGGTTCGACCGCAGCTGCGCGAGCGGGCTCTGGTCCGAGTACTTGAGGAAGTTGAACCTCCGCACCTTGTACGGACAGTTGTTCGAGCAGTACCTCGTGCCGACACAGCGGTTGTAGACCATGTCGTTGAGGCCTTCCTCGCTGTGCACCGTCGCGCCGACGGGACACACGACCTCGCACGGCGCGTTCTCGCACTGCATGCACGGAACCGGCTGGAAGTAGGTGTCCGGATCGTCGATCCTGCCCTCGAAGTAGGTGTCGATGCGGATCCAGTGCATCTCGCGGTTCATGATGACCTGCTCCTTGCCGACAACAGGAATGTTGTTCTCGGACTGGCAGGCGATCACGCAGGCGTTGCAGCCGATGCACGACTGCGTGTCGATCGTCATTCCCCAGCGGTTGTGGTCGTACTGGAACTGAGGCTGCATCATCGCCTCGTTCGCGGTTCCCGGGATGAGCGCGCCTCCCTCCGTCTCTTCGGCCTTCTTCTCGCCGGAGACCGGATTGCCGCCGCCTTCGGGAGCCTCTTCGTGCTGCTGCTCGGCAAAAACGTGGGGATTCGCGGTGAACTCGGCAAACGTCCGGACCCGAACGATCTCGCGTCCGCGCTGGCCGTCCACAAAACCTGCGCCTTCGCCGACACGGCTGTTGAACCGGCTGTAGTGATCGTCGAGCGAGCCGGCCTCGGGCCGCGCGGCGTAGTCGCCCGCCGAGATCATGTTGTGGTGCTCGGTGAGGGCAAGCGTGTACATCTCACCCGTCGCCTTGGCTTCGAGTCCCGATCCGGACCACGGGCTGTCGCTCGTTCTGAGCGAATACGCGTTGAATCCGACGCCGTTGCCGACCCTTCCCGAGCGCTCCCTTCCGTAGCCGAGATACACCGTCACGAAGCCTTCGGGATGTCCCGCGAGCACGCGAACCGGCGCCTTCAGCGACCGGCCCTTGTACGTGAGCTCGACGACGTGCTCGTCTTCGACGCCGAGCTTGTTGGCGGTCCGCACGCTCATGATCGCGGCGTTGTCCCACGTGAGCTTGGTCAACGGCCTCGGCAGCTCCTGCAGCCAACCGTTGTTTGCGAAGCTTCCGTCCCAGACGCTCGGGCACGGCCGGAACGCGATTTCGAGTGCATCGCCTGACGCCGCGGCAGGCGCGGTCGCAAACAGCGCCGGGTTGACGGCGGGCGCTGCCGGCGGCGGAGCGGGAGGTGTCGGGAGCGTCACGACGCCATCGTTGAGCGACTTTTGCCAGAACGATTCGAATCCACCCGGCACCGTGGCGCCGAGCTCCTTCATCCAGTGCTCGCGAACGATGTCGTAGCCGCTGCGCGAGCCCTGGCCGAGAATGCCCGCGAGGACCTCGGCGACGGTCTTGCCGCCGTAGAGCGGCGCGATGAGCGGCTGGATGATCGACAGCGTGCCATCGAATGCCCGCGCGTCGCCCCACGATTCGAGGTAGTGGGCTTCGTTGACGTGCCAGTTCGACCAGAACGCCGTCTCGTCCGCGTACTGGTTGAGATGGATGCGCAGCCGGACCTTTTCGGCCATCGCGTCGCCGAAGCCGAGATCGACGGGCGCGTCGTAGACGGGATTGACGCCGAGCATCACCAGCGTGTCGACCTTGCCGGCCTTGATCTCGCCGACCAGTTCGACGATCGAGGCCATCGGGTCGACCGGCTGTGCCTCGACGGCGGGGATGTAGGACACCGTCGTTCCGACGTTGCCGAGCGCCTGGTTCATCGCGTGCGCGAGCGCGTGCACGGCAGGCGTCGCGTAGTCGCCCGGGATGACGATGCTCGTGCCGCGGTAGTCCTTGAGCTCCTCGACGACGGTCGCCACGAACGCGGCGGCCTCGCCTGTCAGCCCATCGCCGCCAGCAGCGGCGACGCCGACGCCCTTTGCGATGGCACGTGCCGCCGTCTCGACCTGGCTCGGTTTGACGCGGAGCCGGTTGTCGGCGTTCGCGCCGGTCAGCGTCGGCGAGCTCTCGACCATGAACAGGCGGTTGATGGTCTTGGGATTCTCGGTGACCTTGCGACGGGCCGTGAAGTGGCGCGCGTATGCGAGCTGCGCCGGCCCTTCGACGAGGAAATTCGCGTCGAGCGACACGACGAGGTCTGCCTTCTCAAAGCTGTACAGCGTATCGAAGTCTCCGCCGAGCGCCTGCGTGGATGCGACTCGCGCGCCGGTGCGCGCGACCGGTTCGTAGGTGTACCACTTGGCGTTCGGGAACTGCTCGGGCGCGAAGAGCAGCTTGGCCTGCGCCGCGAGCGTCGGCGACGTGATCGGGCCCGAGAGAAACCGGAGACCGACGCCGCCGTTGGCCTTGTGCTTGAGCCGTTCGGCGGTCATGTCGCCGAGGAACGCATCCCAGTTGCTGACGCGGCCGTTGTGAACGACGGTCTGCGAACGGTCGGGGTCGTAGAGCGACAGCACCGATGCCTGCGCGTGCGCGTCGGCGGCGCCGAGCGATGCGGGATGAAGGGCGTTGCCCTCGATCTTTGTCGGACGGCCGGTGTTGCTCTCGACGACGACACCGCGCGCATATCCGCCGTGGGTCATCGCCGTGGCAAAGAAGAGCGGACGACCCGGCGTCAGCCCCGCGGGTGGGTTCGCGGCGTACGGCCAGATCGTCTCGATCGGCTGCATAGGGGCGCAACCCGTGACGCCTGCGAACGCGAGCGACGCCCCCATGACCTTCAGGAAGGTCCGGCGCGTGAACGGATCGATCACCTCGTCGATGCGCGACGGGAAGTGGCGTTCGATGATCTCGCGGAACTCGTCCGTGTCGGACCACTCGTCGAGGCTGCGCCAGAACCGCTTGCCCGACTGCCCGCTGAGTCGCTCGCGGGCGGTCTGCACGTCGAGGGCTTTCTGTGTATCGTCTTTCGTCATCATCGGTGGCACGTCGAACAGCTCGTGAGAAGCGCTGTGGTCGGGATGTTGTAGTCCTTGCGCAGCTGGGCGCCGAGCACTTCCTGGTTCGGCCCGGGCTCCCACGCGAGGTTGAAGATGTCCTTCTGTTCTCTGAGGACTTTCTCGGGATTGCGATGGCAGTTGATGCACCACGCCATGTAGAGGGTCTGGGTCTTGAACGTCAGCTGCATCTGGTCGACGCGGCCGTGGCACGTCGAGCATCCGACACCCTTGGTGATGTGGATGCTGTGATTGAAGTAGGCAAAGTCGGCAAGGTCATGGACGCGTTCCCAAACGAGCGACTTGTCGGTCTTCAGGCTTTCGCGCACGGGCGCGAGCATCGGCGCGTCCTTCCAGATCTGCGAATGGCAGGTCATGCAGGTCTTTGTGGGGGGTATGCCGGCGAATGCCTCGGTCTCGACCGACGCGTGGCAGTACCTGCAGTCCAGCCCGACGCCACCCACGTGGTGGTTGTGGCTGAACGGCACCGGTTGCGCCCGCACCTCGCCAACGCGCGTCACGTACGACGAGTAGAAGAACGCCGACATCCCGCCAAGAATCGCTGCCACGGCGACAAGAGCGAGGATCATGCTCGCCCTCGCGATGTTGTTGGCGCTACTGGGAAAGATTTGAGCCATCGCAAAGTCCTTAAAGTGCCAGTGAAGCCTTTGACCTACATCCAGTAAGAGCGATCGACCGCCATTGCGAGAAACAGCAGCGCAAGGTACGTCATCGAGTACTTGAAGAGCGAGCTGGCGCGCGGCCGGTCGGGGCTCTTGTAGAGCTGCAGACTGCGGAGCACCAGCACGGCGTTGAGCGCAACAGCGGCAAGCAGATAGATCCGCCCGGTCTCTCCGATCATCAGCGGAATCGCCGATCACATCGTGAGCAGGGTGTAGATGCCGATCTGGATCACGGTGACGCGTTCACCGCGAACGACGGGGAGCATCGGCACGCCGGCGCGAGCGTAGTCGTCCTTGATCAGCAGCGCGAGCGCCCAGAAGTGGACGGGCGTCCAAAGAAACACGATCGCGAACAGGCACCACGCGAAAAGATTGAGGTTCCCGGTCACCGCGGCCCAACCGACGAGCGGCGGAAACGCTCCGGCTGCGCCCCCGATCACGATGTTGTTCCAGGTGCGGCGCTTGAGGTAGAGCGTGTAGACGATGACGTAGCAGACGAGTCCTGCGAACGCGAGCAGCGCCGTCAGCAGGTTTGCCGCGCCCCACAGGATTGCGAACGAGAGCCCGGCAAGCACGTAGGCAAACAGGAGGGCGTCGCGCGACGGGATCTTTCTCGTGACGGTCGGCCTGCGTGCCGTTCGGTCCATGCGCACGTCGATGTCGCGATCGATGACCATGTTGATCGCGTTCGCCGAGCCCGCGGACATGTACCCGCCGATCGCGACGGCGATGAAGAGCCACGTTCCAGGCCAGCCGCCCGCCGCGATGATCATCGCCGTCAGCGTAGTGAAAAGCAGAAGGCTGATGACGCGCGGTTTCGTGAGCTCGACGTAGTCGCGCCAGGTTGCCGCTGCGAGAGCCTCGCCCGCTGTCGTCGCGGCGGCGTCGAACGCCAGTTCGGTGGCGGTCGCGTCCTCGGCATGCTCGACCCCGACCGCAAACGCCTCGACGGTGGTCAGGACGAGCACGACCCAGACGACGTCGGCAAGCAGCAGATGCACGATCTGCATCGCAACCGGCGCAAGCAGCACCAGGTTCACGAGGCCGGCGAGAAGCTGCACGCCAAACAGGACGCACATCCAGCGCGCGAGACGGCGCACCGGCTCCGACGGGCGAAAGTGCCTGAGAAGTCCAGCGAGGAGAAGCAGATAGAGACCCACAGACGCTGCGAGCAACGGATGCAGCGGCCGCAGTTTGAGCAGGAAGTGGGCTGCCGGATCCTTGTCCTGCAGAAAGCCTTCCGCGAGGCTTCCCGCGGGAAACAGCGTGTCGCCCAGTGCGGCAATGGCGCCTGTGAGTGCGAGCAGCACGGTGCACGCGATGCCGAACCAGACCGCGACACCGACGGCGCCCTGCCGGGACACGTTGAAGCGGCGTCCGGTCGAGCTCGACCACGCGGTCACGACGAGCGCGCTCAGGAGCAGGAAGGTGTTGACGAGGTGCAGCGAAATCGCCACGGCGCGCATCGGCGACTTGTTGTCGGCGACGAGGCCGAACAACACGAGACCGGCGCCTATGACCGCTTCGGAAAGCGTGAAGACGAGGACCATCGTCGCGGCGCGAAAGACCGTTCGATCGTGACGGTAGCTGCGGTACGCCCACACAAATAAAGCAACGGCCAGCAGGAATGCCATCCCGCTGGTCGTTCTGTGTGCGAACTCGATGATCGTTTCGATTCGCTGTCCGAATGGAATGACCTGGCCGTTGCAGTCTGGCCAGTGACTTCCGCATCCGGCGCCCGAGTGGGTCGCGCGCACGAATGCGCCCCATAGGATGACGAGAACGTCAAACCCGAGGACACCCCAGGCAAACTTATGAAACGAGAACTTCTTCAATTGCCTTCTCTAGCAGGAACGCTGTTGTGAACCTCGTCGGGAACGAGTTCATGCCTTCCAAACGGCCCACGCGCCGCATAAAGGCGATTTGCGCTTTGAGAATTGAGAAACCGGCAATGGATCGAGGTGCCGGAGTGTACTACACATGATGGCGGTATTAAAGAAGCGAATCCCGCCAAACGATTGGCCCAAAGGGCCAAATCGCCGGTCCCTCGTCGGTGTTTCGCCGGACCGGCACTTTATACCGGAAGGCGCCAACGTGTTCAAGACATGTATTGAAATACTTTTCACAAGGGTCGCCGGTCACGTCCATTTGTGATCGGACCCGCACAATTCTCGCCACGGAACCGATCCGGGTGGGGGCGGGTTGGCACGACATATAAGCCCGCGAAGCGGGCGGCTCACGGGATAGCCCACGGTGAAGGGAGCGAAGCGACCGGAACCGTGGGTAGTCGTCGACATGCAAGACCGAGCCTGCGTGAGCAGGCGGCTCTCGAACCGCGAGTCGCCCGCCTCCGGCGGGCTCAGTCGGACGATTGACGCGACCCATGGTTCCGGTCGCTTCGCTCCCTTCACCGTGGGCTGTAGGCTGAGCCGCCCGCTTCGCGGGCTCGAGCCGCCGAACCGGGCCAGATACCGCGTGCCGCACGCACGAAGCGCCAGGCCCGCGAGCTGAGCGAGATGATCGCACTCGCTCGCGGACCTGGCGCCCGTTGATTCAGGCCAAACTGGCCGGTTAGCTGCGCAGATCGTCACGAAGAGCACCGGCTTCCTCGCCGCCACCGCCATCGTCACCGCCATCGTCGCCGGCATCATCGCCGCCGTCGTCGTCACCACCGTCATCGCCGGGATCGCCGCCGTCGCCTGGGTCATCCTCGTCGGCATCGGGCGTGCCGTCGTTGTCGTCGGTATCCTCCGCATCCGGCGTGCCGTCGTTGTCGTCGTCCGTATCCTCTTCATCCGGCGTCCCGTCCTCGTCCGAATCCTCGCCGGCCTCGTTGTCGCCGTCCTCGTCGTCCGGGATTCCGTCGCCGTCGTCGTCCGTATCCTTGTCGTCCAGAATGCCGTCGTTGTCGTCGTCGGCGTCCTTCTCGTCCGGCGTTCCGTCACCGTCCGAGTCGTGGTCCGCGTCTTCGGCGTCGTCGACACCGTCGTTGTCGTCGTCGAGGTCGTCGACGTCGTCGACGCCGTCGCCGTCATCGTCGTCGTCCTTCGCATCCGGAATGCCGTCGTTGTCGTCGTCGTCATCCTTGGCATTCGGTATGCCATCGTTGTCGTTGTCGTCGTCCTCGGCCTCCTTGGCGTCCGGTGTTCCGTCGCCATCCTCGTCAGCGTCCAACGAGTCGATGATGCCGTCGTTGTCGTCGTCGTCGTCGATCGCGTCCACTGCACCGTCGCCGTCCGTATCGACCTCGAGCGCGTCGATGATGCCGTCGCCGTCGTCATCGTTGTCCTTGTCGTCATTGATCCCGTCCCCATCGTCGTCGAGATCCTTGGCGTCAAAGATGCCGTCGTCGTCGTGGTCGAGATACGCCGTGTCCTCGTTGCCAACCGTGATGTCGTACTCGTCGACGCTGACCTCCAGGGCAAAGTCCTCGACATACGAATCGAACGACGCAAGCTCGGCGTCCGACACGGCCACGTCAAACGTGTCGACAGCGTCGTACGTCGTTTCGTCATAGAACGCCCAGTAGTCGGTCGTTTCGCTCCACATCGCCACGTCGTACGTGTCCACGACGCTGTAGATGTCGACGATCGAGGAATCGACGACGTCGAAGTACTGGAATGCCCCCGGATCGACGATGCTGCAGTACGACGAAATGCCGTACCACTCGCCCGCAAGCTGGTACTCGTAGGCCAGCAGATCCACGTAGTAGTCGACCGAGATGTCGGTGACGGCCAGCAACGTGGTCAACGAATCGATGAGATCGGTCACGGCGGCGATATTCGACGCCGTCTTCCCGTAACTCGACTTGGACGCCTTGTCGCGCGTCGTCTTCAGCTGCGTCAGCGTCTGCTGGTATTTCGTCTTCAGCGCCGTGGCGTTCTGCTTCTCGGCTGCTGTCAGCGGCGTGCCCTTCTTCGCACGCGCAGCTCCCGGCCCGTACGTCTTTCGGAATGCCGTGTAGGCGCCGTTGAGCTTCTTGATGCCGTCGGCGACCTGGGCGTTGTTGATGCCGCTCAGCTTGTACGTGCTGTTGAGCTCGGAAATGCCCTTGCCGGTCCGGCCCATGCAGCGCTGCATGTCCTTGCTGTCGCGCGCCGTGATCGCCTTCGACAACAACTTGATGTCGGCATTCGTCTTGCGCATCGCGGCAAAGAACGGCTGCTGCTTCTTGATCTTCGGGCTGACCTGCTTCGGATCAGCCGACTTGGTTGCCTTGCCGATCGACGCTGCCGCCTTGCGCATCGCGTCGGTGAGCTGTTTGCCGCTCGCCTTTGCCGCCGGCTGTGCCGCGGGCGCGACCGTGTGCGATGCGCGCGGAGCGTGCGCTGCGGCTCGCGCCTCGGCGGACGTCAGCATGGTCGTGATCACCATAGCGACGCTCACGACAGCGAGCGCGGCGCGGCTCCTGGTCTGAAGCCGTGTCCGGCCACCCGGGTTGGTAAGCAGGTACTTCAGGAAGTTCATAGTCAATCGTCTCCTTCGGGGTCAGCGCAGACACGTCTCCCCCGGTCCGAATGGATGCGCACCTTCCCGTCAACGAACAGGCGAGAGCCGCCGTAACCGCGAAGGAGCAATCGAAGTTGTGTAGGTCAGTTTGAGTCGTGCGGAAGAATGCAGATGAACCGTCACACCCGAAGTATGCCGCGAACGCGCCGGGCCCGAGGGTTCTCAGATACTCGTCGTGCGCATGTGCTCACATCTTGAACTGGATTTCAAGACGGCGGGGCGTCTCGAGCCAGGGTTCCGATGCCTGCACGTGCGTCGCGCGTTGTCACATTACCGTGCTGTCAAAGACAATCCGTCCTATTTTCCTGCGGCCGGCATGTCGAACCGAGCATCGTCCACCGGCACGTTGTGCAGGATCTCTGTGAACGTATCGGTCCAACCGCCGTCCGACGTTAGCCAGGTCACCACGAAAGGCTCCTTCACCCCGCCAACGTCGCGGTAGTCGCTGTAATCGATCTGGAACGGCAGTCCGCCCAGGTAGGTCCGGTAGACGCCGGCACGGCGCAGCAGCAGGCCCGTCTGCGCGTCGAAATAGAACCGCTCGCGCACGCCGTCCACGGCAGTTCCCCTCACGACGTACACCGCACGGTCGCCGATCTTGTCCTGACCGACAACGGCCGCGTTCGGAGCGAGCTCCTTGAGTCGGGTCGCCTTGAAGAACTCGGCATCGCGACGAATCTGCGCAAGCTGCATCCCTCGAAGCGGTGCAGCCGCACCAGGCTTGTCGCCCCGCACCTGCATCTTCCACGGTGCCGCCCCGCCGACGCCGACTGTCAACACGACGTTCGCTGGCGCGCCGATCGTCGTGACATTGACGAGCTTGTCGGTCCTTTTCGAAATCTCGACGACCGTTGACTTGTCACCGTCCGTCGTCACCTCGTTCGCCTTCGCCGACCGCGTCGTCACCTTGTCGAGCGCCGCCTGCCCGCCGAGCGCGCTGACATAGCTCTCGAGCACCTTCTCGATCGTCGGCAGGCCCGCGGGCGGCGGACCGGGAGGCGCTGTCGCCGAGGCGGGCTGGTCGATCGGAAC
>JBGAKX010000034.1:0-37401 GCA_044224215.1 Blastocatellia bacterium
TTGCGTGACCGGGGGTCGTCGTCGCTCTGCTCCTCGACCCCCGGCTATTCTCCCGCACCCCTTCGGGGTGCCCTCAAGAATTGCGTTCGCTCCTCGACCCCCGGCTATTACACTGCACCCTTTCAGGGTGCTACGCGAACCCACGCACCCGTGAGAATCTCGGTCCCGTCTGAAACATCCCGCCCCGGGAGGTCGTTCATGCCCCCGATGAACCCTGTCATCGAGCTCGAAGGTCTCACCGTCTCCCTCGGACGGCGCGAGATCCTTCATGACCTGAGGGTCGCACTCTCGGGCCGCGCCATCGGGTTGCTCGGACCAAACGGCGCCGGCAAGACGACGCTCATCCACACGCTGCTCGGGTTTCACCCACCGTCGCGCGGACACGCTCGAATCTTTGGCGAAGACATCGCGACACGCGCAAAACAGATTCGCGCGCGGATCGGGTACATGCCCGAACGCGATTCGTTCATCGCGGGGATGTCGGCAGTGCACTTCGTCCGGCTGATGGCCGAATTGTCCGGCCTGCCGCCCGAGGCGGCCCTCGAGCGCGCGCACGAGGCGCTCTTCTTTGTCGGGCTCGGCGAAGCGCGCTATCGCACACTCGACACCTATTCGCTTGGCATGAAGCAGATGGCCAAACTCGCACAAGCCATCGTGCACGGCCCGCAGCTGATCATTCTCGACGAGCCGACGAACGGGCTCGATCCTCCCGCGCGCCAGCGAATGCTCGACATGATCAAGCGGATTCGCGACGGCGGCCACGCAAAGGTGCTGTTCTCGTCGCACCTGCTGCGCGACGTCGAGGAGTGCTGCGAGGATGTCCTCATCCTGAAGGACGGGAACATCGCCGCGTACTGCGACCTCGAGAAGGAGCGCCAGTCGAACGTCCGGGCCGTGGAGATCGAGACCCGCGGCGACGGCCTGGGCTTTGCCGAGGCCGCGCGTGCGATCGGTTGCGCGATCGACGCCGCGAATGATCGACGGATGCGGCTGATCCTGGCGGATTCGGTCTCGGTCGCGGACCTCTACAAGATTGCCGCGGATCGTGGCGTGCAGCTGCGCAGGCTGAACTACAAGCGGGATTCGCTCGAGGACATCTTCCTCAAGGCGATGGAGAACGGCCATGGCGGTCTATGAGCACGCGTACGTCCCGTACGAGGGCGCGCTCGCGCCTTCGTGGTCCAGATGGCTCGTCGTTCCGCGGAACGCGTTCTCGGAGTTGTTCCGCTCAAAGCTCGTCACCGCGTACTTCGCCGTCTGTTTTGTCTATCCGCTGGTCGCCATGATTCTGGTCTACCTGCACCACAACGCGAACGCGCTCGCGATCTTTGCGCTCCCGCTCGGCGACCTCATTCCTATCGACAACAGGTTCTTCCGGGTCTATCTGTCGGTTCAGTGCAACTTTGCGTTCATCCTGACGATGTTCGTCGGACCGACGCTCGTTTCGTCGGATCTCGCGAACAACGCGCTGCCGCTGTACCTGAGCCGCCCGTTCTCGCGAACGGAATACGTCGCCGGAAAGGTGACGGTGATCGCGGCGCTGCTGTCGGCCGTCACGTGGATTCCGGGCCTTCTCATATTCGTGCTGCAGGCGTATCTCGAGGGCTGGTCGTGGATGGTCTCGAACCTGTGGATCGCGTGGGCGCTGTTTGCGGGCAGCGTGGTGTGGATCGTCGTGCTGTCACTGGCCGTGCTCGCGATCTCTGCACTCGTTCGCTGGGCACTCATCGCGCGCGGCGCGCTGTTCGGGGCGCTGATCGTCCCGTCGGCGTTCGCGGGGATCGTCAACGCGGCGTTCGGCACAACATGGGGCAACCTCATCAGCCCGGTCGCGTTGCTCTCGTCGCTCCTCGCGCAACTCTTTCGGACCAGTCACGGCGGCGAGATCCCCGTGGTTGCGGCAACGATCATGCTCGCCGCAATCTGCGGCCTGTGCCTGCTGATCCTTGCGCGCAAGGTTCGAGCGTACGAGGTGATTCGATGAGCGCGATCGAAGCCTCGCACGCCATCATCTTTGACGACGTCTCCAAGTTCTACGGAGAGATACTCGGCGTCAACCGGATCAACCTGGCGATCGCGCCCGGGATCACGAGTCTCGTCGGGCCGAACGGCTCGGGCAAGACGACGCTGATGAACCTGATGACGGGATTGCTGAGGCCGTCGCGAGGCAAGATCAGCGTTCTCGGCACCGAGCCGGACGACCCCGAAGCGCTCTTCCGCAAGGTCGGGTACTGCGCGCAGTTCGACAGCTTTCCTGCCGGGCTCAACGGATACCAGTTCATCAATGCGTATCTGCGCGTCGCGGGATTCGGGGCGCGCGAGGCGGACGACCTCGCGTGGCGCGCGCTCGAGCGCGTCGGGCTCGTCGAGGCGGCCAAGCGCAAGGTCGCGGGCTACAGCAAGGGCATGCGGCAGCGCGTGCGGCTCGGGCAGGCGATCGCGCACAACCCGGCGGTCCTGATTCTCGACGAACCCCTGAACGGTCTCGATCCGATGGCGCGAGCCGAAGCCATCCGCCTGTTCAAGCAGTTCGCAACGGAAGGGCTCCACCTGATCATCTCGAGCCACATCCTCCACGAAGTCGACATGATGTCGGACCGCGTGATCCTGCTCAACAACGGCTATGTCGTGGCCGAAGGGGACGTGCACGGCGTTCGCGACGAGATCCAGGAACACCCGATGCAGGTCTTTGTGAAGTGCGACCGGCCGGGCGCCCTCGCGGCGCAGCTCTTCGAGGTCGGCCGGATCGTCGAGGCCCGGCTGCATCCGGACGGGCGCGGCCTGTTCGTCAGCACGCGCGATGCGGACCGGTTCTACATGGTTCTCAACCACGTCGTGGTCGACGGCGGATTCCACGTCGAATCGGTGGCGCCGGTCGACGACGACCTCAGCGCGGTCTACAACTACCTGATCGGTGCGGGAGGCAATCCATCGTGAGCGAAGCAGTTGCAGACGTTGCCGCGCCGGCGCCGAGTGCCGTGACGGGCGGTGGATTGTGGGCGCGACAGGTTCGCGCGATTCTCGCGCTCGAGATCCGGAAGAGTTTTCTCGGCAAGCGGGCACTGCTCGTCTATCTGCTTGCATTGCTCCCGGTCGGGTTGCTCTTTGCAATGGCCACGTTCGGCCCGACGGCGCGCAAGCTTGCCGACGCCACGGGCGGGCAGCTGTTCTTTGCATTCATCTACGAGGGCCTGATCCTGCGCGCGGTGATCTTCTTTGGCTGCGCGTGGACGTTCATGAACCTGTTCCGTGGCGACATCGTGGACCGCAGCCTTCACTACTACCTGTTGACGGCCGTCCGGCGCGACGTGCTCGTCGCTGGAAAGTACGTCGCGGGCCTCGTGGCGTCGATCGGGATTTTCGGTCTCGCGACGATCGCGTCGCTCGTCATCGTCAAGGTGCCGCGCCTGGCGGCCGGGACGGGCGGCGTCGGGCTCGGGATCGACGTCATGCTGCAGTACCTCGCGGTGACGGTGCTCGCATGCGTCGGCTACGGCGCGTTGTTTCTCGCGATCGGGCTGCTGTTCCGAAATCCGGTGCTGCCGGCACTGATGGTCTATGGGTGGGAGTTGATCAACTTCCTGCTGCCCCCGGTGCTCAAAAAGCTGAGCGTCATCCATTACCTGCAGTCGATCTCGCCAATCCACGTGCCCGAGGGGCCGTTCGCGATCCTGGCGGACCCGACGCCGGCGTGGATTGGCGTGCCGGGGTTGCTGATCGTGACGATCGGGTTGCTGATGTTTGCGGCGTGGAGGACCAGGCGGCTCGAGATCCGGTACGCGGGCGAGTAACAGCTTCGCGTCTTTGCGTCTTTGCGTTGGGCTTTCACGCAAAGGCGCAGAGACGCAAAGGCGCAGAGACGCAGAGCCGTGCATCTGGTAGTTTTCGACGATGTTCTCGTCGCGCACACCCGCCGATCTCTCGCCCAACGAGATTACGCTCGCGCTCGCGCGAAAGCGGCGCGCAGGCGCGCGAATCCTCGATCTCACGGAATCGAACCCGACGCGCGCGGGCTTTGACTACCCCCGCGAACTGATCGGAGCCGCGCTCGGCAATCCGCGCGGCCTCAGGTACGACCCTGACCCACGCGGCCTCGCAACCGCGCGCGAGGCGGTGGCGAATTACTACCGCGTCCGGGGCGTCGAGGTGCCCGTCGAACGGATCGTCCTGACGGCGAGCACGAGCGAAGCGTATTCACTGATCTTCAAACTGCTCGCCAACGCAGACGACGAGGTGATGGTGCCGTCGCCATCGTATCCGCTCTTCGAGCACCTTGCCCGAGTCGAATGCGTGCGACCCGTCACGTATCAACTCGCGTGGGACGGTGCGTGGCGCATCGACCTCGAAGCGCTCTGCGACGCGACGACGCCGCGCACGCGCGCGATCGTCGTCGTCAGTCCCAACAACCCGACTGGATCGACACTCAAACAGTACGAGCTGCTCGAGCTCGTCCGTATCTGCCACAAACGCGGTCTCGCGCTCGTCGCCGACGAGGTGTTCGCCGACTACGCCTATGAGCCCGATCCGCGTCGCGCGCCATCCGTCGCCGCGTGCGACGAAGTGCTCACGTTCGCGCTCAACGGGCTGTCCAAGGTCGCCGGCCTGCCGCAGTTGAAACTCGGATGGATTGTCGTCAACGGTCCCGAGGACGTCGCAGACCAGGCGGTTGCGCGGCTCGAGTTTCTCGCCGACCTGTTCCTCTCGGTCGGGACTCCCGTGCAGCGCGCGTTGCCTGAGCTGCTCGAGCTCGCAGCCGGTATTCGGCAGCAGATCCGGGACCGGATCGCGCGGAATCGCGCGACGCTCGCCGAGGAGGTCACAGCAGACGGCCCGTCGTCGGTCCTGCCGTCCGAAGCCGGGTGGTACGCGCTCGTCCGCGTTCCGCGACTCGTTCCCGACGAACAGCTCGCACTCGACCTCCTCGAGCGCCACGACACACTGATCCAGCCAGGCTACTTCTTTGACATCGCCATGGAAGGCATTGTCGTAGTCAGCCTCCTGACCGAACCGGATGTGTTTCGGGAGGGCGTGCGGCAGGTTCTCGCGTATCTCAACAAGCCGGGCGGGTGAGCGACGTTACCCGGGCTCTTCGTCGGCGCCGAGGCGGCGTGTCGGCCCGGTGTGCCGAGTGCGCACCGGCTCGATCTGGACGTACGACACCACCCGCGCCTTGCCGTCGACGAGGTCGTCAGTCATGTCGTAGGCGACCTCGATATGCCGGGACCTGAGGTGTGTGTTGAGGGCAGCGGGACTCTCCCAGCGTTCGTACATGGCGAATTCAAGAGGCTCTTCATCGCCGACCATCAGGTCGTATTGCAGGCAGCCTTTCTCCTGGCGCGACTCCACTACGAGCGCCATCAGCACGTCGCGCAGGTTGTCCTCTTTACCCTCTTTTGCGCGCATCGTCGCAACGACAACAATCATCGCTGACTCCTTCGTTTGTGGGGGCTACGGCCGGAACCGGCCGCTCGCAGGGATGCTAGCCGAACAGTCGCTCAAACGCCAACGTGGAGGCTTGCGCGATCCACGTTGACGAAGTGAGTTCTACCGGCGGCGACGGCCAAAGGCGCGCGCCGCGGGGGCCGCGGTTCCCGAATGCAGGCTGGCAAGAAATGCCGCCGCCGCATCGGCCGGGCTGCGTCCGTCGCTGAAGTTGTCGACGGTCTCGATCGTGATCGGGGCGCCCGTCGCACGCTCGAAGTCGCGCAGCGTAAGCGCCTCGCTCGGCGCGACGAATGTCATCGCCGTGCCGCTGCGCCCGGCGCGCGCCGTCCGGCCGCACCGGTGGACATAGTCGTCGGAAGTCGCCGGGATGTCGTAGTTTACGACAAATGCGACGTCTTCCACGTCGATACCGCGCGCCGCGATGTCCGTGGCGACCAGCATCTTGACCTTGCCCTTCTTGAACCGGTCCAGCGCCGCGATACGCTGCGGCTGCGACCTGTCGGCGTGCATCAGCTCGACCTTGTGGCCGTGAGCCGTCAGGGCCCGGGCCAGGATGTCGCAGCTCTTCTTTGTGCGGGCAAACACCAGCGCCTGCCCGTCGATGCGCTCTTCCGCGAGCTTCAGCAGCAGCGGGGTCTTGTGGTGCCCCATGACCGAGTAGGCGACCTGGTCGAGCGTCGCAACCGTCTTGGCGCGGCGGCCGATCTCGATCGTCTGCGGGTCACGCAGCAGCTCGTACGCGAGCCCTTCGACCTCGGGCGACAAGGTCGCCGAGAAGAGCATCGTGTGCCGCGAACGCGGAATCTTCTGGGTGATGCGCCGGATGTCCGGCAGAAAGCCCATGTCGAGAAGCCGGTCGGCCTCGTCGAGAACGAGCTCAGTGATTTCGTCGAGCCAGATCTCGCCCGAACGGACGTGGTCCAGCAGACGACCGGGTGTTGCGATGCAGATGTCCACGCCCGAGCGAAGCTTCTGGATCTGAGCATGCATGCTCATTCCGCCGACAACGCATACGGACCGGAGACCTGTGTGTGTATTGAGAGAAACCGCTACGGCTTCGATCTGGAGCGCGAGCTCGCGCGTTGGCGCGAGCACAAGCGTGCGGAGGCCTTTGCCACCCGCAAGGCGCTGCAAAATTGGGAGAAGGTAGCTCGCGGTCTTTCCGGAACCGGTCTCAGCGAGACCGATCAGATCCGTGCCGGCGAGTGCTACCGGGATAGCCCGTGCCTGAATCGGCGTGGGCTCGACATATTTCAGGGCGTCTACTGCACGCATCAGCGGTGCGGACAGCCCGAGGTTTTCAAACGACATTCAAACTCCTAAATTTTTCGTCATCCGCAGTTTAGCGGCATGGGCCGGTCCGGAGCAAGAAGAACTGACGCCCTATGTGTTGCGAATTCATTGCGGCCCGGGCCGGAATAAACCGGGCCGTCGCGGCCATTCCGTCAGTACGAAGGCAGTCAGCCGACGACTCACACTGGAGGCAACCGTGGATCAGCCCATTCGACGAAAGCGCGTCGTCATTCTCGGCGGAGGCTTTGCCGGCGTATATGCCGCTCAGTATCTCGAGAAGCACCTCGGCAACCGGGACGACTTCGAGATCGTCCTGATCAACCGCGAAAACTACTTTGTGTTCCAGCCGATGCTGCCCGAAGTCATCTCCGGCAGCATCGGTCTGCTCGACACGGTGAGCCCGATCCGGCGGCTGTTGCCAAAGACAAAGCTGCACGTCCGCCAGATCGAGGCCGTCGACCTTGTGGCGCGCACGGTGACGACAAGCCCGGGGTTTCACCAGCACGCGCACACGATCGCCTTCGACCACCTGGTCATTGCACTTGGTAACGTCACTGATTTCAGAGGGTTACGGGGTCTGCCCGAGCACGCCATGCCGTTCAAGGACCTCGCCGACGCCGTGCGGCTCAGAAACCATGTCATCCACGCGCTCGAGGAAGCTGCCGTCGAGGACGACGATCCGGAGCTCAGGCGGCGGCTGCTGACGTTCGTCGTCGCCGGAGGCGGGTTTTCGGGCGTCGAGGTCGTCGCGGAGCTCAACGACTTTGTCCGCGGCGTGGCCCGGACCTACCGGGGAATTGATCCGGCCGAGATCAAGGTCGTGCTGCTGCACTCCGGCGACCGAATCCTGCCTGAAATGGGCGAGAGCCTGGCACTCTACGCGCAGGAGCTGCTCGCCAAACGCGGCGTCGACATCCGGCTTCACACGAGGCTTGAGGCGGCCACGAGCGACGAAGCGGTTCTCGACGATGGAACGCGTATCGCAACCAAGACAATCTGTTCCACGGTTCCCAGCTCGCCGCACCCGGTCGTCGACGCGCTTCCTCTTCCAAAGGGACGCGGCGGCCGGCTGATCGTGTCGTCCGGGCTCGAGGTGGACGGAGCGAGCCAGATCTGGGCGCTCGGCGACTGCGCGCTGGTTCCCGCTCCCGACGGTGGATATGCTCCGCCCACGGCACAGCACGCGATCCGGCAGGCAAAGACCGCCGCGCACAACATCGTCGCCGAAATCCGAGGCGGATCGCGGCGCGTATTCGATTTCAAGGGTCTTGGCAAGATGGGCGCACTCGGTCACCGGTCCGCGGTCGCCGAGGTGTTTGGTATGAAGATTTCCGGATTTCTGGCGTGGTGGATGTGGCGCACGATCTACCTGATGAAGCTGCCCGGCTGGGGACGGCGGCTGAAGGTGGCATCATCGTGGACGCTCGACCTGCTGTTGCCGGCCGAGCTCGTGCAGCTCAACCTGGCCACGCAGGCGGGTCTCGGCCACGAACATTTCGAGCCCGGGCAGACGGTATTTCGCGAGGGCGACCTCGGCGACCGGGTCTACATTCTCCTGAGCGGCGCGGCCGAAGTTGTCCGCGGTACTGGGGCGGGCGAGACAGTGCTTGCACAACTCAAGGCAGGGGAGTACTTTGGCGAAATGGCCCTGCTGAATCGGGCTCCCCGAAACGCAACGGTGCGTTGCGTCTCGCCGATGGACACTTTGAGTCTTCCAAAGAACGAATTCGGAGCACTTGCTGCCAATCTGCCCGAACTGCGCGGGGCGTTCGAGCGGCGAATGGCGGAAAGGGCGGCTCCCAGAGTGCTTTCCGACGCGTCCGGCCTTGGAGCCGGTGTCGCGTAACCAATCTCTTTCAATGCTTCCTGCCGGCCTGCGGTGCCGGTTGTCAATTCCACCATCAGGGGCGACGAGCTCGACTCGCCGCCCCGGTTCCACGACCACACAAGGAGAACGCATGAAACGAAGAGACTTTGCTGCAACCATCATCGGTGCCGCGGTGACGGCCGGCGTTGTTGGCGGACCGGCGATTTCGGCGATTGCCAAGAGTCTTTCCAGCTCCAAGGAAAAGGCCAAGCACGCCTGCAAGGGCATGAACGAGTGCAAGGGCCAGGGCGGCTGCAAGACGGGCGCCAACGGTTGCGCTGGCAAGAACGACTGCAAGGGCAAGGGCGGGTGCGCCACCGTGGCCCATCACGATTGCGCTGGCAAGAACGAGTGCAAGGGCCAGGGCGGCTGCAAGACCGGGAACAACGGCTGCGCCGGCAAGAACGACTGCAAAGGCAAGGGCGGCTGCGCCGTTCCTGTGAAGCACGAGTAGGCACCGGCGTATCGGTAGCAGCGGCGCGTCAAAGCGTCCGTGTTCCGACGAATGGAACGGACGCTTTGGCTCGTCGTTGTTCAAGACCCACGGGGAGACACACCATGTCCGAGAACCGTTGGAATTACCCTGACCTTGGCTTCGGCGTCGGCCTCAGGACCGTGCACTACCCGTACGTCCTCAGCCAGCAGCCCAAGGTCGACTGGTTCGAGATCATCTCAGAGAACTACATGGATACGGGCGGCCGCCCGGTGTTCATCCTCGACCAGGTGGCGGAACGATACCCCGTCGTGATGCACGGCGTGTCGCTGTCGATCGGCAGCACGAGCGAGCTCGATCGCGACTACCTGTCCAAGCTCAAGGCACTCGCCGACCGCGTCGACGCGCGCTGGGTTTCGGACCATCTCTGCTGGACCGGCGTCGGTGGCCGCAACGTGCACGACCTCCTGCCGATGCCGTACACCGAAGAGGCGCTCGCGCACACGATCGCGCGCGCGCGCGAGGTGTCCGAGATCATCGAGCGGCCGATCGTGCTCGAGAATCCGTCTTCGTACCTTGCGTACCGCGATTCGGACATCACCGAATGGGAGTTTCTGGCGACGCTCGCGCGCGAGGCCGACTGCGGCATCCTGCTCGACGTCAACAACGTCTTTGTGAGCGCCTTCAACCACGGATTCGACGCGCGCGAGTACATTGCCGCGATGCCGGCCGACCGCGTGGTTCAGTACCACCTCGCCGGGCACACCAACAAGGGCACGCACATTCTGGACACGCACAGCCGGCCCGTCATCGACGAGGTCTGGGAGCTCTACCGGCTTGCGTGCGAGACGATCGGCGGCCGTTCGACGCTGCTCGAGTGGGACGAGGACATCCCGGAATTCCAGGTCGTGCACGCCGAAGTCCTCAAGGCCCGGGCGTATCGCGCCGCGACGGTGGCGGCATGAAGGACGAAGCGATGGCGGCACACGCGTCGACGGCGCAGATCCAGGAGTGGGCGCAGGTCGTGATCACGACCGACGGCGAGATCGACGAGGCCCTTGGCGCCGCATCGACGGCAACGGGTCTTCCGGGCAGCGCAATCACGGACCTGACGCTTCCATCCGAGACGCTCTCGGAACGCGAACGGCTCGAGATCTACCGCGACATGTACCTGATCCGGATGCGTGACGCATTGATCGACGACTACCCGTCGACGCTCGACTTTCTGGGATGGGACGCGTTCGAGCAGCTCGTCGCCGACTACGTGCGCGTGTATCCGTCGCGAAGCTTCACGCTCAACCACCTCGGAGATCATCTGCCCGAGTACGTCAAGTCGGCGTCGAATCTCGAGCGGCGCGACGTGCTCACGGATCTGACGCGGCTCGAGCTCGAGATCACGCAGATCTTCCACGCCGATGAATCGCAGGCGCTCTCAGTCGAAGCAGTCGCCGCGATACCGCCCGACGCGTGGAATACGGCGCGTCTGAAACCCATAGCGGCGCTCGGACTTCTCTCGCTTCGCCACGCGGTCACCAGGTATCACGAAGCCGCGCGCGCGGACTCGCCGCGCCCGAAGATCCCGCGCAAGCGTACGTACGTCGTCGTGTACCGCAAGGACTACAGCGTGTACCACATTGAACTGTCGGCCGCCGAATACGAGCTGCTGTCGGCCGTCGTCGCCGGCGAGCGTCTGGGCGATGCGGTCGCCAAGGCGACGCGCGGCATGAAGCCGCAGGCTGCCGAGACGATCGTGTTCAAGTGTTTCAGCGAGTGGGTCGCGCGAGGATTCTTCACGTCGGTGGAATACTAGCGGCGCATCCGTGGATCTATTCACCGTCGGGATTATTCACGAAGGAGACGAGAAGACATGAGGAAGATGACTGGTGGAGTGATGGCGGCGGTGATCGCGGGTGTGATGGCCGGATGTCAGGCGGCAGAGCAGCCCAAGAAGGCAGAGCCGGCACCGGCCCCCGCGGCCGCGAGCTCCGCGCAACCTGCGCCCGCGGCACCTGCCGGATCGACGGCGGTCGCCGATCAGGGGAACCAGGCACAGCCGGCGGCGGACGACGCCAAGGCGAAGAAGGGTGGCAAGGGCGGCAAGGGCGACAAGAACGGATGCGGCGGCGCGAACGGGTGCGGTTCCACCGACGACGCGAAGGCGCCGGATGCGACCGCGCCGGCGGCCAGCGACCAGGCGACCAAGTCGAACAAGAACGACACGAGCAAGAATGGTTGCAGCGGCAAGGACGGCTGCAGCAGCCGGTAAGAGGAGGCAGAGCATGGCAGGCACTCTCCTCGACCGCGCGCGAACGCTCTACGAGCGCTTTGCGGGGTTGCTCGGGTATCTCCAAAGCCCGCTGCTCCTTGCGATGCGTCTCTTCTGGGGGTCGCAGTTCTTCCTGACAGGGAAGGGAAAGCTGATGAACCTCGAACGCACGACGACGTTCTTTGCATCGCTCAATATCCCGATGCCGGGCGTAAATGCGGCGATCGCGGGCACGACCGAGATGGTTGGGGGGGCGTTGCTCGTTCTCGGGCTTGGATCGCGGCTTGCGAGCATCCCGCTGGTGTTCACGATGCTCGTTGCCTATGCGACCGCCGAGCGGGAGGCGCTCTCGGCCCTGCTCACGGATCCGTCGCAGTTCACGGGCGCCGAGCCGTTCCTGTTCATGCTGACCGCGCTCGTGGTCCTTGCGTTCGGACCTGGTGCGATCTCGCTCGACGAGCTGTTGAAGCGGCGCCTCGGGCTCACCGAGGAAGCCCCGGCAGCGGCCTGAAATGCGCCCCCGCTGGTCACGCGAGCCTGGCTCGCGTGACCCTGGGGGACGCCATCGTGATGCCGAGGTTCGCGGCGAACGCGCACACGGCCACGAGCTCGACGAGCGCCGAGACGGGCAACACGTGCCACGCCCACGGCGCGTTTGCGTCGTACGCGGCGATCTGCGACACGACGCGCAACGTGCAGCCGATGTTCAGTATGACGAGCGCCGCACGGGCGAGCGCGAGACTGAAGATCGGCCGGCCTCCGGCAAAGACCGGCAGGACCACGGGACCAACCGTGAAGACCATCACGGACAGGAACCCGACCGTCATCGCGTGGCGATATGCGCCGAGCATTCCCGTTGTTGGGCTGCCGTTGATCGCGGCCAGAAGGCCGAGCGACGCGCCGATCAGCATCCAGACGTACGCGACGCGAACCGCCGTCGCGCTCCACGGCGGAATGCCGTCGTGACCGACGTCTGCAGAGCGGCGCGCGTAGAGCCTGAGGCTCACAGTCGCGATCACCGTTGAGACGAGCAGCGCAGCGGCGCCTGCTGTGAAGAGCCCCGCGCAGTAGAGGACGACGCCTGCAAAGCACGTTGCCGTCGCAAGCAGCAGCCTCGAGCTCGACGGTTCGGGTGTGCCGATCATCCGCGGAATCCAGCGCGCGGTGAAGCCCCACACGAACGGCACGAGAAACGCCCACAACGCGACGGCGAGGATGCGTCGGTTCGCCTCGGGAGGAAAGACCGGCGCGTCGGCCCCATACGCGACCCACGCCGAGACGGCGACGTTCGCGACCAGTGACACGAGCAAGCCGAAGGTTCCGGCAATCACGACGACCGCCCAGGCCTCGGGCCGCCGTGCGGTATCGTCTGCCGGACGATGACCGCTCGACGCGCGCAGGAAGAGCAGAAATGCGCACAACTCGCACACCGAGCCGGCCACGAGCATCGCGCGCCACGGCGCGGGTGCGGTGCCGGCGCCCCAACGCAGCAGCACGCCGGCCGTCCACAGCGCAAGACACAGCCAGCGTTCGTCGATTCCGGCGATGTGGACGAGGCGGTGCCGCGGCAGCGAGTGATATCCGATCCCGAGAATGAACGTGCCGATCCACCCAAAGAACTGCGCGTGACCGTGCGCCTGGACCCACGCGGCCGAGGCCGTGCCCGCGGCCTGGTGACCGCTGATCGTGATCAGGTTCATCACGCCGAGCAGCGTTCCGGGAACGAGCATGAAGAACAGACCCGTGGCGGCGAATGCGCGAAGAATCACGGGCTCGCCCTCGAGCCGCGTCAGCATGTCGATGAGCGTGCCGGCCTGCGTGTTGGTGCGAGAAGTCGCCGGTGCGTGTTGCATGGCAGTGGACCCCTTCGTGTGCGGCGCCGCGCTGATATGACTGTTCCCGCGAAGACGCAGCCGGCTTGCCTAGCCTCTTGACGAAGGCATGATTGCGCCTCTCCGCAAGGCGGTGCGCCTCCGCGGGTCGGAGACGACGGTCGGTCGACTGCCGAACTCCACGCGTGGAATCTAGCGTGTGCGGTCGCAGCCTGCTGTGACTTGGGTCACGCGCCTTTGCGCACTTGTTTCCTTTGCGCCTTTGCGTGGAAATCTTGTTCACGCAAAGGCGCAAAGGCGCCAAGTGCCGCTAATCCCCCGCGAACATCCGCAGCGCATCCTCGTCCGGAATCGTCACGTGCCGCCCGTCGACGGTGACGAGACCGTCGTGGTGAAGCTTTGCGAGCGCGCGCGAGACCACCTCGCGGACCGATCCGACCCGGATCGCGATCTGCTCCTTCGTCAGCGGCAGATCGAAGGATACGCGCGAGCCTGTACGTTCGCCGCGCGACGCCGCCTCGGCGAGCAGCAGCCGGGCGATGCGCTGACCGACGTCCTGCAGCGATATCGTGGCCACGAGATCGCTGCACCGACGAAGCCTGCCCGCGAGGATCTTGAGCGCGGCGAGCGCGATCTCGGGGCGCTCGATGCACAGCCGCCGCACGTCTCGCTTGTCGATGAACAGGACCACGGTGTTCTCTTCGGCGGCGACGCTGGACGGCGTCGGCCGATCGTCGAAGACGGGAACCTCGGCGATCGTGGCGCCGGCGTGCTCGACGTGAATGACCTGCTCGCGACCGTCGAGGCTCTCGCGGTATGCGCGAACGGAACCGGAGACGACGACGTAGAGCCCGCGGGCCTGCTCACCCGCCAGGAAGAGCATCTCGTTCCGGCGGAGGTGGTGCTCGATCGCGGTGGCGGCAAGGGCCGACAGGGCGGAAATGTCCAGCTCGCCGAACAGAACCGTCCGGCGCAGGGCGGCGATCTTGTCGACCATAGGGTGCGATCATGGCCGGATCGCACCCTGCGGCTCAAGTGCTAGGCAGCCCCGATGCGGTCCTCAAGTTCGATCGCCTGCGGGAAGAGCACATTGTTCTCGAGGTGAATGTGCTGGTGGAGGTCGCGCTCGAGCCCTTCGAGCGCCTGGTACAGCGTGTGAAAACTGACGCACGCGTCGGACGGCGGCGCATAGCCCTGCGACAGGGTGCGCATGCGGCGCAACAGCTCGCCCGCAACGTCGTGCTCGGTCGACATCATGCGGACAGGGTTGCGGACCGAGCCGAACGGCGATGGCGGGGCGGTCCGGCCCGCGATGGCGGCGCGCTCGAGCGACCGGATGTACGGAAACAGCATCAGCTCTTCCTTGTTCATGTGCGGGCCGAGGTCGGCGGCGAGGTCGCGGAATGCCGCCTGAATCTCGAAGAGCTCGGTGTGGTTGGTTCCGTGTTTGTCGCAGACCTTGATCAACAACTTGTCGATTCGGACGAGCTCTTCGCGGGTGAATTCGTGATGGACGTCGACTATGTGATTCACGAGCTCCGCGAGCGATCCTGCCTGGAACGCAGGCGCATTCGCGTCGGGCTGTGTTTGCAGTTGTGCGAGGGTGTCAACGACGGATGCTTCGTCCACGTGTGCCGACACGCACGCCTCGTGCAGCGACCGCTCGCCGCCGCAGCAGTAGTCGATGCCGAGCTTCTCGAACACGCGCGTGGCGCCGGGGATCGTGACCGCAAGGTCGCGGACTCGGGTCTGTGCTGTCGTCATGAGTGCAGTCTCCTTTGGATCCATATCGGATTGCAGGATATGCCCTCCCGCGACGGCCGTCCGTGACTCAGATCACGGGAAGACAGGCCGCAGATTCCGCGGATGCCGCAGATCAGGCGGATATCCGCTTGATCCGCCTGATTCGCGGTCTGATCGAAAAAAACCTCTTGCACCTCACGTAACGTGAGGTTGTAGGGTATCCACCGTGGCCACATACCCAGACACGGAGCGCGCCGAACGGTTCGGCGCGATGAAGGTGGGCGAGATCGCGCGACAGACGGGTCTGACCGTTCGAACGCTCCACCATTACGACGAGACGGGACTGCTCTCGCCGTCGCTGCGCACGGCGGCGGGGCACCGGCTCTATACGGCACTCGACATAGCGAGACTTCAGCAGATCCGCGCACTCAGGTCGCTCGGGTTCGGGCTCGTGGAGATACGAGAGCTCATCGACAGCACGGGGATGACACTCGGCCAGGTGGTCGAGATGCAACTCGTGCGTCTCGAGGAGCGCATCGCCTCGGAACAAAGGATGTGTGTGCGGCTTGCCGCGCTCAGACGGTTGATCGGGGAGCGGGGAGAAGCGCCCGTCGACGCAATGATCACGGCGATCGAGGACATGACGAAGATGGAGAACTACTACACCAAGGAACAGCTCGCCCAGCTCGAGGCGCGCCGCGAACAGTTCAGCAAGGAACAGCTCGACGCGGGCGCACGCGAGTGGGACGAACTGATGGCCTCCGTGCGCAAGGAGATGGAGAACGGCACGGACCCGAAATCGGAGGTCGTCCAGGCGCTCGCCAAGCGGTGGATGGCAAAGGTCCGCGATTTCACCGGCGGCGATCCCGGCATCTCGACGTCGCTCAACCGGATGTGGCAGGAGGAGTCGTCGATTCACGGGATCGAGACGGCTCCGGTCCGCGAACTGATGGCGTACATCCAGCGGGCGCTGAACTAGCCGGTTGGACGCCGGCGTGTTGTCGACGTGACCGGCAACGGGCACGGGATGCGATCGCCCGCCACGGGGATCACATTCCGTCCCAGTTGCCGATCACGGGAACAACGTTTGGCGGCCCGTACCCAAAGACGAGATCGGCGCTTCCGGGTGCGTTCGTGTTCTTGAGGAACCACACGCCCGTCGAAGGCACATAGATCCCGATCGTATCGACGGCGTCGCCGTTCCAGTCACCGACGACGGGTGTCGCGTTTGGTGGACCGTACGAGACGACGAGGTCCGCCGCGCCCGACGAATTCGAGTTTCGCAGAAAGAACGCGCCCGTCGTCGGCTGATACAGGCCGATCGTGTCGATGCCGTCGCCGTTCCAGTCGCCGGCGAGTGGCACATATCCCCCGCCGCCGGCCCCAAACGTGAACACGATGTCGGCAGCGCCCGACGAGTTCGAATTCCTCAGGAAGAATGCTCCCGACGCGGGGTTGTAGACACCGATCGTGTCGATTCCGTCGCCGTTCCAGTCGCCGACGAGCGGAACGAGGCCTGCCCCTCCGGCGCCGAACGAGAAGACGCGCGGCGCGGGTCCGCTCGAGTTGGCGTTTCGTAAGAAGAACGCGCCGGACGCAGGGTCGTAGAGAGCGGGAGTCGACGGTCCGTTTCCCGTGAAGTCTCCGCCGAGCGGCGCCCAGTTCGTGCCCGACGGGCCATAACCGAATGCGAGATTTGCGGCTCCCGGTGCGTTTGCGAAGCGTTCGAACCACGTCGCCGTCGACGATACGAAGATCGTGGGAGTGTCGGTGCCCGTGCCCGAGACCCCGGCGCGCCGGTAGCTGCCGCGCCCGGTGCCCCACAGCACCCGCGCACTCGCGCTGTTCGGCAGGTCGTACGCGACGAGACCGCTCGACGAGGTTCCGACGAGGATCTCCATGTCTGCGTCACCGTCGATGTTTGCGATCGTCGGCGCGGCAAGCCCGCCGTTCCAGTCGCCTGCCGGAAACGATCCGGGCAGGTTCACGGTGAACAGCGAGTTCCCGAGATAGTCGAGAATGTGGAGCTGGCCGGTCCCGACGAGCGCCTTTTCGCCCCACGACGTGAAGATGACCTCGGCGTGGCCGTCATTGTCGATATCGACGACCGCCGGCTCGCTCGCGAACCGGATTCCGGCGCCCGGCACGTCGTACGGCCAGCTGCCATGCTCTGTCTTGTCGAGCCACATCGCATGCAACCGCCCGTCGTAGGACGGAAATAGGATCTCGCGCTGGCCGTTGCCGTCGAGATCGGCGACGACCGCGTTGTGCACGTTGTTCTCGATGACGTTGAAGTCTTCGGACAGCGGTCCGCTGTTGGCCGGCGGCGTCGGGATGACCGTCCAGTCAAAACCGCTCCCGGCCCATCGGGTCCGGTCGAGATTCAGGATCCACGGCATGATGTACAGGTCGCCGTTGATGTCATCGCCGATGGCGCAGTTGTAGACGTCGCCGGTCAGGATGATCTCCTGCGTGCCGTTACCATCGACGTCGGCGATCGCGGGTGCGCAGTTTGCAAAGTTTGGACGGTGCTCGGTGCCGCAGTTCGCAAACCCGCGAAGATCCGCCGCCTGGTCGACGTGGATTCCGACCTGGCTCCAGACCTTGCCGGCGCCGTAGATCGCGTTCGCCGCGATCTGGTTGCCGTTTCGATCGAGCGTCGTGCAGTAATGCGTGTCCGTCGGGCCGATGACCTCCTTGAAGCCGTCGCCGTTGACGTCGCCCACCGTCACGTTCTCGTTGTACATGCCGGCCCCGAATCCGGGATCCGCGGAGTGCCGCGCCGGCCATCCTGGCCTGACCGACCCGTCCGGCTCGTAGACGCTCAGCTGGAGCGTTCCGCCGCTCGACGCGCGGCCGACGATGATCTCGAACTGTCCGTCGTTCTCGAGATCGGCGACCGCCAGCGTTCGCACTTCACCGTCGGCAAACGGGTTGCGCGTCCACAGCACCGAGCCCGTGTTCGAGTAGACCGTCAGCTGGTTCCCACCGCGCCCGACGATCACCTCGAGCGTCCCGTCGCCCGTCAGGTCGGCGATCGCGATCCCGGGCCACACGCGGCTCGAATTGGTGCCGCGCCATTTGACCGCGCCCGTCGATCCGTTGAGGGCAACGACGTCGTACGATCCCCAGACGACATCCATCTGTCCGTCGTTGTCGAGGTCCGCGACGGCCGGCGACGCGTACCAGCCCGTCTGGCAGAAGCTCGTGCAACCGCCCTTCTGCCACTTCAGGACGGGCGCCCCGAACCGGGTCGACGCGGTCGCGTTCGTGGACGGGCCGAAGAGCGCGAACTGGGCGAAAAGGGCGATCAGTAAGATGCGGACGACCATGAGGTGCCTCCAGCGGGGGGCGGGAGTGGAACGGCGGGACCGCCGGCATGATCCCACATCCGCCCGGCGAATGCAGCAGTTCGGTGTGCCATTCGGCGAGATCGCGCCCCGCTCGAACCTCAGGGTTTGACGGTCTTGATGAAGTTCGCCCAGGCTTCGTGCCCGCCGTCGCCGGTGAACCCGAACGATACCGCCTCGTCGTACGCTTTCGCGTTGTCCCAGCGAGTCACGCCGATCCGGTACGCGGCAATGACGGCTGATGTGCGTATGCGGCCATCGGTGCAGTGAACGTAGATCGGCAACAGGGGTTCGTTCTGCGTCCAGCCGAGCCACGTCGTCATTCGGTCGGGGGTCGGCAGCTCGGCTTCGGACAGCGCCAGGTGATACCAGCGGAGTCCCGCCGCGCGCGCGGCAAGCCCGTTGTCGCGCTGTTCATCGTCGAGAAGGTTGACGACCGTCTCGATGCCGAGCTGCTTGAGAGCCCGATACCCCCGCTCGTCCGGCAGGGCGCCGCGATAGAGCCTTCCCTCCTCGACGGCCGAGAAGTTGCGGATGGGCACGTTCCAACGGTTCTTTGGGGCTCTCAGCTTCGCGAACAGCATTGCGACGATCTTCCCAGACCGCGGGGCATTTGGGAAGACGCAGCCTCTCCGCGCGTGTCATCGCACGGAGCCATCCCGCCCTCGTCAATGCGCTGCAATTGCTAGCGCGTGAATGGGATCGGCGCGCTTCGTCCGCCGTCCGCGTTCACGACGACGAGCGTCACCTGGCGACCAGCGCGCACGGCCTTGCGGATCCTGGCGTTCGAAGCCGACCCGAGCGCGGACTTCACGACACGCGCCGATCCGGTGTTCGCAAGCTCGAGCGGGAAGCGGTCGACACCGTCGACGAACAGCACGGCGCCTGGCACGACGATGCCATTGATGCCCTTGAGCACGACCGTGCCCGACATGAACCTGACGTCCGCAACGGTCGGAGTCTGCACATCGCGTGGCGTCACCGACACCGTGACCGCGGGCGTCACCGAGTGGGTCCCGCCGACGAACGTGACGTCTGCCGAAACCGTGATCGTGCCTCCGTCGTGCGCCGAGACGTCCACGAGCGCGTCGAACGGCGACACCCGAGACGGCGTTCCGGCGGGCTGACCGTTCACGAGCGGCTGCACCGATTCGACACGCGCGAGGTCGTCGATGTCGATTCCCACCAGCAGGTCGTTGTCGACGACCTCGCTGTCGAGCGGTGCGCTCAAGCTTGGCGCCGCCGGCCGCGCGACGCCCCGAGTGGAGGCGATACGAGCGCTCATCGATTCGGCGCACACCGGACAGAAGATCGCGAACTTCCGCATCATGCAGTTAAATGCTGGACGGAGGATGCCGTGGCGGCGGTAGTAGCCGCCCTCGAACGCGCCGACGCCGACCGTGCCGTCTGGTGTCGGCAGCGACGTGTCCGCCGGCACGAAGCGCGCCCACTTCAGCTCGTCGATGGCGGATGACTTCGTCACATTCGGGTAATTGGGCTCGATACCGCCGTATGGCGGCGCGCCGTCGTACGCAAAGTACTCGTCGGCGAGGCGTCCGAGCGAGTGGCCGAATTCGTGAGCGCAGACAAAGTCGAGATCGGTCCTCCGCGACGCGAACAGACCGACCGTTCCGCCGCCCGTCTCGCGCCCGGTTCCAAACACGTTGTACGTAATCATTCCGAGCAGGTCGTAGGTCGGGACGTGACTGCGGGCTTCAGCAACCAGCTTGTCATTGTCGTAGTTGAAGATGAAGTTGAGGCTCAGGAATCGCGAGTCGTACCGCGTATCGCGAAGCACGGGCACCGGGAGCGACGGGTAGTCGCTGCCGGCCTGGCGCGACGGGACAAAGATGGCGTCGACGTCGAGGTTGTCGCGCAGTTCGCGGTAGACGGGAAACCCGAGCATCATCCGCAGGTGGTCGACGGCGGTCTGCAGAAACAGCGCGCGCTCGCCGTGGTTCCACACGCCGTCGCCGTTGAGGTCGGTGAACGACTCGTTGTCGCGTTTGCCGTTGCCGTTCACGTCGACCGTCAGATCGCCGGGACCGTACTTCCCGTCGCCGTCGACATCGAGAAACGGTTCGTTGTCGCACGTGCCGTTGCCGTTCTTGTCGACGAACGGCTCGTCGAGATCCGTGAATCCCTCGGACACGAGCGCGATGCGGACGTGCGGCCCGGGGGCGCTCCCGTGGAGCAGCGGAATGACCGTCCCGCCCGAATCGAGCGGCGCGTCGAGCGCGTCGAGGCGGATCGGCCGGGCGATTCCCGTCGCATCGGCGCCGAGCTCCTCAAAGCGGAGCCATCGCGCAATGTCGCGGCCGGGTCGCGGGGCCGGCGTGACGAACAGGCTCTGGCCGACGGTGGCAACGAATCGCACCCAACCCGTCTCGTCGGCGAATGCAGTCCGCGTGATCTCGTTCGACGCGTCAAAGACGTCGATGCGCGCGCCCGGCATCGGCGTCCCGTCGGACGACACCACGGCGGTCTGCACGACCGTGCCTCGGCGTGCCGTGATGTCGATCGACACGTCGCGGTCGACGACGAGCCCTCGAACGGTCGAATCGAGCAGGTCGCTCGGCGTCCTGCTCGACGTCGCGCTGAATGCGGTCACCGAATAGGTTCCCTTGGGAACCGTGACGTCGAACGATCCGTCGGTGTCCGTCGCGACGAGCGCCGAGAAGAGGTTGTCGCCCGTTTCGCTGATCGAGACCCGGGTTGCGGCGAGCGGAGATCCGGATTCGAGACGGACGACGCCGTGCAACGACGCCGTCGCGGACTGCGCGTCCGCCTGGTTCACGAGGCACGGACCGGCCGCCAGAAGACCGAGGAGCAGGCTCGCAACCGTCGTTCCCGTCGTGCGTGCCGCCCGGCGCAGTCGCCGCGACGTCATGTCAGTTGAGCCTCGCAAGCGAGTTTCGGGCGGCGGCCATGGCCTTGCGCACCGTCTCGAGGTCCGTCCCCGCGGGAGACCGGTCGAGATACTGTTCGAGGTCGTGCAGGGCCGTCCCCGCGTTCCCCGATTGCAGCAGGACGAGGCCGCGGTCGCGCACCTCGCTCAGCATGTCGGGCGCCAGCTGCAGGATCCGGTCGATGGCCCCGACCGCGCGGGCATAGTCGGATCGCTTGAGGTAGATAAGCTTCAGGTTCGCGAGCATCCTGAGCAGGATCTGCCGGTGCGTGACGGGTTCGAGACACGACTCGTCGAAGAGGTCGGCGCTTCCGCCGTTGGCGACCAGCAGATCGACACAGTCGCTGCGCCCAAGTCGCGCGCCGCGATTGAAGCAGTCGATGAACTCGACGTCGTGGTTCGCGAAGTGGCCGACAAGGAAGTGGCCCGGGAAGCCGATTCCCTCGAGCTGAAGGCCGAGCCTGCGCCCCGTTTCGATGTAGATCACCGCGAGCGAGATCGGGATGCCGGAGCGCGTTTCGAGCACGTCGTTCAGAAACGAATTGCGCGGGTCGAAGTAGTCGGTGGCATTGCCGTGCAGCCCGTGCTCGTCGAACAGTGTCGCGTCGAGTGCGTCGAGCAGCTCGGATGGCGAGCGGCCGCTCGCGATCTCTCTCGCGCGCGCCGCGAGGCGGTCGAGCTCGCTCAGCCAGCGCTGATGATCGAGCTCGGGGTACTCGGGCAATGCGAGCCGCAATGCCGACGAGGCAAGCGGGATGTCGTTGTCGCTCAGACCTGCAAGGTCCGAGAGGTCACTGTCGAAGCGCTCGCGAGTATCCGTCATAGCCAGGTGGTCGCGCTGCGGCGCAATCGCCAAACGTGTTGTATACAATATCACGCGCCGAGAGGCACGATTCAAGACCAGGATCAGAGGCACGAATGAGCGATCAGCGAAAGCGCGCGGCGACGATGGTGCGCCGGTTGAAGAAGAACTATCCCGACGCCGTCTGCGCGCTCGACCATCAGTCGCCATTCGAGCTGCTCGTCGCGACAATTCTCTCGGCACAGTGCACCGACGAGCGCGTCAACAAGGTCACGACCGAGCTGTTCCGGAAGTATCGAAAGCCCGAGGACTATCTCGAGGTCGAGCAGGAGGAGCTCGAACGGGACATCTACCAGACCGGGTTCTACCGCAACAAGGCAAAGAGCATTCGCGGCGCGTGCCGGCTGCTTGTCGACGAATACGGCGGCGAGCTCCCGCGATCCATGGACGAGCTGCTGAAGCTGCCGGGCGTCGCCCGAAAGACGGGCAACGTGGTGCTGGGGGTGGCGTTCGGCATCGCTTCGGGAATCGTCGTCGACACGCACGTCGGGCGTGTGTCGCGCCGGCTTGGCCTGACCGAGAACGAAGACCCCCAGAAAGTCGAGCGCGACCTGACCGAGATCATTCCAAAGAAGGACTGGATCGCGTTCTCGCACCTGTTGATCACGCATGGCCGGCGCGTGTGCGCTGCCCGCAAACCCAACTGCGCAGAGTGTTTCCTCCTGGACCTGTGTCCATTCGGTTCTGGCGGGAACTGACGGGTTTCGCGTAAAATGGGCCGATCCCCATATCAAGAACCAGCGGCGCCCCTGCTGGGAGGATGTACCTTGAGAAAAGTCGTATTGTTCTTTGCTCTGGTGAGCGTGATGGCCTTGGCGGCGATAAGTGCCGCCGCCACTACGGTTGTCTCCATTACGGCGGACGAGCAGGTCGCTTCGGCGCGTGCCATCTGCATCGGCCGGTGCACCCGCATCGAAAGCCGGAAGATCAACGGAACCATCTACACCTACATCACGCTCGATGTCCGCGAGGTCATCAAGGGGCGCGTGACGCTTGGCGACCTGGTGATCAAGCAGACGGGCGGCGAGGTCGGGGATGACGGGCAGTGGATCTACGGATCGCCGCGGTTTGACGTCGGACGTGACGCGCTCGTGTTTCTCGGAAGCAACGGCGACGGCGCGTACGTGGTCGACGGCCTGTTCATGGGGAACTTCTCGCTCGAAACCGACAGTGCCGGCCGCCAGTGGGCGATGAGGGACGACGGGGGCGAGGGTTCGCTCGTGCTCGACAAGTCGGGTCACCGCGCCGAGCCGCTCCGCCAGCGGATCGAGGTCAACGAGATTCGAGCGCTCGCGACACAACAGGCGTCAAAGGCGCCGCTCACGGTCGACGACGACGTGCTGCAAATTCCGGCGGAATACGGCCGTCCGTTCGAAGGCGAGAGCGAGACCTGGCCGAGTTACGTCCTGTTCAACACGTGCCGATGGTTCGAGCCTGACTCGGGCGCCGTCGTGACCTGGTACTCGAATTCGACGAACTTCGACTCGGACGAGAGTCTCGGCGCCGCGCTGACGGACGCGCTCGCCGCGTGGTCGACGATCGACGGCTGCACGCTGCGAATGGTCAACGGCGGCGAAGACACCACGGGATGCGGCTGGGCGCCGCTCGACCACGTGTCACGCGTTTCGATCGACTGCCGCAACGAGATCGCAAGCCAGGGTTGCAGATCCATCATCGCCATTGGTGGCGCGCACTACACGACGCGCGAGACCGTCGTGGTGAACGGCACGACGTTCCGGCGGATTCTCGAGGGCGACGTCGTGCTCAACGACGGCTACTGCGATCTCTTCCAGAACCCGCTGCCGCTGCGCGAGATCATCACGCACGAGCTCGGCCACAACATCGGTCTCGGCCATTCGGCGGATTCGACCGCCACCATGGCGCCGTTCGTGCACAACGACGGGCGCGGGGCGATGGTCAAGCCGGACGACATCGCAGGCGCGCAGTTCATCTACCCTGGATCCTCGGGTGGAGGCGGCGGAGGCGGTGGCGAGACCGACCCCGATCCTCCGTCCATCGCGACCACGTCGCTGCCCCAGGGCACGGTCGGTGTCGGCTACCAGGCCACGCTTGCCGTGACGAACGGCAAGGCGCCGTTCGAATGGACCCTGACGAGCGGCACGCTGCCGGTCGGCGTGGCGCTGTCGTCGTCGGGCGTGCTGGCGGGAGCGCCTACGATCCCCGGTTCGTTCAGCTTCTCGGTGCGCGTGACCGACTCGCTTGGCCGCGTCGACGGCAAGTTCCTTGCGATCGTCGTAAAGGTTCCGCCGCCGGTTGTTGCGTCGGCGTCGTACAAGGCCTCAAAGAAGAAGCTGACCGTGATCGGCGTGAATTTCGAGTCGGGAGCTCAATTCGAGTTGAACGGCCTGATCGTCTTTCCGCGCAAGGTGCCGGTGTTCAACGCGGCGACCAACACGTACACGGTCCAGGGCAAGCGAAAGGACCTGCATCTGAACAAGGGCAGAGGGACGAACCAGGTCGTCGTGATCGTGGACGGCCAGCGTTCCCAGGCGTTCGTGTTCTGAGGACAGATCAAGCCGCAGATGAACGCAGATTTGCGTTTATCTGCGGCCCTTTGTCATCAGCTGCTCGATCGCATCCGGTGACGACGGGATCCCGGCCGAGAGCTTCTCGAGGCCGGCGGCCGTTACGAGGTAATCGTCCTCGATCCGCACGCCGATGTTCTCGTCGCGCAGGTAGATCCCCGGCTCGATCGTGATCACGTCGCCCGGCTTGAGCGGGGCGGTCACATCACCGACGTCGTGCACGTCCATGCCAAGGTAGTGCGACAGCCCGTGAATGAACGCGCCGTCGAGGGTCTTTCCCGTCGAGTCGCGCAACGGGCTCCGTCGCATGCACTCGCGCGCGATCTCATTCAGGTCGCGGATCGACATGCCGGGCTTGTATCCGTGCGCGGCCGCCTCCTGCGTATCGAGCACGAGCTGATAGATCTCGCGCTGGCGCTTCGTGAACTGCCCGGACGCCGGCCACGTGCGGGTGATGTCGGCGGTGTAGTAGTCGTACTCGGCGCCGATGTCGACGACGACGAGATCGCCGGGATCGATCCGCTTGGAATTGTCGGCGTAGTGCAGCACCGTCGAGAAGATGCCCGATCCCACGATCGACGGAAATCCGGCGCGCATCGAGCCGTTGCGAACGAATGCGGCAGCGATGACCGCCTCAACCTCGTATTCGACGACGCCAGGCGCGAGCGCATGCGCGACGTCACGCTGCGCCTCGCCGGTGATGGCGATCGCGCGCTGCAGGACGGCGACCTCGTTCGAGCTCTTCACGCGCCTGAGCGCCGTCAGAAACGGCTGCGCGTCGAGGAAGTCGCACGCGGGGACGTGATCCGGTCCGAGGATCGCTCTTACGCGATCACGCAACGCCGCCTCGCGCGAATACTGCCCGCCCGGCTCGGTCGGCAGGATCGAATAGACACGGCAGTCGCGTGCACGGCCATCGGTCGCGCGAAATATCGCCCTCAGGTCGTCGGCAAACTGTCCCGCCGGTCGCACGCGCTCGATTCCAAAGCGCTTCTCCGCATCGGGTCCGGGCCCGACCTGTGGTCCGGTCCACCGCTCTTCGCCGAGGTCGCGCTCGGGGATGTAGAGCGTTTCGCGCTCTCCCGGCTTGCCCGCCGCGTTCAGAATCAGAAACGCTCCGGGCGTCTCGACCCCGGTCAGGTACATGAACCAGTTGTCCTGCCGGTACTTGAGGTCGTCGCCGAATTCCTCTTCGACGCGGCCCTTCAGGACGACGACGCCGTTCGCCATCGCGTCCATTGCCGCGGCGCGGCGCGCGCGGTACTCGGCGAGCGGGATGCCGCGAAGTCGTCCGTTCGCCGGCGGAAGTTCGTCGCCGGTCGCCCCTGACCTTTCGATGGCGCCAACGCTGCCGCCCGGAATGCCGGCGACGACCGCGACTGCAAGCAGGAGTCCGGCCAGTCTCGGGCTAGACATTCGGCGCTTTCCGCTGTCGCGCGCGCCCGAGGCCGCCCGAGATCGACAGCACTCCTGTGTAGGCATAACCGACAAAGAACAGGACAAGGAAAGGAATCGTCCCAAAGATCCCGTACGACGCGGCATACAGGATCATCGCAAGGAAGTACGCGGCAAAGCCAAGCTCGAGCAGCGGCAGCATGCCGCGCGAACGCTTGTAGCGCTTCTTGACCCACGACGCGTCGTTGTTCGATTCGATCTTGTACTTCGGCGTGCGCACGAACGACGTCTTGATGCCGAACACCGCTTCAAGCACCGCCTTGGAGTTCGAGAAGCTGAGCCCGATTCCGAGCGCCATCGACAACGGCAGGTAGAGCAGCTTCCGTTTCCAGTCGTTCGGGAACAGGTAGATCTGACCGGCGGCATAGAACGCGGCGACCGATGCGGTCGAGAACAGCAGGATCGGCGCATCGAGCACGAGCAGGTGGAAGAGGCCCTGGTTGTAGCGAACGATCAGCACCGGAAGGTTCAGCACGGCCAGCGCAATGACGAGCGGCGCGGCGATGTTGCCGGTGAGACGGAAGAACAGCTCGAGCCGCTGCGCGAGCGCCTGGCGCTTGTCGCGCCACACTCGGCATCAGCTTGATGGCAACTTCTGACAGTCCCTTGGCCCAGCGGCGTTGCTGCGCCTTGAACGCATTCATGTCGACGGGAAGTTCAGACGGAACGTCGTCGTCGAGCAGATAGACAAACTGCCAGCCGCACAGTTGTGCGCGGAAGCTCAGGTCCGTGTCCTCGGTCAGCGTGTCGTGCTGCCAGCCGCCGGACCAGTCGATCGCGTCTCGCCGCCACATTCCCGCGGTTCCGTTGAAGTTGAAGAACGCGCCCGATCGGTTTCGCGCGGCCTGTTCGACGACGAAGTGGCCGTCGAGCATCAGCGCCTGCACCTTTGTGAGCAGCGAATAGTCGCGGTTGATGTGGCTCCACCGCATCTGGACCATGCCGATGCCCGGATTCGTGAAATAGTCCACCATCCGCCGAAGGCAGTCCGGCCGCGGGACAAAGTCGGCGTCGAACACGGCAACGAGCGTCCCCTGTGCGACCTTCAGCCCGTTCTCGAGCGCGCCGGCCTTGTAGCCCGTGCGGTCGGTGCGGTGAATGTGCGTGACGTTGACGCCGCGCTCACGGTGGTATGCGACGCGCGCCGCGACGACCTCGGTCGTCTCGTCCGTCGAATCGTCGAGCACCTGGATCTCGAGGAGGTCCGCAGGATAGTCGAGCGCGGCGCACGCGTCGATGATCCGCTCGGCCACGTACATCTCGTTGAAGAGCGGCAGCTGCACGGTGATCGCGGGCAGGTCGGATTCGTCAAAGTGGCCCGCCGGCGACGGCTGCTTCCGTGCGTAGCGCCAGAACTGGTAGACGATCCTGAGCCGGTACGCGCCATAGATGGCGAGGAAGAAGAGGATGGCGAAGTACGCGGTGATGATCACCAGGTCGAGCGTATCGAGGGCGTACAGGTAGCTGATGTTGCCGCCCGGGTAGCGCCCGAACGACTCGGTGTACTTCTCGAGCCCCGGCAGATCCGGCGGCGCGATGCGCGCCGCGAATCCCGCGATATTGAACAACACTGACGTCATCGACTTCGGTTCCCTCGTACCTGCAGAAATCTGCCCGCCAACGGCGGGCCGTGCGCGCTCCCCTCGAGCGCGTCACACCGGACTCGACCCTCGCTACCTGATGAACTCGTTCTCGGACGGTTCAGCCGGGGTGACGGCATCGCCGGACCGCGTCGTCAACGACCGCTCCATGTCGTCGCGCGCCAGGTCCGATGCCGAGCGGATGCCACGCAGCCGCAGCTTGAATTCATCCACGCTCGTCGCGCCGTTGAGCGCCTCGTCGTAGCTGATCAGGTTCTCCTCGAACAGCTGGTGGAGCGACTGATCGAATGTTTGCATCCCGTACTGCGAGGTGCCCTGCGCGATCGCGTCGCGGATCAGCGCGGTCTTCTCCGGAATCGTGATGCATTCGCGAATGTACGGCGTGTTGATCATGATCTCGGTCGCGGGGACGCGGCCGAACGTCGACGACGCCGCGCGGACGAGGCGCATCGAGATGACCGCGCGCAGAACGCTCGCGAGCTGGATTCGAACGCCCTTCTGCTGGTGCGGCGGAAAGACCGACACGATGCGGTTGACGGTCTCGGTCGCGTCGAGTGTGTGGAGCGTCGACAGGACGAGATGCCCGGTCTCGGCAGCCGTCAGCGCCGTCTCGATCGTCTCGTAGTCGCGCATCTCGCCAACCAGGATGACGTCCGGGTCCTGGCGGAGCGCGCCGCGAAGCGCTTCCGAGAAGCTGCGCGTGTCGACGTCGACTTCGCGCTGGTTCACGAACGACCGCTTGTCGCGGTGAAGGAATTCGATCGGGTCTTCGATGGTGATGATGTGACCGGTGCGCGTCCGGTTGATGTAGTCGATCATCGCCGCGAGCGTCGTGGACTTGCCGGAGCCGGTCGTTCCCGTGACGAGGATCAGGCCGCGCCGGTCCTCGGCGATCTTCTCGCAAACGGACGGGAGCCGGAGCTCCTCGATCGTGCGGACCGTCGTCGGGATGACGCGCAGGACCATGCCGACGGTACCGCGCTGCTGGAATACGTTGCAGCGGAAGCGGCCGAGACCCGAGACACCGTAGGCGATGTCGACCTCGGAGATCTCCTTGAACCGCTGCTTCTGGCGGTTGTTCATGATCGAGAAGGCCATCGAAAGCGTGTCTTCCGCCGTCAGGCGCGACGCCTCGATGATCGGCAGCAGCTCGCCGTTGATCCGCATGAACGGGAAGCTGCCAGCCTTGATGTGAAGGTCGGACGCACCCTTGCTGCAGGCGATGGCGAGCAGTTCGTCGATCTTCATAGACATCGGTGATCCAAACCTCTCTCGAACGCAAACCGCGGAACGGCGGAAAATGCCTGAAAACGGCCAATGGTACCATGAAAACGGCACGTCACAAGCAATGCCGCCAAGCGCAATGTGATTCACAAAATATGGAATCGTTGTCCTGTCGCGGTGAACAGGTCGGCCAAGCCGGTGTCCACGCTTGTTGCGCTCAGGCGCGACGGGTACATTCTGGACTCGCGGTCAGACGGCCGCCGGACCTCTCACATCACATGCTCATCGACTTTGACGACATCCGACACCTGATTCCGGGCTTTGTTTTCAACGAATACGGCCAGTTGACGGGCAATTTTGTGCGCCGCGAGGACATCGTGTGCGTCGAAGAGAACGGCCGGATCCAGGTATGGCTCGACCGCGAGGGTTTCGAAGCGCGGGACCCCGACCGGCTGATTTGCGACTACTCGGCCGCGCGGCTGCGCGGAGAAGAGTCCTGACGTCCTAGAGCCAGCGCCCGAGGAACGACATCGTTCGCCGCGCGGCGTCGAGGGCCGTCATCGGCGAGAACATGTGTCCTTCGCCGGGGTAGATGTGGGCTTCGTGAGGCACCGCGTGCTCCTCGAGCCCGCGGCGGAGCTTTTCGGCTTCGGTCACGGGCACGATCCGGTCGTCGCCCCCGTGCAGGACGAGCGTCGGAGGCAGGCGGGCGACGTCGGCGTCGAATGGCGGCGGCAGACCGCCGAAGAAATCGACGATCACCTTGACGCGTGCGTCACGCGTGGCGACCGACAGCCCGAGGAACGCGCCGAGCGATATCCCGATCACTCCGATCCGCGCCGGGTCGGCTGCGGCCTGGTGCTCGGCGAATCCGAGGGCGTCGGCAACGGTCTGCATCCAGACGGGGAAGTTCGCGCGGCTCGTCGATGGGTCACTCCGATAGGTGCCCGTGCGTTCGAAGTAATGCGGCAGGTAGACGGCATAGCCAAGCGCGACGATCGGCTTGACGATTGCGCGCACGATCGGCGCGCCGTTGCTCATTCCACCCGAGCCGTGCAACGCGACGATCGCCGGCACATTCACGGCTCCCGGGGGCTCGAAACACTCGACGGCGACGGCCACGCCGGAGGATGTGATGGTCGCGGTGCGCTCGTTCATCGACGGCGCAGAGTCTACCACGCGGCGTCGGACGTCATTCGAAAAGGGGCAGGCTGCGGGCAGCCTCGCGCGACGCGCGAAACCGCGAAACGCGCTCCCACGGCTGCGCCTGGGCGCGCTTGATCGCGTGGCGCGGGCTCCACGCCGCGTACTGCCCGAGCGGAACCCACGTTCCGGTCGCGCGCGCGGACACGTTCAGTTCGCGCACCTCGTCCGGCGTGAGCAGTTCGCGTTTGACCCACCCGTAGACGATGTACTGGTCGAGCGGGCGGTCGCTGTTGTTCGGCGTCACGTCCAGGCCTCAGGTCCGGCGATCGCGGAACGCGAGCCATGTTGCGCCGAGCACCGCCGCGGCGATGCTTGCGATCCACAGAAAGAACCCGATCTGCAGCGACGACATGCGGCCCGTATTGACGCCGGCCTCGTCGGTCGGAACCTCCTGCACGAACATCATCAGGGTGTCGAGCGCAACGAGAAGCGCGATCGCGGCGGTCAGCGTTGCCGGCACCCACTTCCGGAACGCGATCAGAAGCAATGCGAGCGCGTAGATTGGATTCGCAAACCAGGCAAATTGGCCGGCAACGATCCCCATCCATCCGATAAACAGAAGGCCGCCGCCAGGCATTGGCTGCTCCGAACCGCCGATCAGCAATGCCGGCGCACAACACGCGCCGACGAACAGCGCGAGACTCATCCCGATGACGACGAGGCGCGGGCCCCATGGCGGCCTGTGCTCGGGCGGCGGCGTGCCGCTGCCGGCATACGGGTACGGGGAGCTCATTGCGATTCGGGTCCTGTGCCGAGAAGGGAATGGCGCGCGACCATCACGGCCGCGCGCCATTATGACGCATCGTTTCTGCCGGGCAAAGTGGCCGCCCGGTCAGGGCCCACGGTCAGGCCGTTGCGCCCGTCGCGCCGGATGATGCGGCCTTTCTGAGGATCGCGATCTGTCCGGCGTGGTAGATGGCGTGCTGGATCGCGCCGTGCAGCGACTGGTAGATCGTCGATCCGCCGGGAGCCACTGCCGTGTCGAGCGCGCCCTCGTCGAGCGTGTCGATAGCGGCCACGAGTGCGTCGTAACGCGCGGTCAGCCGGTCCACCTCGGCACGCCAGGAGGCGTCAGTGGCCGTTGCGAGCACCGGCCAGTCGCCCTCGACTGGCTCGTCGGCAGCCTCGCCGGTGACGCGCCGCCGGATGACGTCGGTCCACCCGCTGATGTGTGCGACAAGTTCGTGGATCGAGTGCGCCTGGCCGACGGGACGCGCCGCCGCTTCGGTCGCCGTGACGCCGTCGATCGTGTCGCTGAGAGACGGTCCGTGCCACGCGCCGCCGTTGAATGCCGCGTCGAGCTGCTGCTTGATTCGTGTGAGTTCGCTCATCGTGCTGGTCTCCTGAAGTGATGTCTGTGATTGAATGTGTAACGACCCATTTGCTCTTTGAGTGTTACATCGGCATAATAGGAACGTGCGATGTAATAGTCAAGAACTATTTTGAGGATTACAGATTGGATTCGCCGGCACTCGATCTCCTGAACAGCGACTGGCGTGACTACCGCGGCAGTGGTCGGCACGAAGACCGGCTCGACAGTGCGGAGTGGGTCAGCGGCTTCGTCAGTCGGTGGGGTTTTTCCGAGGCCGGAACTCTTTCGAATGCAACGATTTCCAAGTTGCGAGCGTTGCGCGGCGTACTGCAGCGGATTGTCGATTCGCTCGTCGCGGGCGAGAGTCCGTCCGAGGGCGACATCGCAGCGATGAACGACGCGCTGGCTGCGTGTCCTCAGCGACGGTTGCTCGTGCGGGAGGGGACCGGTTTCCGGGTCGACTACGCACCGGATGGACGCGACTGGAACTGGGTCCGCGCCGAGATCGCGGCGTCGTTCGCAGAGATGCTCGCCGAGCACGATCCGCGCCGGATCAAGATGTGCGAGAACGATAACTGCCGCTGGGTGTTCTGCGACGAGAGCAAGAGTCGCAGCCGCCGGTGGTGCGAAGACACGTGCGGCAACCTCGTGAAGGTACGGCGGTTTCGTCAGCGTCGTCGCGCCGAAGCGGCCCGCCCGGCAAAATAGCGGCGGGCGGGCCGAATTCGGAAGCGCTCAGTCGATCAGGCGCCTGGCAGTTGCTTGCCCTTTGGCTCGGCGGACGGATCCGTGTCGCGTGCCTTGGGTGCGACAACTGTCTTGGACTGTGCCTCGATCTGACCCGGGGCCTCAGCTCCGTTCGACTTTGCGGATGTCTCGAACGATCCGAGCGCGTTGACGTCGATGCCGGCCTTGGCGAGAAGACCCTCGAGCACGGGCGTCAGGCCCATCGCCTTGATCTGCTGGATCGCGTTGAACAGCACGTCCGGGCCAATCGCCATCACGCGCTTGATCGAGCCGTCGCCGTTCGCGGCGTGGCCCGAGTCATAGACCGTCATGTTGTCGATCTGGCTGAGCGACGCGGTGACAGCCTCGGCGATCGGCTGCATGATCTTCTCGCCGGCGGCGCCGAGCGCGACCACGATTTCGGGCAGCCGGTCGAGCAGCACCGTGGTCAGAAACAGCTTGCGCTGCTCCTCGTCCATTCCGGCGTACGCGTCGACCATGAGCTTGCGGCCGGTCGCCTGCGCCGAGAGCTCAGCTTCCACGCCCGCCGCGCGCGCGAGCGCTTCGGCGCGCGTGCCGTCTGCATTTGCGAGCAGCAGCGCCTGCTGCGCCGCCGCGTTCGCAAGACCCGTCTCCTTGGCGACTTCGGCGCCCGCCAAGCCCGTCTCCTTGATGACTTCGGCCTGTGCGAGACCGGTCTGCCGCGTCACCTCGGCCTGCGAGAATCCGATGGCCTTGGACTTCTGCGCCTGGCCCTCGCCTTCCATCTGCAGCGCCGTCCGCTCGGCGTTGGCCTTGGTCGTGCGCGCCGTGGCCTCGCCCTCGGCGGCAATGACGACACGCTGCCGCTCGGCGTTCGCCTGCGTGATCGTCGTGGCCTGCAGTTCCGCCTCGTTGCGGCGCCGGACGGCGTCCTGCAGTCCGATTTCCGCCTCGGTCCGTGTGCGCTGGACCGCAACCTCCGCCTCGACGACGGCCTTCTTTGCGTCGGCCTCGGCGAACGGGCCGGCCTGCGACGTCGTCGCCTGCTGCCGGGCGACCTGGGCGTCGTACTCCGACGTCTTCATGATCTTGTCGCGCAGCGCCTGCGCGATCGCGGTCTCGTTCTGCGCGCGCGTCGTCTCGCCTTCCTTCTGCGCGTTCGTGGTGTCAATCGTCTGGCGGCGGGTCTGTTCGGCCTCCTGGATCATGGCCTCGGCCTTGATCTTGGCGATCATGGGCTTGCCGAGCGCCGAGATGACGCCGTTGTCGTCGCTGACTTCGAGAATGTTGAGGATCGTGACCTCGATCCCGAGGCTCTGCAGCTCGATGGCTGCCTCGGACTGGATCTTCGCGTTGAACTGGTCGCGCTCGGACAGGATCGTGTCCATGTTGATCTGGCCGACGACCACGCGCAGGTGGCCTTCCATGACGTTGCGCACCTTTGTCTGGATGTCGTCCATCGAGCTGCGGCCAAAGTTCTCGGCGGCGCGCTTCAGCAGGTTCTCCTCCTTGCTGATCTTGCACGTCGCCATGGCGCGCATGTTGATCGGGATGCGGTCCTTGTTTGGCGCGTTCAGCAGGTCGAGCTCGAGCTGGAAGGCGCGAAGGTCGAGCTCGTATGCCTCGTTGATCACGGGCCAGACGATCACGGCGCCGCCCGTCAGTGCCCGGAAGTCGCCGCCGCCGTAGAGGATCAGCGCCTTGTCGGGCGGGATCTTCTTGTAGCGGCTGAGGATGCCCGACAGCATCAGCACGATGATGACGACCGCAAAGACGATCATCAGGAGGGTTCGCAACTCGGGGGAGAGAAAGCTCCCGCCCCCCTGCGCCAGAATGTCGATTGCTGCGTGCTGCATCATGAACGCTCCTGCCACGTGTGGAATTCAGGCTGATCGTCGTCGGTGATGGCTTCGACGGTCGCGACCGTGCCGGCGATGCTCGTGATCCGGACGCGTGAATCGCGCGGGATGTCGGCGCCGCTCGAGCGCGCGAGGAACGATGCGGTGTCGTTTCCGTTGATGCAGCGCACCTTGCCGACGCCTTCGCCGATGATCGAGACGTCGACGACGCCGGTCCGTCCGACGAACTCCTCGAGCCGGTGTGTCGACGAGGTCTGCCGCTGGTAGAGAAACTTCAGGACGTAGAACCCGACGGCCGCGAGCGCGAGCCCGCATCCGGCGCCCGCCAGCAGAACGATCGGGGCCGGGAACCGGGAGGTCGCCGCAAAGTAGCCGCCGATTCCGAATCCGGCGACGAACAGAAAGACGGTGTTGAACGAAAAGAAACTGATCCCTTGCGACGTCCGCCCGCCACGGCCAGATCCACGGCCGCCGCGGCCGATGCCGCGTGTCAGGCCGTGGGAGTGATGAATTCCGCCGTGATGGAGACCGTTGCCGTTGTCGTCCCCGTGGTGTCCCCCAAAGATGAGCGACGCGAGGAGAAAGGTCACCGCCGCAACCGTCAGGTAGAAGAAGAGTGTGGGTTCCATCGCAGTGCCTGCGCATCGACAAGGCCGCACTCCCGGCATGCGGGAGTGCGTGTCGCATGGCGCGTCGTGGTGGTCACTCTACAACCATGAATTCCGATCACAAAGGTCCCGGCGCGACGCGTTGGAAGGCGGCGGTTCGACTCCATTCGCGCGCATTCGACGGCTATCGCAACGCGAAGCCGAGGCACCCTGACGCCACATCCCTTGCAAACGCCCTACTCGTCGTCGTCCGGCGCGCCGAGAATCTTCCCCGCCGTGCGCTTTGGTGGCGTGGCGGTCTTGCTATAGCGGATGACGTAATCCTCAATGATATTGAATGACCTCGAGCCGCCGAGTGCGCCGACGGGCTCCGCCGAGAACTCGAACGTCTTTCGCGTCACCGCCACCTGACGAAACACGTAGCTGTTTCGCTCGCCGCCGTTCACAAAGTCCTCCACGATATATCCACCCGTCACCAGCTCCTTCAACGATCCGAATCTGCCAGAGCGCGACTGGAAGGTAGCTTCGGCGCTGGCGAGCGTGCGCAGCGTGCCAATCGCGGCCGACTCGTTGGCGGCGCGACGCGCGGCGACGAGACTCGGGATGGCGATCGCAGCCACGATGCCGATGATGGCTGGTGCGAGCGCCCTGTCGTCGTCGAGCCCGCAGTACACGCCCCCGGCCTCCTTGGTCACGGTAAACGACAGGCCGCGCTGCATCATTGACGCCGTCGTGAGCCCGCTGCCGCCGAGCCGCGGCGACTTGGCGAGGAGGTCGGCGAACATCGCGCCGTACTCGCGGGTCACGCACACGGCGCCGATGGTCGAGCCGTTCAGCTGGCCGCGCAACGCGGTCACGTCGGGCGACGATGCAAGCGTCGATTCGGCTGCCACGGCATCGATGGAGCGTTCCACCTGGGCAGGCTCGCCGAGGACGGCCATCGTCCCGACGATCGCGCACGCATACGACCCTCGTTGAATGATGCGAGTCCCCTTGTAGTCGCGTTCGTCGGAATCGTCTGGCTTGGCAGGCCCGCCGAGCGAGCGAACGAGGCTGCCGAGTCCCCGACGCAGTACGTCGGCGTCGCGAGCGGGGATGACGACGAGCCATCGAGGTGGATGCATGTTGGGCGGAGTCTCGAACGCCCCGGCGATAGTCGGCGTGAGATCGAGTGCAAGCGACACTTCGTTGCCGACGGCCGGGAGAAACTCGCTGCGCAGTTTCATACCGAGCATCGGTTCGGCATGGGCCGCAAGCTGTTCGGCCTCGGTCGGCGCGGACTGGCCTGTCGCGTTGCTCGTGGTCGGCCGATTTGCAAAATCGAACATGCGTTCGAAATCGACGCCGAGCGATATGAGCGCCTGCATGCTCGAGGGCACGACCTCGGCGGCATTGAGCGTTATCGCAGGAGCGTCGGTAGCGATCGTGATCAGGTTCTCCTTTGTCCGGTCGAGCTCGAGCAGGAGCTCGGATCGCCCGGGCGACGACGCCACTGCAAACCCGCGAACGCTGTCGAGGCGGACGAGCGATCGATCGTCTTCGGCGCTGCGTTTGGAGCCCGGGCTCGGCGTCGGGAGCGTCGCCACCGGATCGAACCAGATCAGCGACGTCGGATGGCTTGAGAGTCGCTCGCGCGCATCGGCAAAGGCAGGATGGTTGGCGAGACTCGTGGGAGCGCTTGCAGGATCTGCAGGCGTAAAGACTCCGTCGACGAGCGCCGGTGTGCCGATGACGAGCGTATCGCCCGCGACGGCATATGCCATTTCGGGCTCGCGTCCGGCACGTGAAGGATTGATCAGGCGAACAACCGTCTGACCGTGCACAAGCGCTTCCTGGTTCTTTGACTTTGGCTCGACGTCGGCCAGCAGCCGAAGAAGCGGCTCGCGGAGCAGTTTGGCCGATTCCGCCGAAGGCGTGCGAATCAACGCAAGGAAGCCATAGCGTGTCTTGCCGGTCTGGAGTGACGCGCCGATGGCGATGTCGGAGTGTGTCAGGATCTTCACTTCGGCAGCCGAGAGAGGCAGGGACTCGACGCCCTGTTCGCCGAGCGCCTTTGCGATCCCATCGTAGAGCGCGTCGGAACCGCCCATGCTCTCGAGCTGGGATTCGAAGTTGGAAAATTCGATGTACGTGCCCGCCTGCGGTGGGAAGCACTTGGCGAGATCCGTCGGAATCTTGACCTCAACCGGGGCCGGCGCCGGGGTGGGGACGGCGGAGGGCGGTTGGGGCTGCGGGCTCTGCTGCCGGAGCGGTGCGGCTGACGCAACGATTGACAGGGAAGCACAAAGGGCGATCGCGCGAATCGCGGTGGATGCGAACTGCATGGCGGGCCTCCTCGGGCGGGACGCTCCGTGCGGCAACGGTGCCGTTGGAGCACGCGATGTTGAACACCCCTCGACTTCCACGCCGTGTTGCTGGCCGCAACTTCCAGATGTAGCGAATGTACAGGAACACCTGTCCTGCGACAAACGTTCGCCACGGAACCGATCCCGCTACCCGAACCTCCGCGCATTCGCCCAGATCTCGGGCAGCGGGCGTTTCAGGCCGCGGCATATATAGATGATGGGGTGGTCACGGGTCTCTTCGTTGACGATCCCGTATGGGTTCGGCGTCTTGCCTGCGACTTCGACGAAGGTGAACACCTTCTCGAGATCCTCGCGGTTCGAGCCGAGCACGATCACCGTTTGAGGCGCGGGTGACCCGAATCCTCGTGCCCAGAACGAGTTCACTCCGCTGATTGCAGGTGGAAGTCCGTGCGCCGGACCAAACAGATTGATTGCGCCCGCTTCGCCGTAGTTGTCGCCAAATATCGCGGTGACCGCGCGTTCCTCGGGGGAGAGCGAGTTGAAGATTCGGGCCACTTCGCCGACGAGCTCGGGCCAG
>JBGAKX010000035.1:0-36682 GCA_044224215.1 Blastocatellia bacterium
GCCCCTTCAAGAGCGACCGGTCGCTCGCATCACTGATGACCCCGTCGTCCTGCACGATCAGGATGTGCCGGATGCGGTCCCGATTGAGGACGCCGGCGTTCTCGGGCTTCTCGAGCAGGTCGCACAGGTACTCGGACTTGGACAAGCTGGCCAGCGCAAAGTCGGTCGCCTGTCGGATGTCCGTCAGGTGCGCAAAGAACGTGTCGTTGACGGTGGCCTTCTGCTGTTCGAGCGCCAGCTGGATCTCGTGCTGCGCCCGCGCGTTCAGGTACTGGATGAGTGCAAGCGTCGCGAGCAGAAGGGCGGTCATCACCACCACAAGACGCGCCCGGAAACTGAATGCGATGCGACCGCCGTCGTGATCCATATGGTGTTCCGACGCAAACGAACACGGTTCGCGTTGCGCTCGACGCCGCCAACGTTGGAACGGCAGGACAAAAAAGTAAAGGGCTCCGCGATTTCGCGATCGCGGAGCCCAAATCCTACATCGTCAATCGGATCAGGCGGCCTTGGCGACCGCCGCGGCGCCCGCGCCCGCGCCCTTCACGAGCTCGACCGCCTTCTTCAACTGTACGTCATCGGTCGGCACCGGCCTCGGTAGCGGCTTCTCGTCTTTCTTCGGCTCGCCAGGCGCCGGCGTCTGTCCGTCGGGAGCGGTCGAGTCATCGTCCTCAGGCACCGCGATCTCGGCGACCTGCTGCTTGACCTCCGACGACGGCGTCACGCCCTCTTCGAGGAACGGCTTCCCGACGGCCGGCGCAAACTTTGCGACGGTCAGTAGCATTGCACCGCCGTCGCGCAACCGGTAGAGCTCGAGCTCCACACCGGCGCCAAACGTCCGCTCGCCGACCACGTCGCCGCGCTTGGCAGTGAGCACGGCCGACGCCACAACCTCGGCCGCACCCGCGGTTGACGTGTTGACCAGGACCGACAGCGGTCCGCGAAAGACGGTCGCCGACGGCGTTGCCTGCACGACGGCCGTATCTGCGCCGCCTCGACCCACCTTGCGCGCGAGCACGCCCGACTCGATGAACAGATTGGCAACCGCAGCGCCCTCTTCGAGCGGTCCGATCGCGGATCCGCGCAAGTCGAGCACAAAGCGCTTGGCCCCCTTCGCCGTAAGCTGGTCGATGGCCGCCTTCACCTCTGCGGACTTGCCCTTTGTGAGCGCCGGAACGCCGATGTACCCAATGCCGGGCTCGAGGATTCGAGCATCGACCGCCGGAATGACCACGGGGCCGTCGATGAACGAGAGCTTCCCGGACTGTCCAAGCCGGAAGATCTTGACCTCGATGGCGCCCGCCTTCTCGTCGGTAAGGAGCATTTCGGCGTCGAACAGGCTCATATCGCGTGTCGCCGCCTTGCCGATGTACTCGATGATGTCGCCCGTCGCGAAGCCGGCCTTGTCGGCCGGCGAACCCTTCAGAACCGACACAACGTAAACATACCCACCGTACTTGGACAGGGACATGCCACCGACCTCGTTGAGCCCGGGCTCGACGGGAGCGTAGCTCTGCACCTGCGCAGGCGTCAGGTAGGCACTGTACGGATCGAGTCCATCGGCGAGACCGCGCAGCGCGCCGGTTCGCACCCGCTCCATGTCGGGCTCGTCCACGTAGTCCTTCGAAATGTGGTAGAGCACTTCGTCAAAGATGCGCAGCTGCGCCCACTGATTCCCCTTGGCCGTCGCCCCGCGGTCCCACGGGAATCCGCCCGCAATGGCGTAACCGGCGACGCACGCCGAGATCATCACGATCGCTATTCGAAGCTTTGCCGACATATGAGCTGGTTGTACTCCTTACCGATGGTCAAACACCAAAAGAGTGTACAGTCGCCGTAAACAGCGGCGCAAGGAAACGATCCTGAGAGGCTGCCGGCGCTGTAAACAATTGTATCCACACGAACCGGCGTACTGGCGGCGGTGCTGTCTGGAGCAATCCCGGCCGTGCTATCCTGCGGCAGTTTCACCTGGCAACGATGCTCCCTACCCTCTTCAAGCTCGGTCCGTTCGAGATCGGCACTCACGACGCGTTCGTGTTCGCGGGTCTGTTCGCTGCGCTCACGGTCTTTCTGTTCGAGGCGCGCCGGCGAAACGTGCTCGACGAGCGACTGGCGTGGATCGCGATCGGCTCGGTGCTGACAGGCGCGGTCGCCGCAAAGGCGAGCACCGTCTGGCAGTACGTTGCCTTTGCACCCGACCCGTCGGTCGCCGGCGCAATCCTGTATGGCGGCAAGAGCATCCTCGGAGGACTCGCGGGCGCGTATGCGGGCGCGATCGTCACCAAGCGCATCGTCGGATACCGCGAGAGCACCGGCGACGTCTTTGCGCCGGCCGTGGCGCTTGGGCTTGCAGTCGGGCGTATCGGGTGCTTCCTGACCGAGCAGGTCGGGACGCCCACGTCGCTTCCGTGGGGCATTGCGGTCGATTCCGAGACGGCGTCGCACATGCCGATGTGCCGTTCGTGTTTGCCCGGCGCTCCGATGCACCCGTCGTATCTGTACGAAGTGATCTTCCAGCTCGCGATGTTTGGTGTCCTCCTCAGGCTGCGGCCCGTCGTGTCCCGCCGCGGCGAACTGTTCAAGATCTACCTGGCGAGCTACGCGGTCTTCCGTTTCATTGTCGAGTTCGTCCGCGGGAACCCTGCCGTGCTCGGCGGGCTCTCGTATTCGCAGCTGTTTCTGATCCCAACGATCCTTGCCTTCGCCGCGTACTTTCTGCGGCAGCGGGTCCGCGGCGCCTATCGCGTGCCATCCTTTGCCGACGCACCGTCCGCATCGTCCTGATCGGGGTTGAGCCATGTACGACGACGCACTTCTTGCCAGGATCCGCGACTACATTGCGCAGAATCGCGCCTCGTTCACGCTCGACGCGCTTCGCCGCAAGCTGATCGAGGATGGCGTGCCGCCGGACGCCATCGACATCGCGATCGCGCAGCTGTACCCCGATCCATACCGCGGCCCGGCGGCGGCGGCCGAGGCCAAGCCGAGTACCGGCTGGACGATCGGGCGTGTGCTTCTCACGATGCTCGGGGTCACCCTCGTCAATCTTGCCATCGCGGCAGTCGGAATGTTCGCATCCTTCCAACTCGAGAACGGCGTGCCGTTCCTCGTCGTGTGCGGGGCGCTTCTTGCTGCCGAGATCACCGGCGCAATCTACTTTGCTCGCCGAAACGGCGCCGTGTCGATCGGCCTCGTGCTCGCGATCGTGGCATCGCCGATCGCGGCAATCGCGATTCTGTTCGGGATCTGCATCATCGCGATCACGACGTACAACGCCTAGGCAGGGTCGCAGCGATGCCAGGAATGCAGCTCAGGACGGACAGGATTCTCAGGTACGTGACGGCGTTCTGTCCCGCATGCCATGCCGCCGATCCCGATGGCCCGCTCGACGACGTCCGCCGGCTTTCCGGCTACCTCTCGGAGCACGATGGCGCCGTCTGGCTCGTGCGCGGTTGCCCGCGCCACGGCGCCGTGCGGACCTTGTACGACGAATCCGCCGAGATCCTGAACTACCTCGAGCAATGGACCGCGCCGACAAAGGTGCACGTGCCGGACTCGCCCGGTAACTTTGCGCCGGTACCGGCGGTATACGCGGCAGGGCTCGGCGAGATGCAGACGCAGCACACGTGCATACTGCTCGAGGACATCACACAGAGCTGCAACCTCTGCTGCCCCAACTGCTTTACGAGCTCATCGCCGTCGCTGGACGGATTCGTGCCTGTCGACGCTGTTCTCGCGAATATCGACCGGCGCCTCGAACGCGAGAACGGCCAGCTCGACGTCCTGATGCTGAGCGGCGGCGAGCCGACGATCCACCCAGGGTTCGCAACGCTCGTCGAACGGATACTCGAGCGCAACATCATTCGCGTGCTCGTGAATACCAACGGGATCGAGGTCGCCCAGAACGACGCCATTCTGGAAGTGCTCGCGCGGAACAACCGCCGGGTCGAGGTCTACCTCCAGTTCGACGGCTTCCGGCTCGAGACCCACCGCCACCATCGGGGCGCCGACCTCAGGCAGATCAAGCAGCGCGCCATCGAACGGTTGAGCAACGCCGGCGTCTTTACGACGCTCACGATGACGGCGGCGCTCGGCGTCAACGACGACGAGATCGGCGACGTCGTCCAGTTCGGGCTCGAGACGCCGTTCGTCGGAGGAATCAGCATCCAGCCGCAGTTCGGCTCGGGACGCTCGACGCCCATCGACCCGTCGTTCCGGCTCACGCACACGGGCGTGCTCGCGCGACTCGGTCCGCAGACGGACGGGCGCGTCACGTGGCGCGACCTCACGGCGCTGCCGTGTTCGCATCCGCACTGCTGCAGCGTGGGCTACATGCTGAAGACCGATTCCGGCGACTGGCGTTCGCTGGTCGGGATCATCGGACACGACCGCTTGCGCGAGAATCTCGGACTCGTGAGCAACCGCATTGCCGATCGTGAGATTCCCGCACAGCTGCGTGACCTGGTGAAGGAATCGCTGCTCGGACTGCTGTCCGAACAGTCGTCGCTCACGCACCCGGCGATCACGGATATCTTTCGGAACATCTGCGACAACTGCGATCTCGGGTTGAGCACGGTGCTCCGCCTCGCAGGTGACGCGGTCATGCGGCGCGGCGACAAACTGCGAGACGTCCTCGCGCGAAGGATCAAACGGATCACCATCAAGCCCTTCATGGACATCAACACGATGCTCGAAGAACGGCTGCTGCAGTGCTGCGTGCACGTCGGGACCCGGAGCGAATCGCAGGACCAATGCGCTCCATTCTGCGCGGTCCAGGCGTGGCCCCAACTGCGAAGGACTTCGATCGCGGAAGTTCGTCGACTGGAGGCGAGCCCGGCATGACGACACAGTCCGAACCGTTCGATCCGATCCGCTTCTGCGTGTTCACGACAGTTGCAATCATCGCGTGGGTGTGCGGCGCGCCATTCGCTGTAATGCTGATGAGCGGAATCGGCCTGTGGGCCTACGTCGTCGCGTATCGGAAGGGCTTGCGCGAGAGCAAGTGCTTTCTGCGGGACACCCGACTCGTGATCGGATACCTCGGTCTCGCCTTTCTCGTCGGCGCCGCATTCACGGCCCGGCAGATCGTGCTCGCGCTTCGGTAGGTTTCGCCCGCGATTCCGCGACGAGGCGCAGGCAGGCCGGGTTCTCGCTCAGTTTCGGCGATTCGTGTAGACTCCCCGGCGCCGCTCCCGACGATGGCAGCCTGGACGCGCCGGTCGCCGGATGAGGTTCGCGGGACCATGCCCCGCGGGTTTCCCAATCACTCGAAAGGCTTGTTGCAGCTGCATCGTATGAGTTCCCGGAAGATGGATGGACCCGGTCTCGAGTTCTCTGCGGAAGCGCTGCGCATGCGCCCGAACGCGATCAGGGCGCTCGTCGGCATGCTGTCGCGCCCGGGGCTTGTCTCGTTCGCCGGCGGTGTCCCGAGTCCGGCGACGTTTCCTGGCGAACAGCTCGCCGAGATCGCTTCACGACTGATTCGGGATCACGGCGAGCGGGTCCTGCAGTACGGAACGACGCGCGGCAACACGCGTCTTTGCGAGCTTGTGACCGAGCGCCTCGTTCGACGCGGTATCAACTGGGCGAGCGCGGACGGGGTCCTCCTCACGACCGGTTCGCAGCAGGGTCTCGACCTCATCGCACGCGTTCTGGTCGATCCGGGCGACGTCGTGTTTGTCGAACTGCCCAGCTACATCGGCGGGCTTGCGTGCTTCTGGGCCGCGGGGGCCGAGCTCCGTGGCATTCGACTTACGCCGTCCGGCCTCGATCTCGACCACCTCGAACGGTCCGTCGTCACGGCGCGCGCCGAAGGTCGCGCCGCTCGCATCGTCTACACGATCCCGACATTCCAGAATCCGTCCGGCATTACTGCCTCGGACGAGTCTCGCACGCGCCTGCTCGAGCTCGCGGAACGCCTCGATCTCACGATCATCGAGGACGACCCCTACGGCGAGGTGTACTTTGACGCGGACGCCCCACCGCCGCCACCGATCGCCGCGAGCGACGCGCGCGCGCGAGTCATCTACCTTGGCAGCCTCTCGAAAGTACTGTGCCCGGGATTGCGGACCGCGTGGACCCTTGCGAGCCCGGCGGCTGCAAAGGCGCTCGAGCTCGCAAAGGAGGCCGCCGATCTCTGCTCGAGCTCTCTCGACCAGGCAATCGCCGCGGAGGCGCTCGCCGACGGGCTCGTCGACGACCGTTTGCCGGAGATCCGCGAGTTCTATTCGACGCGCTGCCGCGCGATGCTCGACGCGCTCGGCGAATCGGCCTCGGACGGCTTCTCGTGGACCCGGCCGACCGGCGGGCTCTTCGTGTGGGTGGATCTGCCGGAAGGCATCGACGCGACCGAGAAGCTCGAAAGCGCAGTCGACGCCGGTGTGGCGTATGTCCCCGGCGAACCATTCTTTGTCGATGGCTCGCGCGCGAACTCGCTGCGGCTCGCGTTTTCGAAAGAGGACCCCGACGCGATCACTCGTGGAATCTCGACGTTGATGTCGGTTCTGGGAACTGGAGCCCGCAGGTGACCGCAACCGACTGGGGAGCCCGCATCGTTCGCGACGATCAGACGCTGAGGACGATCCTCGGCGAGACGCGCACGATTGCGGTGCTCGGCATCAAGACCGAGCACCATGCGGGCGAGCCGTCGATCGAGGTTCCTCGATATATGCAGGCCGCTGGATACCGCATCATCCCCGTGCCGGTCTATTTCCCAGACGCAACGGAGATCCTCGGCGAACCGGTCGTGCGCGCGTGTGCCCATGCTCCGGTTCCGGTCGACATGGTCAACGTGTTCCGCAGGTCCAAAGACGTGCTTCCGCACGTGGACGACATCATCGCCGCCCGTCCCCGCAGCGTGTGGCTTCAGCTTGGAATTCGAAACGACGAGGCCGCCGAGCGCCTCGCGCGCGCGGGCATCACGGTCGTCCAGGACCGGTGCCTGATGGTCGATCACGCCCGCCTTACACGCCGGTAACCGGCGAGAAAGTACTCATGACCCGATGTCGGTCACACTCTATATTTCGCTCGATGTTGAAGCGAGCGGTCCAGTTCCCGGTATCTACAGCATGCTCGCCATCGGAGCGTGCGGCGTCGCGGACGACGGCTCCGAGGCGCGAGTCCTCGACGGAGCCGACAACGAATTCAAGGTCCTGCTGAAGCCGCTCCCGACGGCGGCGAACGATCCCGAATCGCTGAAGTTCGCGGGCGGTCTCGTGCCCGAAGAACTTGCGATCACAGGCGTCGAACCCCGCCACGCCATTCTCGCCCTGAACGAATGGATGGACCGCGTTCGCACGACGGCCGGCGCACATCGCGTGATGTTTCTCGCGCACGCAGCGAGCTTCGACTGGATGTACGTCCGGTACTACTACGAGATGCTCGGCATCCCGTGCCCGTTCGGTTTCGCAGGGATCGACATCAAGGCGTACGCGATGGGCGCGCTTGGAATACCGTGGGAGGAGACGTCCAAGGACAACCTTGGCCGCCGCATGGGTCTGGAGGCCGTCGACCCGCTCAGGCTCCACGAACCACTGTACGACTCGCACTACCAGGCGCGGGTCTTTGCCGCGCTCCTGAACGGTCGGCGCCGACTCGGCGCGTAGCGGCGGGATCGAAAATCGCGAGGAATACGAAGTGAGCCGGCTCGCACACGCGCTCGATGCGCTCAAGCGGCATTTTGGCTTCGAATCGTTTCGCGAAGGCCAGGATCTCGTCATCGAGGCCATCCTTGGCGGCGAGAACGCCCTGGTCGTCATGCCGACGGGCGGCGGGAAATCGCTCTGCTATCAGCTTCCGGCGACGATTCGCGAGGGAACCACCATTGTCGTGTCGCCGCTGATCGCGCTGATGAAGGACCAGGTCGACGCCCTCGTCGAACGCGGCATTTCGGCCACGTTCATCAACAGCTCGATCGCCGGGGCCGAGCTCTCGGCGCGCCTGGCGACGTTGCGGGAAGGTGGCTTCCGCCTTGTCTACATCGCGCCGGAGCGATTCCGCAGCGACCGGTTTCTGGATGCGCTGTCGGGTACGCCCGTCTCGATGCTTGCGATCGACGAAGCGCACTGCATCTCGGAATGGGGCCACGACTTTCGACCCGACTACCGCCGACTGCGAGAGGCGCGAACGCTGCTCGGCTCGCCGCAGACCGTTGCGCTCACCGCAACGGCGACTCCGGAGGTTCGCGCGGACATCGCGACGCAACTCGATCTCGGCGACGTCCGCCACTTCATCGCCGGATTCGACCGGCCGAACCTGACGCTCCGCGTCGCACACACAAAGACCGAGCGCGAGAAGCTTGCCCGGACGGTGGAGATCGCAAGGAGGTCGGGTGGATCGGGCATCGTGTACGCCGCAACCAGAAAGACGGTCGACACGCTCGCCTCGGCGCTCGGACGGCACGGAATCCGCGTCGCCGGCTACCACGCGGGCCTGGACGATCGCGAGCGCGTCGCGACGCAGGAGTCGTTCATGGAGGGTCGTGTCGACGTGATCGTCGCGACGAATGCGTTCGGCATGGGCATCGACAAGGCAGACATCCGGTTCGTCGTGCATGCGCAGATGCCCGGCTCGATCGAAGCCTACTACCAGGAGATCGGCCGCGCGGGCCGCGATGGGCAGCCCGCGACGTGCACGCTGCTGTTCAACTACGCCGATTCGCGATTTCAGCAGTTCTTCATCGAAGGCAGCTTCCCTCCTCCTGAACTGGTCGAGCGCGTGTACGACACAGTGGCGGGTCTCGGTCCGGGCCGGCACGATGTTCCGGCGCGCGAGATTGCTTCGCTGCTCGGCCTGCGAAACGACATGGCGGTGAACTCGGCCCTCGCGCTTCTCGACCGGGCGCGCCACATCGATCGTGGTCGCGGCGGCGAGCGCGGTCTGCTCGTTCTCGATGCGCGAAAACCACCCGCGCTGAGGATCGACAGGGCTGAAATGGCGAGGCGGGCAGCCTCCGAGGCGCGCAAGCTGCGGCGCGTGATCGACTTTGCGTACCACAAGGGGTGTCTTCGCCGGTTCGTGCTCAGCTATTTTGGCGACCAGAAAGGGTTCGTCGACTGCGGTCGCTGCAGCGGCTGCGACCCGGTCGACGGCGGGTACGATCCGCTCCCGGACGGCACGGGATCCGCCGGCGGGACACTGCGCGTTCGGGCAAGCCGGCCGTCGAAGGGACTGCACGATCGCATCATCGACGCCGCGCCGACGGGTGACGATCTGCGTGACCACCTGCGCCGGACGTCGTCAACGAGAGCGCGCACGACCGAGCGCTCGGTGCGAATCGACGAAGCGGCACGGGCGTCTGATCGTCCGGTTCCCGAGCTGGGCGAACCGCACGCCACCATCGTCGTCAAGATTCTCTCGTGCGTCGCGCGGACGCGCGGACGCTACGGAAAGGGCATCGTGGCGTCGGTGCTGCGAGGCTCGCGCGCGCGCAACGTCCTCGACGCCGGTCTCGACAGGCTCTCGACGTACGGACTGTTGGCCGACAGGACGCAGGATGAGCTGCTCGCGTGGTGCGACGCGCTCGTGGATGCGGGCCTGATCGAGGTATCGCGGGGCGCGTATCCGACGGTCTCGCTCACCGACAGGGGCTCGGAGGTGATGAAGCGCCGGTCTGCACCCCGCATCGACCTTGCGCGGCGCGGTCTGCTTTGACTCGTTTGGAGCGCTGGCTATAATTCCTTTTTTGCGCGCGATGGAGCGCGCCAGGAGGATCACTACCATGCAGGACGCAGTCATTCTGAGTGCCGCGCGGACCCCGGTCGGCAAATTCCAGGGTTCCCTGTCCCCGTTCAGCGCGCCCGAGCTGGGCAGCCTCGCGATTCGCGCGGCAGTCGAGCGCGCCGGTCTGGACGCAGCGGAAGTCGAAGAGGTCATCATGGGCTGCGTGCTGCAGGCCGGGCTCGGTCAGAACCCGGCGCGGCAGGCCGCCCTCAAGGCAGGATGCGCGAATAGCGTCGCCGCCCTTACGATCAACAAGGTATGCGGGTCGGGCCTGAAGGCGGTCGGGCTCGGTGCGCAGCAGATCATGCTCGGCGAGGCCGAAATCGTGGTCGGCGGCGGCATGGAGTCGATGACGAACGCGCCGTACCTGCTGCCAAAGGCACGCCAGGGCTACCGCCTCGGGAACGGAGTCCTCGTGGACGCCATGATCAACGATGGGCTGTGGTGCGCCCTCGACGACTGGCACATGGGCAACACCGGCGAATACGTCGCCGAGACGTACGGGATCTCGCGTGCCGAGCAGGACGAGTACGCGTACAACTCCCACCGCAAGGCGAGCGAAGCGATCGCGGCAGGACGGTTTGACGACGAGATCGTTCCAGTGTCGATCCCCCAGCGAAAGGGCGACCCCCTGATCTTCAAGACTGACGAGAGCGTGCGTCCGGAAACGACCGTCGAAACGCTCGCCAAGCTGCGCCCGGCGTTCAAGGAAGGCGGAACCGTCACGGCAGGCAACGCGCCGGGAACAAATGACGGCGGCGCGGCGCTCGTCGTCTCGTCGGCGGCTCTCGCGGCTGCGCGCAACGTGGAGCCGCTTGCGCGCGTCGTTGCGCAGGCGACCAGCGGCATGGAGCCCAAGCTCGTCATGATGGCTCCGGTCGAGGCGGTCCGGAAGATCCTCGCCAAGACCGGCTGGTCTCGCGGCGACGTCGATCTCGTGGAGCTCAACGAGGCATTCTCGGTCCAGGCGCTCGCGGTCTCGCGCGAGCTGGAACTTGATGCCGACCGCGTCAACGTGAATGGTGGCGCGGTGGCGCTCGGCCATCCGATCGGAGCGAGCGGCGCGCGCGTCCTCACGACGCTGCTCTACGAAATGCGCCGGAGGAATGCGCGGCGTGGAATCGCGGCGCTCTGTCTTGGCGGCGGAAACGCTGTCGCACTTGCGGTTGAGAGGTAGAGAGCTCGTGAGCAACGACATACGCACCGTCGGCGTCATCGGCGCCGGCACGATGGGCAACGGGATCGCACAGACGGCCGCGCGCGCGGGTCTGTCGGTGATCCTCAGGGACGTCGAGGAACGCTTCATCGAGCGCGGCATGCTTGCGATCGACAAGAGCCTGCAGCGCGACGTCGACAAGGAACGTCTAACGGCCGACGGCAAGTCCGAGGTCATCGCGCGCATCCGCACGACGACCAACCTGGACGATTTTGAATCGGCGGATCTTGTCGTCGAGGCGATCTCAGAGAACCTCGACGCCAAGACCACGTTGTTTCACGCCCTCGATCGCATCGCGCGTCCCGGCGTGATCCTCGCGAGCAACACGTCGTCGATCTCGATCACAAAGCTCGCATCGTCCACGACGCGGCCCGACCGCTTCATCGGCATGCACTTCATGAATCCGGTGCCAGTGATGAAGCTCGTCGAGATCATCCGCGGCGCGGCGACGTCCGACGAGACGTTCGCCGAGACGCGGGCACTTTCCGAGCGGATGGGCAAGATTCCGGTTGAAGTCAACGACGCGCCCGGCTTCGTTTCGAACCGCGTCCTGATGCCGATGATCAACGAGGCGATCTTTGCGCTGTACGAAGGCGTCGGCACGCCCGAGGCGATCGACGAGGTCATGAAGCTCGGAATGAACCACCCGATGGGCCCGTTGACGCTCGCCGACTTCATCGGGCTCGACGTGTGCCTGGCGATCATGAACGTCCTGTACGATGGGTTCAACGACTCGAAATACCGGCCGTGCCCGCTGCTCAAGAAGTATGTCGATGCGGGCTGGCTTGGTCGGAAGAGCGGACGGGGCTTCTACACGTATTGACGGTGTCGACGATATTCTGCCAGCGGTGCGCAGCGCTCAATTCGGTCAACAGATCGAATTGCGCGCGGTGCGGCACGCCTCTGCTCATCCTGAGCTCTGTCCGCGGGCTCGGCGGCAACTTTGACGAGCCTGATGGAATCGAGGAGCACCTGCTCGAACGGATCAGCGCGCTCGAGACCGACGTGCAGAAGCTCAGCCGGCAGCACGAACGGCTGCTCGACCTGATTCACAGACAGGCCACCACGAGTTTTCACGACCACGCCCTGCTCGACGCCGTCGTCAGCGTCCTCGAGGAGCGCGGCGGCGTCCATCAGGGCGAGATCGAGTCGCGCTGGCGCGAGCTCGTCGAGCAGTACACGGACGAGCTGGATGCGCGCGAACACCTCGAGGACCGCGTTCGCGAGTTCCTAGACGCCTATACGGGATCGGACATCACGACATTCGAGCGCCTCGTGGACGAAGGGCTCGACCTGCTGCTCAACGGCAATCCGCGACGCGGCGTCCGACGATTCGAGAAGGCGCTGCTGCTCGATCCGGACAACGTGCCGCTCGGCCTGTTCCTCGGCGAGCACTACTTCTTTGGCGGAAAGCGGACGCTGGCGCGCCATTACCTTGAACAGGTGAGCCTGGCGAATCCTCGCAGCCCGATGGCGTCGCTCCTGCTCGGCGTCCTCTGCGGCGATGACGGCGAGACGGACTCCGCGCGCGAGCATTTCGAGAAGGCGCTGTCGCTCAGCAAGAATTCGTTCGTGGCGCACTATGGGCTCGGCCGGCTGCACACGCTCGAAGGGCGGTACCGCGAAGCGCTCCTCCACTTCAAGCGGGCGCTGGCGGTGAATCCGTCCGCCGAGATGCACTACCTGGTCGCGCGCGCGTACAGCGCCGAGAACAAGCCCGACGCCGCCGTCCGCCACATGAAGAAGGCGGTCGAGCTCGATCCGCAGTTCGACGCGGCGCACTACCAGCTCGGGCTGCTGTATCTCGAGCGATCGGACGTATCGCTTGCACGCCGCAGTTTCCAGGCGGCGGCCGATGCAAACCCGGCCGAGCGACGGTATCGATCTGCGCTGGTCGCGGACGACGCGCGCGGTCTCGCACCCCTGCCCGTCTTTGGCGCGGGGCGGATTTCACGAAAGCACTCGATCACGAGCGGCGACGCGCGATTTACGATCCTGCTGATGCAGACGCTTGCGAGCGATGCGATCAGCGGAACGTCCGACAACGCCGACTAGCCGGCGAATCGTTCGGTTCATGGGCTGGAATCTTGCCGTCCCGGCGGGCTCTGGTATGATGGACGCGTTCCGCCGATACACTACTAATAGTAAGGTGATCCCGATGAGCCACGATATGGTGCGTCCGGTGCGCGTACGGCGCGTCACGGTGCGCGAGATGAACGACAAGTGCCTTTCGTGCGTTCACGGAAGAGTCCGGATGCGCAAGGATCACCTCAAGGTCACGTGCGCCAAGCGCCACACGTCGGCCGTCGGTTGTCCCGATTTTGAGGACGACGGACGCTCGGAGCTGCTCCACGCGATCGTTCGGCGTCTGCGCCGCACGCAGCAGGGATACCGAAAGGTCTTCAACGTGGTGCAGCCGGACTGCCCGAACTGTAAGCAGAACTGCTGCACGCGACCGTTCCTCAAGCGGACGCCGTTCTATGGCGAAGACGCAATCTACTACCTGTTGATCGGGCAGCCGCTTCCCGACATTCCGCCGGACACGGATCACTGCATCTTCTTCAACCAGGGGTGCACGCTGCCTGCGCACCTCCGGCCGCACGTCTGTATCGAGTACAAGTGTCCGTTCGTCGAGAGTCCTCCGCAGATCGACGTGCTTGGTGAGCGCATGAACCAGGATGCGATCTACCTGTTGGCGGTGGCGACGCAGGAATACGAAGGCTGGCGTGGCGTCTACGACGAGCGCGACGACGACGGAAAGCGCACGGGGCTTCACGTCGACCGGTTCAAGAACCGCTGGAATCCGTCACGCCCGCTCGACGACCTGTACGTTCGCTACGGGCTTGAATCCGCAGAGGGCTAGGGACGGTCCGGTCGGATGATCTTGGTCGGCGTTCCCGGAGATGGCTTTGGGTTCTTTGGCGGAACGGGGGCCGAGGCCGGCACCGTCGAATTCAGCACCGATCCCGGTTTTCCCGCAGTTGCGCCGCCCTCCACCGAAGGCGTCCGGAGCTCTGCGGCGAGCCGGTTGACGTCCGCGCGAACCTCCGTGTACGGAGCGTTCACTGCAACGTTATCGTTGTTGCGCCATCCGATGACGGTCTCGTTCACGATCCGGAACTTTCCGAACTGGTAGTTCACCGTCCGGTAGATGCCGGGCGCAAGCGTGAGGAATACCAGGACGTCGTCGCCCTTCGTGTAGCTGTCGTCGGCATAGATGTCCGTCCACTGCGCGGCGACGGTGACCTCGGTGATCTTGTCGTCGCCGTTGATCACGTCGACGACCTCGAGCATCGCCACCTGCTGAAACGCGTTCCAGTCCGACTTCTTGGTCTTGACGACGTGCGCGCGAACGATGAGCGACGAATTGGCAACGAGTTCGGCGGGCGTCAGGATGCGCAGGTCGTCCGCGCCTGCAACTGGGATGCAAAGACCAACAACGAGGGCGGCGATGATGAGCAATCGTTTCATAAGTGCATTGGGGACGAACATTCTTCCAATGGTTCTATTTTAGCAGCACACAAGGGGATCCGGCGTGCGGTATGTAGCCTTGAACGCCGGCGGGGCCTCCGGGTTTCATTCCTGTTCGGCGGGCGCACGACGCGCAGCGCGCACGCGGAACACGAGGAACGCAATTCCCGACACGACAACCACTGCCACGATGGCCAGGCCATTTCGCTTGATGACCGCGAGCGCGTCCTCCCCATACTTGAACGCCAGGATCGCCTCGATCGTGAACCTGCCCAGTCGCCCGATGAGGATCGCAAGCATGAATCGAGTGATCCGGATCTTCAGAACGCCGGCCGACAGGTTGAACACCTTGAACGGAAACGGCGGCGGCAACAGCGCCGTCACCGCGATGGCGGCGACATCGTACTTTCCAAGCAGGTTCTCGACACGCTCGCGGCGCGCAGGCTCGACCCGCGACAGCGCCGCCGCACCGGCCTTGCGCGCGCCAAGGTAGAGCACCGTAGCGCCGATGACCGAGCCAAGCGTGGCGGCAAGGACGGTCACGACCGCGAGTTGCGGCGACCTGACGGACAACACGATGACCGCGAGATCCGTCCCGCCCGGCAGCGGGATGAACGAATCGAGAAGCGCGATGGCGAACGCCCCGAGCGGGCCGAACGCGACGAGCGTCTCCTTGAGCCTGTCGAGGACCGCAATGGCGAGAATCGGTAGTGCCGGCATAAAGGGGTGAGCCTACACGTTCTTCGCGTCGACCGGCAACTGCGCGATCCCAGCGCCGGGGAAATAGGTCGCGATGATCGCACGCGCGTCGCGACCCTCGCGCGCGAGCGTGACAGCTCCCGCGAGGCACAGCCCGATACAATGGCCGTATCCCGAGCCCCGAATGACATAGAAGTCGCGCCGCCGCTCGATCTGAAACTTGTTGCTGGGGATCGCGTCCCAACCGAGCCGCCTCCCGACCGACAGTCGAAACGCGTCGCCGGTGACCTCCGTCTCTCGACCGTTGGACCGCACCACGACGTCCGCTGCAACGCCACTCCGGAGAGCAGCGACATACACGTCGATATCTGACTGAGACCGGTCACCCGTCAACGCGCGCGTCGCCGAATTGACGTCCGACACCTTCAGGGAGCGCGTCCACCGGTAGTACGCCGACGCCCTGCACCATGCGCATCTGACCGACGCGTAGCCGGCGGCTCGCGAGCCCCACACGTCACCCGGCGTGACGGTCCGGCCGCCGCAACTCGCAGTGCAATACCCGGGAAGCACTTCGCCGTTCAACATCAGCACAAGCCCCTCGCTGCGGCGGCAGGCGTCGATCGCCGCGCGATCGTGCGCGTCATCCGGATCGGGAGCGCCTTGCGAATGCGCACAGTGGGTGGAGTCGCACACGTCAAACCCCTGGCCGCGATGCGCGGTGCGCGTGACGAGGTAGCTTCGCAGCGCGATCGCCGTTGCCTCGAGCGCGGCAGGATCGTCGACGTCGGCCAACTCTGCCGATACGGCGCTCGCGACGAGTTGCTCGAGCGGCATCGCGGCGATCACTTCGAGCACTCCGCCCTTGCTCGTGATCGACACAACGCCGGTGGCCACGCGGCTTCGAACGTCGCGCCCCTGAACGACGAGCACGAGGCGGCTGCCGCGTGCATCCACAGCGAATTCATTGCCGCGCCAGCGCCAACCGCGGCCGTCCGAGGCGACAACTCCTCCACCGTCACGACTGACGGAGACCTCGTCGCCCGCGTCCAGATACGCGTTGCCGGGAAGCTCAAGCCTGACAGGCGCGCGTAACGTCACCCGCTGAGGCTCGAGCAGCGCAAGCACCTGTACGCGCAGCGTGCGCTCGCCCTGCGCAACGCAAAGCGGTCGCGTTGCGGACGCTCGACCGGCACAGGTCGCCGACATCAGAAGGACTGCGAGGAGAGTCGCGTGTTTCATAGAGCGTTCGTTTGATGCTCGATGCTCTCGCGACGAAACGCAACAAAAAAAGCCGGCCTTTCGGCCGGCTGGTACAGGCAACTGATGGGAGTGCTATGCAGCGAGGTGGCCCATCGTCGACCGGAGCCGACTGACGGCCTTTGAGTGAATCTGGGAGACACGTGACTCGTTGACGCCGATGACCGTTCCGATCTCCTTCATCGTGAGCTCTTCGACGTAGTAGAGCGACACGACCAGACGCTCCTTTTCAGGCAGCGAATCGATGGCGGCCGCGAGTTGAGCGCGGGTCTCTTCACGGGCGTACTGGGCAAAGGGGCTGAGTTCGGGGGAATCCGGGAGCGACTGAATCGGGTCGGTGAACCACGCGGCGTCGGAATCGTTGTCGCACGCGTTGTGCAGGCTCGCCATCTGGGTCGCGTTGATCTCATGAAGCAGCGTCTGCAGCTCTCCAACCTCTATGTCCAGATATTCGGCAACTTCGGTGACGTCCACGGCGCGGCCACGCTCGCGTTCGAGCTGGACGTGCGCCGATTCGAGCTCTCGCGCGCGACGGCGGAGGCTGCGCGGCGCCCAGTCGAGACTCCGCAGGTGGTCGAGGATCGCACCGCGGATACGGCGCTCGGCATACGTCCGAAAGCGGATGCCGCGCGACGGATCGAACTTCTCGGCCGCGTCGATGAGCCCGATCATTCCAGCGCCAACCAGGTCGTCGACCTCGATGCTGGGCGGCAGCTTTGCGCTGAGCCGTGTCGCGAGGTACCGGACGAGCGAGACGTGGTCTTCGACGAGTGACTGTTTGCTCACCAGGTCGAAGCAGAACGGGATTTCCAGGGAGATCACTGCTGTTGCCATAACTCTAACCCTCTGTTCCTTGCCTATGGGGCCAAGATCGCTTTCTGTCAGATTTTCGACACCGCTGTCGGAATTCCGTCATCGTCGACGTCCCGTCGTCGCCTCGTCGGTTCCGCCGTTTTCGGTTTCCCCGGATCCGGTGTTTCCCCTCGAATCCTTCAAGAACCTGAAACGAAACGACTTATTGAAGTCTATCGGGACGTTCCGGCTTCGCTTCGTGTTGAATCTCGCCGGTGTCGATCAAAGAGACATCCACGGTTTTTGGGGCCGTGATGTTTGGACGGCAGGGTCTAATGCAAGGGTGGTGCCACAAATCGGGCAGCGTTTGAGTGCACGCGGGAGGAACGCATGAGACGCAGAACGGGCCCCGATTCTGTTCGAATCGGAGCCCGTTCGGATGAGTGCGAGAGGACTACCGCTTGGCCGTGTTGGAACCTAATTTTGAACCTATCCTAAGATAGGTGGGTGGCAAGAGCACCGGGATTTGGACTCCCCGACATAAGTGGGGACTCACCGCCCTGGAGACGTCCCGCCCCCCATTGCATGGGGTGTTGGTTCAAAATTTCAGTTCCGATGGAGCCACGAACTTCGCAGTAGCCCCCAACGGTCAACAGAGTACTCGCCGGTTCCGAGAGGGGTCAAGAAGATTCTCCGGGAGGGGTGTCGCCGGAGGCCTTGAAGCCAAGTATCGTCTTTAAACACAGGCTCTTGATCAGTGCCTCGTGCTCGCTTCGAAACCCGATGCGAACGGCATGCGTCGATATGGCGCCGAGTTGCAGCCTCTCGAGCTTGACCGCATCCTTCTCTGTCGTGAGGAGCACTTCAGCTCCCGAAGCGAGTGCATCTCGAGCCGCCGTGTCGAAGTCCTGCTGCCGAAACGAATGGTGGTCGGCGTGCAGGGACCGGCTCGCGACAACCAGCCCGACGTTCTCGAGGTCCTCGGCAAAGACACCCGGGTTGCCGATGGCGGTCAGGACACCCACCTTCTTGCCGCGGAGGCTCGCGACCGTGCGCGTCCCATGACCCGGAGTCAGCGGACGCAGACCTGTTATGTCGTGATATGAGTAGTAGATAGGAGTCTCGGCGGAACGCGCCGCGTCGACGACACGCGAGATGGCGTCGCTGTCGAACGATCTGTCGCAACGGGTTACGATCACCGCGTCGGCGCGTCGAATCGCCTGCAACGGTTCGCGGAGCCGTCCGCCCGGCGCCAAGTATCCACCCCCGAATGGGTCCGTTGCGTCGAGGACGAGCAGGTTCAGATCGCGTCCAATCGCAAGATGCTGGAATCCGTCGTCGAGCAGAAAGACATCGGGGTCTTCGTTCTCGACTGCCCACATCCCCGCTGAAACCCTGTCGGAATCAACGATCACGGAGACGCGAGGCACATCGCGCGAAAGCAGTGCGGGCTCGTCGCCCGCGCGATCCGCCGCGTCCGAGGCCAGCGAGCCGTCGCCCGAACGGAGGACGACGCGCTCGTCCGACGACCTTCCATAGCCGCGTGTGAGAATGGCGACCCGGAAGTTCTGGTCCCTCAGGAATTCGGCAAGCATCGCGACGATCGGCGTCTTGCCCGTACCTCCCATCGTGATGTTGCCGACGCTGATCACGGGCCGAGGCAGTCGTGTCGATTTCAGGTAGCCCGTTTCGTAAGCGGTTGACCTCACATGGCTTGCGAATTCGTGCACGAGCGCCAGCGGTCTCAACCATCGCGCCGCGCGGCTGGTCTCGCCTGGGCCACCGATGACGCGGCCCGCAAGGATAGCCATTCGTGAACGCGCCGTCATCGAGCGCTCTCCACGATGGGCTTGAGGGCGGCAATCGTCCGGTCGACGGCGCCGCGGTTCGCCGCGATCACCGACAGCCCGCTCTCGCCGATCGCGCGTGCCTCGTCCGGGTTCCTCAGCAGCCTCACGAGCTGGTCCGCGAGCAGTTCCGCGACGTCCCGCCCGGCGGCTTCGTCGAGCTGAACCACCGCCGACGCATCACGAAAGTCCCGGACGACACCCCGGAAGTTGCTCGTGTACGGACCGACCACGACGGGACGGCCGGCCATCGCCGGCTCGAGGATGTTCTGCCCTCCGTGGGGCACGAGACTTCCGCCAACGAACACCACGTCGGCCAGCGCGTACGCCGACGCCAGCTCGCCGATCGAGTCCAACAGGAGCACGTCGGCGTCGAGCGGGCGATCCGGAGACGTCCGTCTCGACGTGCGAAGGCCGTTCGCATTGAAGATCCGCTCGACGTCCGCGAAGCGTTCCGGCCGTCTCGGCGCGACAAGAAGCCGAGTGTCCGCGAGGCCGTCCCGCGACCTGACGCGCGCGAGCGCCCGTGCGAGCAGCTCCTCCTCGCCGTCGGCCGTCGAGCCGGCCACGACGAGGGGTCTCGGGTCAGGAAGCGAAAACGCGGCCTCGAGCCGGGGACGCACCGAATCGCAACGCGCGGCGAATTCCTCGCGGTCGACGTCGTACTTCAGATTGCCCGACACCTCGACGCGCGCCGTGTCGGCGCCGAGCCGGACGATCCTGTCGGCATCAGCAGCGGTTTGCATCAGCCATCGGTCCACGTGCCGGAGAAACGGCGCCAGAAGCCGACGGACTCGGTGATATCCGCGAAACGACCGGTCCGAGATACGGCCGTTCACGACGGCGACGCGAACGTCGCGGCGACGGCACTCCGCAAGAAAGTTCGGCCAGATCTCGGTCTCCACAAAACACACCACGCTCGGCCGAACGCTTTCCAGCGCACGCCGCACGGACCACGGCAGGTCCAGCGGAAAGTAGAACACGTCGATGTCGCCGAATCGCTCGCGCGCGAGCGCCTGACCCGTGGATGTGGTCGTCGTCAGCACGATGCGCCAGTCGGAGAAGTCGGCGCACATACGGCGCACGAGCGATTCCGCCGCAAGCAGTTCGCCGACCGAGACCGCGTGGACCCAGAGCGTGCGCCGGTCCGACTGGCCGACGGGCACATTTCCCAGCCGCTCTCGCAGGCTGCCCAGGTACTTTCGGTGTCGCAGCCCGCGATACAGGAACACAGGCGACAGAACGACAAGCCCTGTCAGAAGAACGAGCGTGTAGAGCGTTCGGATCATGGGGATGCGGGCTTCAGGGTCGAGAATACAGCAACCCGGTCGCTCCGGACGCACTGCAGAACGGCATCCGCACGCCCGCCTCCCCGTGCGTTACTTTGCGCGCTCGATGTATCGCCCGTCGTTCGGATCGACGCGCACGACGTCGCCTTCCTTGACGAACGGCGGAACCATGATCGTCACACCCGTCGACAGCTTCGCCGGCTTGTTGGAATTCGAAGCCGTCGCGCCCTTCAGTTCGGGCTCGGTCTCGACGACCGCGAGCTCGACGACCGGGGGCAGCTCGATTCCGATCGGCGTGCCGTCGTAGAACTCGACCTGGATCTTCAGGCCTTCGATGAGGAATCCCGTGGCGTCGCCGAGTTGCTCGTCGTTCAGGCCGATCTGTTCGTATGTTTCGGTATTCATGAAGTGGTACAGATCGCCGTCCGAGTACAGGTACTCCATGTCGTGCTGCTCGAGCGTCGCCCGTTCGACACTCTCGGTCGCGCTGAACCGCGTCTCGGTGCTGCTCCCGTTCTTGATGTTCCTGAGCTTGACCTGAACAAACGCGCGCAGGTTCCCTGGTGTGCGGTGCTGGAATTCGAGCACGCGGCACGGTTCCCCGTTGTAGATGATGATGTTCCCGCGGCGTATCTGATTGGCGTTCATCGATGCGATCCTCGTAAATATGGCCCGACGTGTCGTCAGGTGGAATTGTGTCCCCTGAGGGAACCGGAAAGGATACTTGAACGGAATTTGGAGGGTCAACCGCACCGGCGCGCCGGCCAGGTGCTTGAAGTGGCTTGCCCCTGCGTGTACCATTGGACGCGATTCCTCATCATCGTGAATTCGCTTCGGGGGACGTTGGGCGGGCAGTCTTACCGCTTCTGATGGAGATTCCTGTTTCAACGGGGGCTCCATCCAGAGCAGATCACATCCGGGAAGTAGCACGCGTCATGGGAAAGAGCCGTCTCGTCGTCATTTCAACGATCTTCTCGCTCGTCATCGGGCTCGCGGCCGGCAGCCAACTGGTGGCTTCCGCCAAGTCGAAGTCTTCGGGCAAATCCAAGGCCTCCAAAAAGTCCTCGAGCGGCAAGAGCGTCAAGTCCTCCAAGAAGTCCAAGACGGCAAAGGGCGGCAAGTCGTCCAGAAAGCAGAAGTCGCAGCGCGTCGGCAAGAAGATGAGCAAGAAGGAGCGCGCGGCGGCACGGCGCGCGGCCGCGGCGGCGCGGCGCCGAGAGCTCGAGCGGCTTGCGGCGATCCGTCGCTACGACGAGATGCTGCGCACGCAAGCGGCGCTAAACATCGCAGCCGACAACGTCGCGAACGAGGACCCGTTTGTCCGCAGCGTGTCGCTCTCCGCCCTCGGATCCCGCGCCGGAACCGTCGTCGTGATGGATCCGAACAACGGTCGCGTGCTCTCCATCGTGAACCAGCGGATGGCGATTGGATCGGCTTTGAAGCCCTGCTCCACGATCAAACCGTTCGTCGCGCTCGCGGCCCTCAACGAACACCTGATGGATGAGAGCGCAGCACGAACGCTCAGGACCTGCAACTGCGAGATGGAGATGGACGACGCGCTCGCGTACTCCAATAACGAGTATTTCCAGCAGCTCGGACGCCAGCTCGGCCTGCAGAAGGTCAACGAGTACGAACGCGAATTCGGGCTTGGCCAGGTGACGGGCATCAATCTTGCCGGTGAGACGCCGGGCCACCTTCCGACCGACGACAGCGCCGAGAGCGGCCGGATCTACAGCCACGGCGACGGCGTTGGTCTCACCGCCATCCAGCTCGCTTCGTTCGTGTCGACGATCGCAAACGGCGGATCGCTCTTCCAGCCGCAGGTGGTCGCCCCGGGCCATACGTTCACGCCCGTCCTCCGACGCCAGATCCGCATCGATCCCAAGAACCGGACGGCGGTGCTCGAGGGCATGACCGGCGCCGTCGACTATGGCACGGCAAAGCGCGCCTACGACGAAGAGGAGCACATCGCCGGAAAGACCGGCACGTGCATTGGCAACGGTTCGTGGCTTGGCCTCTTCGCGTCGTTCGCGGGTGTCGACCGGCCGAACCTCGTCGTCGTCGTCATCACCCAGGGATCATCCTCGCGTGGCAAGTACGCGGCGGATATCGCCGGCCAGATCTACAAGGGCCTTGCGTCGAGGTATGGCACGACTGCCAGCCGTCCGAGGCGAACCACCGAGACCGAGGTGCAGGGCGTCCCGACGCTCGGGAATCGGTAACGGCCGCGACGACGTGTCGACGAACTCTCGCGAGCCACTGATCCGGTCCGGCGCCCGATCAAAGGCACGCCCGGGCAGAGTTCGCGCGCTCGCGTGCATCGTCCTCGCCACATGCGCGCTCGCCGGGCCGGCGCGCGCGGACGAGCAGCCGATCGCTCAGCGCGTCAGCGCCATCGTTGACGCCCCGCGTTTCAAGGCAGCACGCTGGGGAATCCACGTCGTCGACGTCGCGACTGGCGACGTCGTCTACAGCCGTGACGCCGGGCGCCGATTTCTTCCAGCGTCGAACATGAAGCTCTACACCACGGCGCTCGCGCTTGCGCGGCTCGGGCCCGGGTATCGATGGCGGACATCCGTCTACGCCGCGGCCAAACCAGGCCGGAACGGACGCATCGCCGGCGACCTGATCGTGTACGGGCGCGGCGACCCGACGTTCTCGGCCCGGTTCGGAACTGCGGGCGCACACGCGCGCATCGACGCGCTCGCGGACGCCGTTGCAGCCACGGGCGCGCGCGTGGTGTCGGGCTCGCTTGTCGCGGACGAGAGCTTCTTCAAGGGCGTCCGTCTCGGCTACGGCTGGGAATGGAACGACCTGCAGTGGGCGTACGGGGCCGAGGTCAGCGCGCTGTCCGTCGGTGACAATGCGATCGAATTGACCGTCGTTCCCGGCCGCAAGGTCGGAGACGCGTGCGTCGTGACGGTCGGCGACGATGCAGGCTACGTCCGCGTCATCAACAAGACGCGGACCGCGCCAGCCGGCGAAAAGAACTCGCTGGGCGTCTATCGCGCCGAAGGCTCGAACACTGTAGAGCTCTGGGGCCGCATGCCGATCGGCGCCGCGTTCGACGATCCGGTCGCGGTGCACGACCCCGCGGGCCTCTTCGGCCGGTTGCTGCGCGATGCGCTTGCGCGCCGGAACGTCGTCGTGCGCGGCGCTGTGAAGACCGTCGACTCGCGAATGCGCGACGACGTGCCGCTCGACACCAGTCGCTTCGTCGAGCTCGCGTTCACCGAATCCGAGCCGCTGAGCGCGGTGGTCGCCGTCACGAATCACGTGAGTCAGAATCTCTATGCCGAACTGCTGCTCCGCTCTGTGGGACGCGCGTTCGGCCCCCGGGACGCCGAGTCGGCGGAAGCGGCCGGCACCGCAGTGCTGCTCGAGTACCTCAAATCGGCGGGGATCGACATCGGCCCGCTCGCCTTCAGCGACGGATCGGGATTGTCGCGCTCGAACCTCGTGACGCCAGAAGCCACGGTCGGTCTGCTGACATATGTCCGCGGACAGAGCTACGGAGATCTGTTCTTCCAGTCGCTCCCCGGTCCCGGCTCGGACGGTACGATGGAGAAGCGCTTCCTCGACACGATGATCGTCGGAAAGCTGCGTGCAAAGACCGGAACGCTCGGCGACGTGTCCGCGCTCTCTGGATATCTCGAGACGCGCTCGGGCCGCACGCTCGCCTTCTCCATCATGGTCAACAACGAGCCCGACGACGTGAAGCAGCTGCGCCGCGCGATCGACGACGTGGTGCTCGCGCTGTTCGACCTCTGAAGATGAGGGCAGCCGGCAACCTAGCGGCCTGAGGTTGTGGCGCGCTCGTTCTCCGAACGTATACAATTCCCGGCCATGTCGACGACTGTCTCTGCATTCGACGTCGGGCCGGTGCGCGTCGGCGGTCCGGACCTGTTTCTGATGGCCGGTCCGTGTGTCATCGAGAGCGAACGGCACGCGCGTTCGATGGCGGAACGCATCGCTCAAGTCGCAGCAGACGCCGGCGTCCCGTACATCTTCAAGGCGTCGTTCGACAAGGCGAATCGGACGTCGCTGACGTCGTTTCGCGGCCCCGGGCTCAGCGAGGGCCTCAGGATCCTGGGCGCGATCGGACGCGACCTCGGGATTCCCGTGCTCACCGACATTCACGACATCTCGCAGGTCGAACCGGCCGCCGAAGTCATCGACGTGCTCCAGATCCCCGCGTTCCTTTCGCGCCAGACCGACCTGCTCGTCGCGGCGGCGCGGACAGGCCGGGCGGTCAACGTCAAGAAGGGTCAGTTTCTCGCGCCGTGGGACATGCGCAACGTCGTCGACAAGCTCAATCAGGCTGGCTCGGAGCGCATCATTCTGACCGAGCGCGGAGCCTCGTTCGGATACAACACACTCGTCGTCGACATGCGCGGCTTCCCGATCATGCGACGATTCGGCTGGCCCGTCGTCTATGACGTCACGCACAGCCTGCAACGGCCGGGTGGCCTCGGCGGCTCGTCGGGCGGCGACTCGGAGTTCATCGAGTACCTCGCGCGCGCAGGCGTTGCGTGTGGCGTCGACGGAGTCTTCATGGAAGTGCACGACGATCCGGCCAACGCGCTCAGCGACGGGCCGAACGCGCTGCCGCTCGAACGGTTGGCGCCGCTTCTCGCATCGCTCACATCAATCCACAAAATCGCACGAGAGGTTGCATGAATCGTTCCCTTCGCGGCGTTCGCCTGGCGCTCCTTGCACTAGCCACCGTCCTCGGCCTAGCCGTTGCCGCCCACGCCCAGGACGCCGACGTCAAGAAGTACTCGATCGATGTCCGACTCGACCCGGCCGCGCATGCAGCCACCATTCGAACGACGCTGACCGTCTGGAATCCGACGAGCGCACCAAAGCGGCAGATCCAGTTCAGAGTCAACGGCGGCGCCGAGATCACCGGCGTCTCGGTCGGCGGCCAGCCGGCCGTGTTCGATGCGAAACAGGACAAGCGGGTCGCAAGTCTCACGGTCGTGAGCGTTCAGCTCGCGTCGCCGATCGCGGGACTCGGAACGGCCGACGTGACGATCGACGAGCATCTCGTGCTCAAGACGGGATCGCTCGATGCGTCGATCTCGCCCGGTGAGACAGTCCTCCTCCCGTCGTCGTTGTGGGTGCCGTACGTCAACACGCCGTTCGTCCAGTACGGCCCCAACACGTGCCCGGTGACGATCACCGCAAACGCCGGCGCCGGCGAGCGCGCCGTATCGGGCGGCGTGCTGCAGGGAAACACGTTCACCCAGAACCTCAACGGGCTGCCCTTCCTTCTGACCGGCGCATTCGACGCTCCGGTCACGAAGACCGTCTCGGGCATTACGTTCGAAGTCTGGCTGACCGCGAACGCGGGCCCAGCGGCCCGCGCCGGCGCCGAGCGCCTGCTTGGCGATGCCGAGCGGATCGCGGCTTATTACACCAAGGTTCTTGGGCCCGCCCCGCAGGCGACGTTCCGGCTGATCTCGTCGGATCGCGGCGCCGGGTTTATCGGTCCATCAGGCATCGTGCTCGGCCGGCGCGTGTTTCTCCGCGAGACGACGGATGCCGAGACATACGAGTTTCTCGGCGACGGCATCGCGCGAATCTGGATCGACGGCGCCGCTGCGGTTCGCGGCGCGACGCCTGGCGCCGCGGCCAACCGTCCGAACGGTGCGGCGGTCATCGGCGCGGGCATGGCGAGATATCTCGCGGTTCTTGCGATGTCCGACCGATTCGGACCTGCCGCGGAGGTTGCCGCCTTTGAGCGAATGCGAACGGCACTCCTGCGAATGGGCGATCTCGCTGCGCAGGTCCAGCTGTCGCTCGCCACGGAACTTGACCCCGCCTACCTCGGTCTGATGACCACCAAGAGCCCGCTCGCGTTCCGGATCGTGGATCACGAGATCGGTCGCGAAGCGATGCTCGCCGGAATCCGCGCCGCGCTCGCGAGTGCGCGCACGCGCGGCTCGCTGACCTTTGACGACGTGCGCGCCGCGCTCGCCGCGAGTGCCGGCCGCGACCTGACCGCGTTGCTTGCGAACTGGTTCGACAAGGTCGTTCAGCCCGACCTCATCATTGGCGTTCCGCAGAAGTCCGCGGCCGGTTCGTCGAGCGCCCTGCGCAACCTCGGAACGGGCGACGTGACGGTCGACGTGCTCGGCGTTACCGCGTCAGGGAAGAAACTCGTCGTCAAGGTGACGGTGCCGTCCGAGGGTTTCGGCGAAGCCCGCTTCGACACGCCCGAAGCGGTCGTCTCGGTCGAGGTCGATCCGGACCGGATCATTCCCCAGACGGACTACAGCAACGACGCGCGGCCGGCCAAGCCGTCCTCCGATACGCTGTTCGTGCAGGCCGTGGACCTGTACAAGCGAAAGGATCCGGGCGGTGCCGAGCTGAAGCTGCGCGAGGCGCTTGCCGAGGATCCCACAGACGCCGTCGCGTCGGCGTGGCTTGCGCGCGCGCTGCTCGCCGCGAACAAGACCGCGGACGCCGAGCGCGCCGCGACGGCGGCGCTCGCGACGCAGCCGGTTCCGCTCGAGGCGTCTGCGTGGGCGAACAACGTGCTCGGACAGATTGCGCTGTCGGCCGGAAAGGGGCAGGAAGCGCTCGAGTACTTCCGCAAGGCGTCGACGTACTCGATCGAGAGCTCGGCCCTCATCACGGCACGTGAGGGAATCATCGCGTCCGAGAAGGCGCTCGGGGCTCCCGCCATCGCAGACCCGTCGGTGTCGAAGTTCTTTGAGGACTTTGACCGTGCGGTGACCGCTGGCGTCAACACGGTTCAGGCCGAACAGTATGTCGACTCGGCGTCGCTTCCCGATTTCGTCAAGGGCCTCGTCACGAGCGTCGCGCGAAAATGGGCGACCACCGTGATGCACGCCGAGCAGTCGTCGGCGGACGAAGCGGTTGTCGACGCGCGGTTCACGGTGACCGTCGTCAACAAGCCGACCAACACCGCGACGGCAATCGTGCGGCTTCGGCGCGCTGGTGGATCGTGGAAAATCGTCGACGTGCAGATTCTCGAAACAACCGACAACAGGTAGCTCGCTGATTGAAGGTGTGCGGGGACGCTGGCGACCCTGCGTTGATTGCACCAGGTCCGCAGCCACCGTCCCCTTCGCGCAACCACAATCGTCATGCGCCGAAACCTCGCATCGACAGCGATCATTCTTCTCGCGCTCGGGCTGCTGATAGCGCTCAACATCATCTTCATATCCGAGCCCCGGCAGCAGGAGTCCGAGGCGTCGGGCGACCGGTCGTCGTACAAGGGCTCGCGCTACGGAACGCTGGCGTACTACCGCCTGCTTGGCGAATCCGGCCACCAGGTCGTTCGGTTCGAGCAGCCGTTCACAAAGCTGGCCGAGTCCTCCACGGGCACGCTCGTTGTCGTCATGCCGAACGAGGAGCACCAGCCGACGCAGGAGGAGATGGACGCGCTGACGGAGTGGGTCACGGGCGGCGGCAGGCTCGTCGTCATCGACCGGTTCGTGAAGGTGAAGGTCGGCGAGATGGCGGTTGAGACCGGCGAGGCGCTCTCGGGCGACGTACTGCCCGTTACGGCGTCGCCACTGACGCGCGGTGCTTCCACCCTGCACGTCTCTCAGTACGCCAACACGATCTCGGACACGACGGGCGGCTCGGTTGTCCAGTTTGCGTCGAAGGACGGGGCGCTGGTCATCGACCGGCCCGTCGGCGACGGGCACGTGACGTTCGTTTCGGACACGTATCCCATTCAGAACAATGGAATTGTGGAGGCCGACAACGTCGCGCTGGCCCTCAACCTGATCGATGCGGTGCAGCCGCCCGGCGTCGTCGCGTTCGACGAGTACCATCACGGCTACGGAGGTCCGCGCAGCGCCGTCGGTGAGGGGCTCCGTGGGTACATCGCGGGGACGCCGGTCCCGTGGATCATCGGACAGCTTGGGCTGCTCACGGTCGTGATCGCGATGACGATCGGACGCCGGCTCGGGCGGCCCGTCCCGCTCGCGACGGAACGGCGAACGGGTTCGCTGGTCTTTGTCTCGTCCATGGCGAACATCCAGCGGCTCGCCGGCGCATCGGATCTCGCGATCGACAACATCGCCGCGAGCTTCCGTTCAAAGATCTGCCGGTTTGCGGGACTCCCATCCAACGCGCCGATCAAGGACCTCGCGAGGGTCGCCGGTGAACGCGCAGGCGTCGATCCTGCGCCCATCGCCGATCTGCTTCACCGTTGCGAAACGGCACTCGTCGGGGACCGTCCGTCCAAGGCGGAACTGCTCGCTCTCGTCGTCGAGCTGCGCACGCTGCAGGCAAAGCTCAAACTCTAGCGGCGCACAAGTTTTTCGATCACACCGCGGCGCCGAGCGACTATACTCCCGGGGTGTCATCCGAACTCGAAGCCGCCTCGCGCGAGATTGAAGTCGCGCTGCCGCTCGTCGAGCAGCTCGCGCACGAAATGCAGCGGCGCATCGTCGGCCAGCCCGTGCTGATCGAACGGCTGCTGATCGGACTCGTCACCGGCGGCCACGTGCTGCTCGAAGGCGTCCCCGGCCTTGCGAAGACGCTCGCCGCCCGAACGCTTGCCGAGGCCGTCGGGTTGGGATTCGGCCGCGTGCAGTTCACGCCGGACCTGTTGCCATCCGATCTCCTCGGGACGCTCGTCTACGACCGCCGCACCGGCCAGTTCGTGCCGCACTACGGTCCGATCTTTACGAACATCCTGCTCGCCGACGAGATCAACCGCGCTCCCGCAAAGGTCCAGAGCGCGCTGCTCGAGTCGATGCAGGAACGGCGCGTGACCATCGGCGACACGACGTACCGACTGCCCGAGCCGTTTCTCGTCCTCGCGACGCAGAACCCGATCGAGCACGAGGGCACGTATGCGCTTCCCGAAGCGCAGATCGACCGGTTCATGCTGAAGGTCCTGATCACGTACCCGGATCGCTCGTCGGAGCGCGAGATGCTCGACCTCCTGCTCGGCGTGGGACCCGAGGTGACCGGCGACGCTGGGAATGCCGACGCGATAAGAATCACGCCGGTGATCGACGCGGCAGGCGTTGCCTTGTGCCGCCGGGCGGCGCACGCGGTGTACGCGGACGATCGCATCCGCGATTACGTCCTGCGACTCGTCGAAGCGACGCGTCCGAGCTTTACGTCCTCGGGCACGACGTATGGACGGTGCCGGAGGACGTAAAGTCAATTGCGCCGGACGTTTTGCGGCACCGTATCGTGCTCACGTACGAGGCCGAAGCGGACGAGATCACGCCGGACGACGTCGTTCGAAAAGTGCTCGACAAGGTTGCCGTTCCGTAAAATCCGGGTGTCTTGACACTCCCCGGACCGGATGCTACTGTCAAGTGTTGAAACTGCTGGTAAGTGTCTGAGTCGGCTAGGCATGAGAGCTTATGCGGAAAGCCCGAGAGTTCACGTTTGACGATCGCAGCCGCGAGATTCTGACGGCTGCGATCAAGCTCTACGTGGCGACGGGCGAGCCGGTTGGTTCGAGGACGATCTCGCGCATCTCGCACGAGGGTATCTCGGCGGCGACGGTGCGCAACATCATGGCCGACCTCGAAGAGGCCGGGTACCTGTATCAGCCGCACACATCGGCAGGCAGGATTCCGACCGACAAGGGATACCGATTCTACGTCGACAACCTGATTGGCCAGCTCCGGCTGTCAAAGCACGACGAAGCCCGCATCCAGCGCGGATTTCTCGACGACAGCGGCTCGGCGTATCCCGAATTCCTCATGGAGCGGACGTCGCAGCTGTTGTCGCAGGTGTCCGACAACGTCGGGCTCGTAGTGTCGCTGTCGAAGCGTCAGGACGCGCTCGACCAGATCGAGTTCATCAAGCTCTCGGACGGCCGCGTGCTCGTGGTGACGGTGCTGCAGGCGGGTCTGGTGCAGAACCGCGTCGTGAGGCTCGAGGAAGACCTGTCCCAGGGCGACCTGGACCGGACGGCCCGTTACCTGACTGCAAATTACCGTGGCAGAACGCTTTCGGCGATTCGCAGCCACCTGCTTGCGCAGATGTCCGAAGAGAAGGCCTTGTACGACAACCTGCTCAAGACGGCGATTCTCGTCTGCGAGCGCGGGTTGTCGGATGATGACGAAGCGGACGTCTACGTCGACGGAACCGCGACGATCATCGACAAGCCGGACTTCGCCGACACCGAGCGCCTGCGCTCGCTGTTCAAGATGTTCGAGGAGAAGAGCCGGCTTGTCCGTCTTCTCGACCAGTGTCTCTCGGAACCAGTTCAAAGCGGTGTGCACATCCAGATCGGCACCGAGACGCGAACGCCGTGGTTGCGCGACTGCGCGATCGTGGCGTCGCCGCTCCACCTCGGCGAGCGCGTCATGGGTGGCATTGGAGTTGTCGGACCGTCCCGCATGGAGTACGCTCGCGTTATCGGCATCGTAGATTACGTCGCCAAGCTGTTCGAGCGAGTATTGCTCGAAAGCAAGAATCACGCTGCGCGGTAGTTCGCCCAGTCCGCGCCAGCGGAGTACCTGTCTGTTGTTCCAATAAGAAAAAAGGCTCCATAACGAAGAGAGCAAAACATGGCCGACCAGAGCAACCGTGGACCAATCAACATACCCATCGAATCGCTCGACGATGATGCGGCGTCGACTGGCGCCGGCGGCGGGCACGACGATGATGTGTTCGAGATCGACGGCGACTCGGTGCAACTCGACAATGATCCGTTCATTTTCGATTCGGGTGACGACCTGAACGTGACCCACGAAGCGCCAGTGCAGAACGAAGCCCAGTTCCTCGACACGGCTGAAAACGAGCCCGTTGCGATCACGGTCGATCCTCCCGGTGAAGACGCCGTGATCGTCGAGCCGATTCCGGTCGTGGTCGATGCGCCGATTGAAGCCGATGCGGTCGCTGACGACGCCGAGGAGCTCGATCCCGACGAAGCGCCGACATTGACGGACATCGATCCTCCTGTGGAGGCCGAATCCGACATCGATCCGCCGGTTGTTGCGGCCTCGGATTTCGACCCGCCCGTCGCACCTGCAGGTTCCGCCGCCGACAGCGGTCAGCGAGCTCCGGAGATTTCGCGCCAGGCCGTCATCGACCTGATGCTCGAGCTGCGCCAGAAGACCGACGCGATCGCCCGTCTCTCGGACGAGCGAACGGACCTTTACGACAAACTGCTGCGCAAACAGGCTGAATTCGAGAACTTCCGGAAGCGTGGCGAGCGCGAAATGCAGGAAGCGTATGTCCGCGCCCGTGCGGACCTGCTCACGGACCTGTTGCCCGTGCTCGACAATTTCGATCTCGCGATGCAGCACGCCGAGAACGCCAGCGCCGACGTCATCCACGAGGGCATGCGCTTGATCTACCGGCAGATGCTCGATTCCCTGCTTCGCATCGGGCTCGAGCCGATCGATGCCGATGGTCAGCCGTTCGATCCGGAGCTCCACGAAGCCGTCGCCACCGAGGTGAGCGAAGAGGTTCCGGACCACACGGTCGTCAACGTATTGCAGCGCGGATACCGGCTTGGCGACCGGATGCTCAGGCCAGCCCGGGTCAAGGTCGCAGTTCAGTCGTAACCTCGTCTTTTTTGCGGAGGAAAGGAACCACATGGGCAAGGTTATCGGAATCGATCTCGGAACCACGAACTCCTGCGTTGCGGTGATGGAGGGCGGTGTCACGCAGATCATCCCAAACAAAGAGGGCGGCAGAACCACGCCATCCGTCGTCGGTTTCACCGAGAAGGGCGAGCGGCTGGTTGGTCAGATTGCCAAGCGCCAGGCCATCACGAACGCGGCGAATACGATCTATGCGGCGAAGCGGCTGATCGGCAGGAAATACAACTCGCCCGAGGTGCAGCGCGCCATCGACCTCTGCCCGTACGAGATCACCGAGGCGGCGAACGGCGACGTGCGCGTTCGCGTCCGCTCGCGCGACTACAGCCCGCCTGAGATTTCGGCAATCCTCCTGCAGCGTTTGAAGGCCGCCGCCGAAGACTTTCTTGGCGACGAGGTCGTCGAGGCCATCATCACGGTTCCCGCATATTTTGACGACATCCAGCGCCAGGCGACAAAGGACGCCGGCAAGATCGCAGGGCTGAACGTCCAGCGCATCATCAACGAGCCCACGGCCGCTGCGCTCGCGTACGGGCTCGGCAAGAAGGAGACCGAGAAGGTCGCCGTGTTCGACCTCGGCGGCGGCACGTTCGATATCTCGATCCTCGAGATGAACGACGGCGTGTTCGAAGTGCTTGCGACGTGCGGCGACAGTTTCCTCGGAGGCGAGGATTTTGATCAGCGGATCATCGATTGGATGGTCGCCGAGTTCAAGACCGAGACCGGGATCGACCTGCGCCAGGACCGGCTTGCGCTGCAGCGTCTCAAGGAAGCTGCGGAGCGCGCCAAGTGCGAGCTGTCCACGACAACCGAATCTCACATCAACCTCCCGTTCATTTCTGCCGACGCGTCGGGACCGAAGCACTTCAACAAGACGCTGACGCGTGCAAAGTTCGAGGAGCTGGTCCTCGACCTCGTCGAGCGGACCGTTGAACCGTGCGAGAAGGCACTGTGGGACGCAAAGCTCCAGTCGTCCGACATCGACAAGATTCTGCTTGTCGGCGGCCAGACGCGGTCGCCGATCATCGTGCGACGCGTGACCGAGATCTTCAGCAAGGATCCGTCGATCGAGATCAACCCGGACGAGGTGGTCGCCATCGGCGCTGCCATCCAGGGCGGCGTGCTGACTGGAGAGGTCAAGGACCTCGTGCTGCTCGACGTCATTCCGCTCTCGCTCGGCATCGAAACGCGCGGCGGCCTGTTCACGAAGATCCTCGAGCGAAACTCGACGATTCCGACCCGCAAGAGCCTGACGTTCACGACCGTCACCGACGACCAGTCGGTCGTGGAGGTGCACGTGCTGCAGGGCGAGCGCGAGATCGCCGCCGGCAACCGGTCGCTCGCCAAGTTCGAGCTCGTGGGCATTCCCGCTGCACCGCGCGGCATCCCGCAGATCGAGGTCAGTTTCGAGATCGACGCCGACGGCATCGTTTCGGTGTCCGCCAAGGACAAGATGACGGGCATCGAACAGGCGATGAAGATCACGCCGTCGTCGGGACTTTCGGCGACGGAGATCTACGACCTGATGGAGGAGGCGTCCCGAAACGCCGACACCGACCGGCGCATGAAGGAGGTCATCCTCGCGCGCAACCGGTTGGAGGGCCTGCTGCAGAACTCGCAGCGCAGTTTCAGCGAGTTCGGCTGGATGCTGTCGGCCGGCGACCAGGAGATCGTTCGCAGTGCGCTCGAGAAGGCGCACAACGCCTGCGCGAGCGAGGATGGCGACGCGATCCGGTCGTCGCTCGAGACGCTCGAGCATGCGGCGCGAATGATCACCGACGCGATGTTCAAGCCGGCAGCCACGTCGCGGCCCGGAGACGACGAGGAGGACGGCGTGATCGACAGCGGGACCAAGGCCCTTCCTGAATCCACGTAGAGACCTCGCCTGGACGTCGCGTTCACGAAGCTCGAGCCGTCCGTAGCGACATACAGTCGCCGGTTGCCCCGCGCATCCGGCAGACTCCGGCCCTCGGCTTGTGTATTATTGACGGTTGGTGAGCCGGACCCGATGGAGACTATTGCACGGTGAGTTCCAAGCGAGACTACTACGAAATTCTTGAAGTGGCGCGCACGGCGACCGATCGCGAGATCAAGAGCGCCTATCGAAAGCTCGCGCTCAAGTATCATCCAGACAAGAATCCCGACAACGCCGAGGCCGAAGAGCTGTTCAAGGAGGCCGCCGAAGCGTATGCCGTGTTGAGCGATGCGGACCAGCGCGCACGCTACGATCGCTATGGGCACGCGGGAGTTCGCGGGGTTGGTGCACCGGACTTTGCCGGCGCCGGCTTTGCGGGATTCGAGGACATTCTCGGCGACATCTTTGGCGACATCTTTGGCGGATCGCGCCGGCGGTCCTCGGTTCGCCGCGGCGCCGATCTGCGCTACGACCTCGAAATTACGCTCGACGAAGTGCTTGCCGGCACATCCAAGACGATTCAGATTCCGCGTCTCGAATCGTGCGAGTCGTGCGCCGGAACCGGGTCCGCCGTCGGCTCGCAGCCGTCCACGTGCCCGACGTGCGGCGGGCAGGGCCAGGTCCGTTACCAGCAGGGTTTCTTTTCGGTCAGCCGGACGTGCAGCCACTGTCGAGGGACGGGCAAGATCGTCCAGAACCCCTGCCAGGACTGCCGCGGCGAAGGGCGGATCGAGCACGAGCGAACGCTCGAAGTCACGATACCGCCGGGGATCGACTCGGGCGCGCGAATCCGCCACCGGGGCGAAGGCGAGGCAGGAACCGGCGGAGGTCCTGCCGGCGATCTCTACATCGTCGTTCACGTGGCCGACCACGAGATGTTCGAGCGGCAGGACACCAACCTCTATTCGCAGGTGGCGATCTCGTTCGCGCAGGCGGCGCTTGGCGCGACGATCTCGGTGCCGACGCTCGAGGGAACGCAGCAGCTCACGATTCCGGAGGGCACCCAGACCGGCTCGGTGTTCCGTCTGAAGGGGCACGGCTTGCCGGTTCGCGGCGGCCGCGGCCGTGGCGACCTGTTTGTCGGTGCGACCATCGTGACGCCGACGAGCCTGAGCCGCGAACAGCGTCGCATCCTCGAGGAGCTCGGCCGGCTCGAAACGCCGCCGACCGAATCGGAAGACGAGAAGGGCCTGCTCGACAAGATGAAGGACATCTTCTCGTAGGCCGACGGTCAGGAGCGCGTTCGGGCGCGAGGCACGAAACCCCGCACGCCTGCTTCCCTACTCGTCGTCGTCGTCGATCACGGCGACAGGGGCCTTGCGCGTCGGCGTGATCGGCTGCGAGCCCTCGTCGAGCGTATGCAGGTCGAACGTGACCGTTCCGCGGTCGGTCTTCACGACCGCCTTCACGGGAATGCGCCGGTCGTCGTCGGTAAACCAGAGGTACATCTCGCCGGACCTGCGCACCAGGCGGCCGTTGAATATCCGGCCTTCGACCTTGATGGCGTCAAATGTCCCCGCGTCGACCTTGACGCGTTCGCGCCCGACGAGCGCGACGCCGATGTCGTACGTCTCGCCGCGGTCGCTCACGGGAAAGTGAACTTCGCGGTTGACCTTGTTCAGCTTGCGCGTGCGCGCAAAGTAGATCGCCGACACGACGTCCTGGACCCACGCCTTCGTTTCGCGTTCGACCGCGGCGCCCGGGTCCGTCGGATCTGTGAGGTTCGACGAGCGCCATCGCACCCTGGCGGCCTGGCGGTCGAACACCGCCTCCTCGTGCTGCCGCTCGTCGTTCTCGTTGATGTTCTTGATCGTCGAATAGACGAAGAGATCGTTCCGGTCCGCGAGCGTCGTGAACACGTCGTTCACCTTGACCCCGAACAGGCTCAGCAGCGCGCCGCGCGATACGGCGGCGACCTCGAACTTCACATGGCTGTCGCTGCCGACGGGCTGCATGACGGCAAATGTGACTTCGCCGACGTTTGCGTAGATCGGAAAGCGCGAGAACTTCACGTCGAACTTCAGGCGCTCGCCGAACTTGAATGGCAACGGATGCTTGATCGCGAATGGCGCGACCACCTCGGGCGGATGGACGACCTTGTCACCCGAATCGGCGCGCGCCGGCCACACGCCAATTCCGGCGACGAACACCACCGCGACAACCGCCGACACAAATCTCGACATCCGTCCCCTCATAACCCCAGATACCCGTTCAAGTACATCTTTCCGATCAGAAACAAAAACACCGCCGCAAGACCGATAGCCGCCCTGTATTCCCTGTATCTCAAGTAAAGCGATGAATCGAACTGCTTGCAAGCTCCATCGGCCGAAACACTTGAAGCAAACGGCCGTGGAAAGAACAACGGCACCGACGCCGCCCACGTTTCGTAGGCGCCGGGAAACCGTTCGCGCATCGTGTCGACCTCGGCGAGCATCACCGGGATGTAGACGACAAGGTAGCTCGCCGCGGCGATCAGCGCCAGGTACCACCTGTTCGTCGCGACGGCGACGCCCACCACGAGCAGAAACGTTCCAAAGTAGAGCGGATTGCGCGTGTACGCGTACGGGCCGCTCGTCGTCAGTTCGGCCATCTTGTTCAGGTGGCCGCTCGCCCACGCGCGAACGCCGAGCCCGGCGAGCGCGATCGCGGCGCCGATGAGGAGCGACAATGGCCGAGGACTTGCAAAGATCAAGAGCAGTGGTGCGACGACGAATCCGAGAGGCACGCGGAGTCGCTGCGCCAACTGTCTCAATTCAAGAGAGTTCACGAGTTTTGAAGCCTCGCCGCGACGACGCGTTGCACGGTCTCGACGGGAATCTCCATGCATTCCCAGTGGTCGCACGTGCGGCGATAGCAATCCGTCCGGCACGCCAGGTCGTTTCGGCCGACGGCGCGATCGCGCGGGTCGAACG
>JBGAKX010000036.1:0-40925 GCA_044224215.1 Blastocatellia bacterium
GCTCGAGCGGGGCGAAATGCGGCGTGAATCCCGCAACGCTTGCGCCCCCGGCCGCCTGCGACACGTCCATCGCCGAGCCCTTCGACAGCCCGAAGTCGAGCAGGATGACTTCGCCCTGCGGTGTCAGTTTCAGATTCTGCGGCTTGATGTCGCGATGAACGATCGGCGGATCGTACGCGTGGAGGTACTCGAGCGCGGCAAGAATCTGGTCCGCCCAACGAACCACCTGGTCGGCGGGAAACGGCTGCCCGTTCTTCTCGAGCATCCTGGCGAAATCGTCACCCGGGATGAACTGCATCACCAGGAACTCGCCGGCGCCCTGCGAGAAGTAGTCGATGACGTGAGGCAGCGCCGCGTGACGCAGCTTGTTGAGGAGCCGCGCTTCGCGCTCGAACGCGCGCCGCAGGTCGTCGTTCGTGACCAGCGTCTCCTTGAGCGCAACCTTTGTGTCAAACCGCTTGTCGACGGCGAGATAGACGGCGCCCATCCCGCCCTGACCAAGCTTTCCTTCGATCAGATAGCGGTCCTGCAGCAACGTGTTCGGTTCGAGCATAGTGTGGGTCGTGACCGGTCAGGCGTTCCCGAGCGGGATCAATAATCGCCCGTTACGGTGTATTCGTCAAACACGTGCTTCGCGGACACCGTGTGCAACGCGACCGGTGTCGCGCGTGGCGCGGACGAGCGCGTTTCCCAAGCCCGGGAAACGGCTCACAGCCGCGAGACCGATCCGTGCGAGGGCGGGCCGGAAGAGCGCCGCCTGCAACCATCGGCCGAGTCTCAGGCGCATCGCAAACTCGCGCCGCCACTGCGATTCGTACCGGACACGCAGAGCGGCAAGCGTGCTCTCGCCGTCGAGCACGTTCGACAGGAGCGGCGCGACGATCTCGGCTCCGCGGAGCGCCATCGACATTCCGTCGCCGCACAACGGAGCAATCATCGCGGCCGTGTCGCCAACCATAACCAAGTCGCCTGAAAACAGCGACCGCGTGCGAAATGAAATCCGGCTGATCGCGACGGGCTTGTCCATCGCCGGCACGAGCGCGTCCAACCGGCCGGCCAGCACCGGATTCGTTCGCATCACGCCCGCGCACATGTCCGCATACGACCCGCCCGATGCACGCAGCGTGTCGGCGCGCGCGATGAGGCACGCATTGACCCGCCCGGCTTCGACGTGCGACATCCCGCAATAGCCTCCGTCGAAGGCGTGCAACTCGACCCAGTCGCCGAGGTCTCCGCCCGTGTAGTGCATCTTGAACGCGACAAAGTTCGTTTCACGCGCATCGGTAGCGCGGCCCAGCGTTCTGTCGAGCGCCGACCGCTTGCCAAACGCGCCGACGACGAGACGCGAACGGACCTCGCACGCGACGCCGTCAAGTTCATACTCCACCGAGAACCCCGAGTCTGCGTCGCCGCGAATCGATCGCACGCGCGCTCCCTGGACTCCCTCTGCACCTGCATCGCACGCCGCCTCGAACAGCACCGGATCGAGCGCCCAGCGGCTGATACCGATGCCCTCGCCCGGCAGGTCGGAGCGCCACTCGGAACCGTCGCGCCCGGTGATCGCGACCCGCCGGATCGGAACCGAACCAGCCGCCCGGATCGCGTCGACGACGCCGAGGTTCGAAAACAGCGAGGTTGCCTCCGGCGACAGGAACTCACCGCAGATCTTGTGCACCGGGTACCGCTCAGATTCGAGGAGCAGCACGCGATGCCGTGAACCGAGCTGCCGCGCGATCGAGCTGCCCGCAAGCCCGGCGCCGATGACGACGACGTCATACATCGGCATGCTCGACAGCGCGGTCACCGCGCTTTGGAATCAGAACCTGAAACCGGAACGCCCACCGCCAGCGGACAACGAACGGGAGCCCCGTCTGTTGCGCGAGATCTTCGAAGTCGCGTCGATCGAACGCACGCCGAACGGACAAAGGACCGTCGTTGCAGACGATCGGCGAGGCGCCAAAGAGCCGCGTCAATGCCCAGATGCCGGCGTACGCCAGCGGATGCCGATGCAGGTCGTTGACGATCACCCCGTGGCGGCTCGCATCATGCATCGCCCGCAGCAGCCGGACAGCATCCGGCTGTCGAAAGTGATGGAGAAAGAGCGCGCACAGCACGACGTCGAACGACTCCGGTTCGAACGGCAAAGCGAGCACGTCTGCCTGGACGACCGTGATCTCGGGGTAGTCGCGCACCCGGTCGCGCGCGTAGCTCGCTGCGGACTGGCTCAGATCCACCGCCACGACCTCGACTCGCTGACCGCGCGACCTGCCCCAGTCCACGAGCACGCGCGCCATGTCGCCGCCCCCCGCACCCACGTCGAGAACCCGGACCGACGCGGCGCCGCGCGGAAGCAATGCGGGGAGCGCGTCGAGCGTCGTGCGGTAGCCGCCAAGGTACCGGTTGATCACGGAAAGGTCCCGGAGCACCTCGGCCATCGCACCGGACTCGAGCATCATGTCGTCGATGATCTCCGTCTCGGTGCTGCGTTCGGCGAAGCTCTCGAGTCCGATCATGACAACGAACGCAACAGCAGCGACTCGAGCGTGAGGCCGGGCCCGAATGCGAGCGCGACGCCCGCATCGCCGGTTCGTATCCCCTTCGCCACGCACCGTTCGAGCACGAAAAGGACCGTCGGCGACGACATGTTGCCGTGCTCGGAAAGGACGTCGAACGAAGCCGCCACGGCGTCCTCGGGAAGCTCGAGGCTCTCGCGCACCGCCTCGACGATGCGCCTCCCACCCGGATGGACAGCCCAGAACCCGATGTCGCCAGATGTAAGGCGATGCGGCGCCAGCAGCCCGTCAACGAACGGCGCGATCGCGTTGCGGAGCGTCTCGGGCACCTCCGCCGTCAGCGACATCTGAAAGCCCGTATCTGTGACCGTCCACGTCATCTGGTCGTCGGTGTCCTCGGCGATGACGGTGTGGCTGCCGAGGATTTCAAAGAGCCCGGACTGCGAGCCCTCCACCTCGCTCGTTACGAGCGTCGCGGCGGCGCCGTCGCTGAAGAGACAGTTCGCGACGACATTGTTCATCGAGTACTCATTCTGGAAGTGAATCGAGCACAATTCGACGCACACGACGAGCACGACCGCGTTGCTCTCTGCCTGGCAGATGGACGTCGCGGTTCGCAGCGCGTTGAACGCCGCGTAACATCCCATGAAACCGATCTGCAACCGCTGCACGTCGGCGCGCAGCCCGAACTGCTTGACGAGGAGCGTGTCGATTCCAGGTGCAAAGAACCCGGTGCAGGTGACCACGATCAGGTGGGTGATGTCGGCGGGTCGCACGCCGGGCGCCCCGGCAAGACAGCGGTTGACGGCCGTGATGGCCAACGGAGGCGCCTCGCGACGATACGTCCCCATGCGCTCCGCCGTCGTCGGCGACGGCTCGAGCCGCCAGTTTGGCGGATAGAAGGTGAACTCGCTTGGGTCGGCGACGTAGTCGGGGACGACGGATGCGCGATTGTGGATCGCCGAGTTGCGGTAGACGCGGTCGATCGTGGCTTCGATGCGGCGACTGCTCCGCTCGTCGCCGCCGGACGCGGCGGCCTTGCTCGCGGCAACGCGCTTGGCCCACACCGCGACGTCGACCTGTGCTGCGCGATAGCGCGGAACCGCCGTACCGATTGCCTGCAGGTGCGCCTGTCTCATTCAAGCGGATCTCCTACGACCGCAGTCGGAACCCTAACAGGATTGTCTGCGAATGTCGTGTTCTCACATAGAAAGCAGCCGCGAACGAACGCAGATCACACAGATCTGTGGAAAGCGCCGCCTGCCTTCTTGATTTTCGCGTGAAACATGTTCGTAATGGCGCCAATGCCATGGCACAGCTTGCTCGACGCTGAGACCTATCGCGGCCTTCCCGCGCTCACTGTCGTCTTCGTCATCATCGCCGTCATCGTCCTCCGGTTCGCCCCGCCGCAACGGAAGGCCGTGCGGCACATTGCGACCCTTTACGGCGCGGCGCTGCTCGTTTCGCTCCTGGCAGTCCTGTTTCGCATGGCGGGCAACTCGACCGGCGAGCGTTACGGGGACGAGATCGCGCTGCTCCTGGCGAGCGTGTGCCTGGTCCTTGTCTCCGGCAAGCTTGTGTTCAACGTCTTCCTTCCGCTGCTCAGGCTCTATCCGCCCCGAATTCTTCAGGACGTGATGATCGCCGTCGCGCTCATCGTCTTCGGGCTCGTGCGCCTCCACTACCTCGGCATGGACCCGAGCAGCATCTTCACGACGTCCGCGCTTCTCACCGCCGTCATCGCGCTCTCGCTGCAGGACACGCTCGGCAACATCCTGGGCGGGCTCGCACTTCAGGTAGACCGCTCGATCCAGGTCGGCGACTGGGTGAGGATCGACAACCTGTCCGGGCAGGTCGTCGAGGTCGGCTGGCGGCAGACCTCGATCGAGACAAACGACTGGGAGACGATCGTCGTCCCGAACAGCGTGCTCGTGAAGAACCGGTTCCTCGTGCTCGGCCGCCGAACCGGAAAGCCGGTGCAGCTGCGCCGCTGGGTCCCGTTCTATGTCGACAACTCGTACTCGCCACAGGATGTGAACGAGATCGTTCAGGAGTCGCTGCGCGGCATGGATATCGAACATGTGTCGCGGAATCCGCCCGCGCAGTGCTTTGTCATCGAGATGGCCGAGAACCCGGCTCGCTACTCCGTAAGCTACTGGCTCACCGACCTGACCGCGATGAACCCGACCGACTCGATGATCCGAACCCAGGCGTTTCTCGCGCTCAAGCGCGCCGGGATCCCGATCGCGAACCCGACCGCGACCGTGATCCTCAACGAAGACACGGCCGAAAAGCGCAACTCGCGTCAGGAGCAGGAGGTCGCGCAACGGATGATGGCGCTGCGCGCCGTCGACATCTTCCGCGGATTCAACGTCGACGAGCTCACGACGCTGGCAGGCAGGCTGCAGCCAGCGCCGTACGTGCAGGGCGACGTTCTGGTGCGCCAGGGAGCCGCCGCCAGCCGCCTGTACATCATCGTCGAGGGCCGGGCGGACGTTTTCGTCGAAAGCTCCGGCGGCGAGCGCGCACGAGTTGCGGAGCTCGGGCCGGGAGATTTCTTTGGCGAGATGGGCCTGATGACGGGCGAGCCGCGTACGGCAACCGTGATCGCAAAGACCAAGATGCTGTGCTATCGCATCGACAAGCACGCGTTCGCGGACCTCATCACGTCCCGAACCGATGTCGCGGAGGAGATCTCCACGCTGCTGGCCAAGCGACGCTCGGAGCTTGAAGCCACACGCGAAGACCTGTCGGCCGACGCGGCGGCCGCCCGGGCGGCCGCGAACAAGCACGCGATCCGCCAGAAGATCTGGCAGTTCTTCGGGATCGAGGACTAGCGGCGCTCGGACGGCACGACCGAATGACGGAGCTGAGCGCTACCACGCCCGGCTCCGTGTCGTGCTTGGTCCCCGTTTGAGCGCAACGCTATATCTGAGCTGAGCGCGGTAGCGCTCAGGCCCCAACGTCCAAGCGGCCACCTACAAGACTTGGGGCCTGAGCGCTACCGCGCTCAGCTCTGATGGTGACGTGTCCGTGTGCATCCAATCCCGCCGCCCATACCGCACGGCGCACTTGTGACCCGAAACACCCGCGGGTAGACTCGACCTTCGTCGCCGCCGTCGCGCAAGGACCCCATGGCATCGCACGCATCCGAATCGATTCTCGATCTTATTGGAAACACACCACTTGTGCGGCTTCGTCGTGTCGTTCCGGCAGGCGCTGCGCACGTCTACGCAAAGCTCGAATACCTCACGCCGGGCCTGAGCGTCAAAGACCGTCCAGCCCTCGGGATGATCCTGGATGCCGAGCAGCGCGGACTCCTCACGCCGGGCTCGACGATCATCGAGCCAACCGCTGGCAACACCGGTATCGGTCTTGCGCTCGTCGGCCGCGCCAAGGGCTATCGCGTCATTCTTGTCGTTCCCGACGGATACTCGGTCGAGAAGCGCCAGCTGATGGCGGCGCTCGGCGGCGAGCTCGTGCTGGTGCCGATGGCCGAAGGGATGAAGGCCGCCATACGAAAGGCGGAAGAGCTCGCTGCAACGATTCCGAACTCGTTCATTCCGCAGCAGTTCACAAACCCGGCGAATCCGGCATTTCACGCGTGCACGACGGGGCGCGAACTGTTCGAACAGATGGAAGGTCGCATCGACGCGATCGTCATCGGCAGCGGTTCCGGCGGAACGTTCACGGGTGTGTCGCGCTACCTCAAGGAACGGCTCCCAGACATCGTCTGCTACTCGGTCGAGAGCCAGGGTTCCGCGCTTGGCGGAGGAACACCTGCGCCGCACCGGCTCGAGGGGATCGGATCGTCGTTCGTGCCACAGAATTTCGACGCCTCGCTGTGTGCCGAGCTCATCGTCGCTCACGACGACGACGCGTTCGAGATGACCAAGCGGCTCGCGGCCGACGAGGGCATCCTTTCGGGCGGATCGGGAGGCGGCAACGTGTGGGCGGCCATCCAGGTCGCAATCCGGCTCGGCGCCGGAAAGCGCGTCGTGACGCTCATACCCGATTCGGCGGAACGCTACCTCAGCAAGGGGATCTTTGACTGAATCACGGATCGCCGCGATCATGTGCGTTCGCGGCCGTCGCGGGAAAGACCAGGCAACAGACTTATGCACTTTGACACCAAGGCAATACACGCCGGACAGGATCCGGATCCGTCGACGGGAGCCGTCTCCACGCCGATCTACCAGACGTCCACGTATGTCCAGGACGCGCTCGGCGACCACAAGGGCTACGAATACGCCCGGACAAAGAACCCGACGAGATCCGCGCTCGAGGCGAACCTCGCCGCGCTCGAGTCGGGAACGCACGGCGTCGCCTTCGCGTCGGGAATGGCCGCCATCACGGCGCTGACGATGACGCTTTCGGCCGGCGACCACGTCATCGTGTCCAACAACACGTACGGCGGAACGTTCCGGCTGTTCGACAAGGTGATGACCAGGTTCGGTCTCGAATTCACTTACGTCGATACCGCCGATCCCGAGAACACGCGCGCGGCGATGCGTCCGGCGACGCGGATGATCTTCATCGAGACGCCGACGAATCCGGTGATGACGATCACCGACATCTCGGCCACGGCGGATGTCGCGCGGGAGCGCGGCGTGCTCGTCGCCGTCGACAACACGTTCATGAGCCCGTACTTCCAGCGGCCGATCGAGCTCGGAGCAGACGTCGTCGTTCACTCGACCACAAAGTACCTGAACGGACACAGCGACGGCGTGGGCGGCGCGCTCATCGTCAAGGATGACGAGCTTGCCGAGCGGCTCTACTTCCTTCAGAACGCGGCGGGCGCGATCCTCTCGCCGCTCGATTCGTGGCTCGTGCTGCGGGGCATCAAGACGCTCGGTGTCCGGATGCGTCAACACGACACGAACGGCAGGCACATCGCCTCGTTCCTCTCGGAGCATCCGCGCGTCGGCAGGATCTACTATCCGGGCCTCGCATCGCACCCGCAGTACGAGCTCGCCAAGCGTCAGATGGGCGGCTTTGGCGGGATGATCGCGTTCGATCTCGGCTCGCTCGAGAACGCTCGAACCGTTCTCAACAATGTCCGGTTGTGCGCGCTTGCCGAGTCGCTCGGCGGCGTCGAATCGCTGATCTGCCACCCTGCGTCGATGACGCACGCGTCGGTTCCCGAAGTCGAGCGCGCGCGGCTCGGCATCACGGATGGAATGGTTCGCATCTCGGTCGGCATCGAGGACGCGGACGATCTTGTCGCGGACCTCGACGCCGCGCTTGGAAAGCTCGGTTAACTCCTTCGCAGTCGCGCCCGCGGACCCGCGGGCGTGGCCTTGCGGCGCCGAATAGCCGCTATCTTCCTCATTTCCTTGCATCTGCGCGGAGACCGATCCGCGCGACGACGTGGCGGCATTCCCAGTTTTCGTTTGGCCGCATTGTCGATTTGCATATAATGGCTGGCATCTATGTCATCAGACAAACGGCACCGTATCACCGTTTACGCTCAAACAGACGTAGGGATGGTTCGCGCTGGGAACGAGGACACGTTTCTCGTTCTCAACCTCGATACGTCCGACACGTGGACGCCTGTTACCATCGAGGACGATCCGCCCGAGCACCTTTCATCGTTTGAGCCGGTCGAATCCGGTGCCATCCTGGCGGTCTCGGATGGCATGGGTGGAGCCCTTGCGGGCGAGGTCGCTTCGCGCATGGCGGTCGAGGGCGTGCGCGAGCACATGCTGCTCTTCAAGACGCACGACACGTTCTCGACGTTTCCGTTCCACGAGCAGTTGCGGCTCGCCGTGGAGCAGGCCAACACGCACATCAACAACGAGAGTGTCGGCAACGCCGACTATGCGGGCATGGGCGCGACGTTTACGGCCGCCGGCGTGCACGACGGTGCGCTGACGCTCGCGCAGATCGGCGACAGCCGCTGCTACCTGGTCCGCGACAATCACATCACGCTGATGACGCACGACCAGTCGCTCGTCTGGCAACTCGTCGAAGCCGGCCATATCACCGAGGAAGAGGCCGAGACGCATCAGTACAAGAACGTCATCCTGCAGGCTCTCGGCGCGCAGCCGCGCGTCAACGTCGTCGTCGACCGTTTCGACATACACCAGGGCGACACGATTCTGCTCTGTTCCGACGGTCTGTCGGGCCGCGTCCGTTCCGAGGAGATGCTCGACATCGTGACGAAGAGCCCGAGCCTGAAGCAGGCGTGCGAAAGCCTGATCCAGCTCGCGAACAATCGAGGCGGCGAGGACAACATCACGGTCGTGCTCGCACGGTTCGAAGGCGAGTCCCTTCCGCCAGCCGGCGAGGTCCAGACCGAGCGAATCGAGCGCGACCCGAATCTGCCGTACGACGTCGACGACGAACTGTTTCTCGAGATCGAATCGACGCTGACGGGCGACGACGCCAAGCAGTCGCACGGCTCGGACGACGGTGCGAGTCCGGCGGTTGATCCATCGGTGACCACGTTCCTGACGCCTCCCGTTCCTCTCGGCGAGGACGCCGTGGTAGCTGCGTCCGACAGCGGCGAGCACGAGATCACACCCGAGATTGCATCGCACATCGCCAAGCTGAACGAGCGCGCGGACGTGCCCGTTGCGACGTCGGTCGGTTTGCCCGCGCTCACGGCGGACATGATTGCCGAGCACTCCAAATCGGCGGCCAGGCCCGCGGATTCCGGCAAGGCGGACCTCACGGGATTCGAAAAGCCCCACGCAACCGAGGCCGAACCGGAGCCTGAACGCGCGATGTTCGGTCCGACGATCATCGTCACGCTGCTCGCAGGCGCGCTCGTCCTGCTGGGGTACTACCTGTACCAGCACCAGGCCGAGGCTGCACTCCAGCGCGAGCAGACGCTCGCCGAGGCGACTGCGATCGACATTCACGTCCAGAAGTCGAAACGGACGCTCGTCACGCTCGCGGCAAACATCGAAACGCTCCAGCCCGGACCCGATCACGACGAGGCGGTACGGTTGCGCGAGTCGGTTCAGAAGAAGATCGACGAGGTCGGTCCGCTCGTCGAACCGAACAACGCCAAGCCCGAGTCCGTGCGCGCCGCAAGGGACATCGTCACGCAGATCGACGCTGACATGTCACGAATCACGTCGATCGTCGAGAAGGCCGTGGCCCAGCCACCGGCCTCACCGAGTCCCGAGGACCACGTCAGTCCGAGTTGAGCCTGGCCAGCGCCTGGCTCAGATCGTCGATCAGGTCGCCCGCGTCCTCGAGACCGACGGACAGCCGCACGAGACCGCCCGAAACGCCCGCCGCTGCCAGCTCTTCGGGTGACATCGCGCTCGCCCACATAGCCGCCTGATGCACCAGCAGCGTCTCGACACCTCCGAGACTCGCGGCGCGTCGGGCCAGCCGGACCCTGGACAGGAGAGCCTCGGCCGCCGCGTAGCCGCCCTTCATCTCGAAACTGACCACGCCGCCGAATCCCGACATCTGCGATGCCGCGAGCGCGTGCTGCGGATGCGAGTCGAGCCCCGCGTAATGCACAACCGCGATCGCACGATGGGCCGACAGGGCCTCGGCTATCGCCTGGGCCGATCGGTTGTGACGCTCGACTCGCACGCCGAGCGTTCGAAGGCCGCGCAGCATCAACCACGCGTCAAACGGGCTCGAGCACGATCCGAGGATGACCGCGGCATGCCAGATCTTCTCGATCGCCTCGGACGTTCCAGTCACCACGCCGGCCAGGAGGTCCGAATGGCCTCCGAGGTACTTGGTTGCCGAGTGAACCACGAGATCGATCCCGAATTCGAGCGGCCGCTGGTTTATCGGCGTCGCGAACGTGTTGTCTGCGACGGTCACCGCGCCGATTCGCTTCGCAATAGCAGCGACCGCGGCGAGATCGGTGATCCTCATCAACGGATTGCTCGGCGTTTCGACCACGATGACGCGCGTGTTCGGTCGGACCGCCTGCTCGAACTGTGCGGGCTCGGCCTGGTCGACGAACGTCGCCTCCACGCCGAACCTCGGCAGGAGTGACCGGAGCAGACCGGCCGTGCCGGCGTAGAGCGATTCCTGCGCCACGACGTGATCGCCTGCCGACACGTGCGCCATGATCGTGGCGGTGATGGCGCCCATCCCCGACGACGAGAGCATCGCAGCCTCGGCGCCCTCGAGCTGCGCCACCACAGCCGCAGTCTGCGTGTGCGTCGGATTCCCGTACCGCGTGTAGAACCGGTCGTGGCGCGGACGATTCGCCATGTCGGCGAATTCCTCTTCGGAGTCGGCGCCAAACGTCGACGTCTGCCAGATCGGCGGCGATACGGCCGGTGTCGAGTTGAAGGGATCGTCCGCGTGGATTGCAATCGAGTCGAGCGCGAGCTTGCGACGTTCATCCATGACTGTTCACCGCGTGTCGCATTCCCGTTACAATGGACGAGGAATGCACGAAAGGTTATTCACACTTGCGGAGGCCCGAGCCGCCATCGCGCTGCTGCGCGAGCCGCTCGCGACGCTGCGCGACGAGCAGGTCGTCCTTGCCGCGCTGCACCCGCAGATTGCAAAGGCGAGCGCCAACGCCGCCAGCAACGGCGGCAGTCCCTTTGGGACGCAGTACGTCGAGCACGCGCTCCGTTTCGCCGAGGCGATCGACGCCATCGAACAGGTCGGCGCGATCATCAAGGATTTCTCGACTGGTCTCGTCGACTTCCCGCACGAGCACGAGGGCCGGATCGTCTACTTGTGCTGGAGGCTTGGCGAGGAGGATCTCGGCTGGTGGCACGAGATCGAGGACGGGTTTGCCGGGCGGCAGCGGATAGAAGAGGCCTTCGAAGGGTCGCATTGAATCCGGGGTGTTCGGCGGATCCATCCGGACGAACACCCGTGAAAGCCGACGAGCGCTAGACGTTCTTGCCGAACGACGTCTGGGACGACTGAGCTGCGGGCTGGTCGGACCCTTCCGCGATCTGCTGCGTCGGCCGGGGCGGTTCGATCTCTTCCTTCTCGCTCTCACGGACCGCCGACTTGAAGTTGCGAATCGCGGACCCCACGCCCTTGCCGAGCTCCGGAAGTTTCCGCGTGCCGAACAGCAGCACGACGATGACAAGGATAACCAGCAGCTCAGGCATTCCAAGATTTGGCATAACTCCCTCAACTCCTCACCGAGTAAGTCCCCGTAAGACAAAAGGATACTAGACCGCGGCCCGTATTGTGTCAAACCGGGCCACACCTGGGACGCGATCCGCACCTGACGGGTTTGACGATCTCTCCGCACGCCGGCCGTTCGGTGGATTCATGCGTTGCTACAGAATCTCGCGCGTGTCGCCGACGCGCCGCGTCACCCGTTCCCGATCGAGCCATTCCAGGAGCGGAATCGTGAATTTTCGCGACAACCCCCCGGTCAGGTCGCGGAATGCCGCGATGTCGAGCGTCCGGTCGATCGCCGCGCGGTCGCGCACGCGCTGTTTCAGGTCGTCGAGCACCGCGGCGTGGTACAGCAGGTCGCCAAGTCGTACGAGCTTCCCCTCGCGCGACAGCAGATCGGTGAACTTCCTCGCCTTGGCGTCCGCGACGCCCGCGCGACCGATGACTTCCGGCAATGTCAGCGCCTCGAGGCCGGATCCGCGAACCACGTCCTCGCACTTCGCCTTAGCCGCTTCGTCCTCCGCGGTCAGACCCGTTCCCCGCCCCGCGAGCCGAAGCACGTCGCGATCGCGCTCGAACCGTCCGGCCGCGATCTGCATGCCGACGATCGCCTTGAAGACCTCGACGGGTAGCCGGGGAAACACGGCGCCTCGCAGTTCTTCGAGCGGTATGCCAGGGGCGATCGGCTCGCGCTTGTGGAACGCCTTGACGGCATCGATCGACCGCTCGCACAGGCGCTCGACGGCCCCGGAGTCGATCCAGCGAAGCGGCTGGTCCGATACCTCGCGCGCGACGCCGCGTGCGCAGAGTGCCTCGGCGGCACCACGAATCTCGTCGTCGGTCATGCCCGTCTGTGCCGCCAACTCCGCAAGGCTCAGGCCGCGACCGGCCGCGCGCGCCAGGCGAAGCCGGATTCGCTCGTGGGCATCCGCGGTCTCGATCGCGGTGAGCCATTCGAGCGCGCGCGCGTCCGCCCGACGATGCTTTTGCGCCAATGCGTCGAGCACGATGCCACCACCGATGGTGACCTGCGGCGAATACGTGCGGATGATGAAGCGGTCGCCAGGCATCGCAAGGATGGGAGACTCGAGCCGCATCTGCACGAGCGCGGATTCGCCCGCGGCTACCGACTCGCGACCGAGCAGGGCGACCCGCGCGATGACCTCGTTCGTTCCGTGATGAAACCGGACTCGAGTGCGGTGCTCGACCGGACGCGGCGCGGTTTCGACGAGGTTCAATCGGACATCGAGCATCGAGGTCTCGTGGAACCGCCCGACGGGCGCGAGCGCGCGCCCGCGAGTCACCTCTTCGAGCTCGACGCCCTGCAGGTTAACCGCCGTGCGCTGGGCCACTTCTGCGGACGGTGCAGATTCGCCGTGGACCTGCAGCCCGCGGACCTTCACCTTCCGCCCGCCGGGAACGAGCTCGAGCGCATCGCCGACATGCACGCTTCCAGAGATCAGCGTTCCCGTGAGCACGGTGCCAAAGCCCTTGACGGTGAACGCTCGATCGACCGGGAGGCGGAACGGTTGATCGGGGCTGCGCGCCGGAACCGCGGCGGCGAGCCTGAACAGCGTCTCGGTGAGCTCTTCAATTCCCTTGCCCGTGGTGGAACTGACACCCACGATGGGCGCGCCCTCGAGGAACGAGCCTGCGACGTAGTCTTCGATCTCTGCTCGCGCCAGGTCGAGCAGCTCGGGCTCGACCATGTCGATCTTGGTCAGCGCGACGATCCCCGCCGTCACGCCGAGGAGTCTGCAGATGTCGAAGTGCTCGCGGGTCTGTGGCATCACCGATTCGTCGGCCGCGATCACGAGGATCACGAGGTCGATCCCGTGCACTCCTGCCAGCATGTTCTTTACGAAGCGTTCGTGTCCGGGCACATCGACAAAGCCGAGTTGGATGCCGTGCTTCTCCAGGTGTGCAAAGCCGATGTCGATGGTGATGCCCCGCTGCTTCTCCTCCTTCAGGCGGTCGGCATCGATGCCCGTGAGGGCCCGAACCAGCGACGTCTTGCCGTGATCGATGTGGCCTGCGGTGCCGACAATGACGTGCCTCATGCGCGCGAATTGTACATCACGGGTCATCGGCCGCGGCCCGATGTGGTAAGCTCGGTCCATTCTTTGAGACCAGTGCGGGAACGGCGCCCGCATGCTTGTCCAGGGTCTCGTCGTCCGCACTCACCAAACAGGTTGCAGCCCCTTATGTGGACGCGATTCGTCGTCGCATTGCTGCTGGCACCCATACTCGCAGTTTCCGCGGGGAGCACTGGCACTGCCGACGCGCAGCGCAAACCTGCACAGCCTGCAACGACTCGCGGAGCATGGGACCCGGAATCGCTCGCACGACCCGCGCTCTTCGTGACGACGAACCGCAATGGACTCCCGCAGAGCCTGGTCGACGCAATGGCGTTCGACGCACAGGGATTCCTCTGGGTCGGCACGGGCGACGGCGCGGTCGTGTCCAACGCCGAGCGCTGGACCGTCGTCAACATGCCGAACCGCACGGTGTCGAACTACGTGACGGCTATCTGTCCCGACGCGAACGGTTCGCTCTGGTTCGGGACGCGCGAAGCCGGCGTGTCGCGCCTCAGCCAGGGAGAGTGGACGACGTTCGCGGTCGATGCGGGGCTTCCGAGCAACCGGATCCGCGCGATTCTCGAAACGTCGTCCGTCGGCGAAGGCCACAGTATCTGGGCTGCGACGGACTCGGGCCTTGCCGTGTTCGACGGCCAGCACTGGAGCACTGTCGCGTTGCCCGACGGACTGCCGGCGACTGGCATCCAGGCGTTGTTCGAAGTGCGCGACACTGTCGGCGCGTCGAGCCTGTGGGTCGGGACGACGCACGGGGCCGCGCGTCGAACCCAGGATGGATGGACGACGCTTGGGTTGGCCGACGGGCTTCCCAGTCTGGACGTCGCGTGTTTTGGCACGACCACCGGAGACGACGGGCTGCAGCAATTCTGGATCGGAACGCACAACGGCCTCGCACGGTACGACGGCAGCCGGTTCGTTCCGGTCGTCGACGGTCAGCTTCCGTCGCAGGACATCCGCTGCCTGCGCGAAACGGTGGCGCCGTCCGGCAGGTCGACGCTGTGGATCGGCACGGCCGAGGGCCTCGTGCGTTTCTCGGATGGCGCGTGGCGTTCGTTCTCCGGCCGGGACGGGCTTCCTGCCGACACCGTCGTGAGCATGCTGGACTATTCGCCACCGGGCGGCACGCGCTCGCTCTACATTGGCATGCTCGGCGGCCTCGTGCAGATGGATTTTGACGGGTGGGAGACGCTGGACACGTCCGCAGGCTTGCCGAGCAACCTGGTCTACTCGATCCTGCCGTCGACGTCGGCGGACGGAGGATCGTCGCTGTGGGTCGGGACCGAAAAGGGCCTCTGCCGCTTTGCCGACGGCAAGCGGACCGTGTTCACGCGCGATGACGGTCTGCCAGCCAATGCGGTAGTCAGCATCTTCGAGATCGGCGATGCGCCGGCGACCTCTCACCTCTTCGTCGGCACCGAATCGGGACTCGCTCGATTCGAAAACGAGCGTTTTGTCGATGTGCCGCTCGCGCCGGAGCTCTCGCGAAAGGAGATCCGGTCGGTCCTCGCCTCGCAGGGCGACGCGGGCGGCGAGGAGCTGTGGGTTTCGGCGCTCGGCGGTATCGGCCGGTTCTCGGGCGGAAAGTGGCGCTCATACACGACGGCGGACGGCCTTCCCAGCAACAGCGTGCTCGCGATCGCGGAGTCGCGCGCGCTCGACGGCACACGCACGCTGTGGGCAGCCACGTATGGCGGGCTTGCGCGCTTCCGCAACGAGTCGTGGGAAGCCGTCGGCACATCGGCGGGATTCCCGCGCGGCGAGGTCATCAGCCTGCACGTGTCGACGCGCGCCGACCGCAGCCAGGTGCTCTGGGTCGGCATGGGCGACACGGGTATCGCGCGGCTGGAGCTTTCCGATCCACAGGCGAGGTGGCTCACCCTCAACGACACGACGACGCCTGCGCTCCCGAACAACGTCGTGTACCAGATCTGCGAGGACCGGCGCGGCCGGATCTATCTCGTCACGAATCGCGGCGTCGCGCGGCTGACGGACGGAACGGCGCCGAACCCAACGCCCGCGGACATATCGATCCGGACGTTCACGACGGCAAACGGGCTGCCGAACAACGAGGGCAACGCCGGCGCGTCAGCCGTCGACAAGCTCGGTCGCATCTGGGTTGGCACGGTCGAGGGCGCCGCCGTCTTTGACCCGGCGGCGGAATCCACCGCCGCAACGCCGCTGCCGCTCTACATCGTCCGGTCGATGCGCGGTTCCGGCGCGCCATTCGCTGGAAGCGGCGCGGAGCTGAAGCACGACGACGCCGACGCCGTATTCGAGTACGCGCTGCTCGACTACTCCGGGCACGGGGCCGTCGAGTACCGGACGCAGTTGCTGGGTCTCGACGACGCCCCGTCCGACTGGACTCTCGACGCCAAAAAGGAGTACACGCGGGTCCCGGCGGGAAACTACACGTTCGAAGTGTGGCCCGCGATCACAACGGCATTGTCGCCGGACCGACCATTCTCGCGTTTGTCGAGCGCCCGCGCCGTGGCGAACGTGGTGGGCGTATCTCCTGTACGGCCTGGCGATCGGCACGCTGGTCTATGCCAGCATGAAGCTGTGGTTCCGCGCGCTCGAGCGCAACAACGAAGTGCTCGAACGCGGTATCTACGAACGCACGGCCGAGATTGCCGAGAAGATCCGCGAGGCCGAAGCGTCGGAGCGGCGTGCACGCCGGGAACAGGAGCGCGCGATCGAGGCGAATCGGGCAAAGTCGATGTTCCTCGCCAACATGAGCCACGAGCTGCGGACGCCGCTCAATGCGATTCTCGGCTTCGTGCAGTTGATGGATCGCGACGGACGCGCAGCGCGGAGGATCGCGAGAACCTCGCGGTCACCGCGCGCAGCGGCGAGAACCTGCCGGCCCTGATCCTCGACCTGCTGACGGTGTCGCAATCCCAGCGGGCGGCACGGCGCTCGAGGAGCACGCGTTCGATCTCCATCGGCTGTTGCGCGGCGTCGACGAGATGTTCGAGCCGAGGCACAGCCTCGGCCTGCATCTCGCGACCACGATTTCGCCGACCGTGCCGCGGTACGTGTGGGGCGACGAGAACAAGCTGCGACAGACGCTCATAAAAAGTGCTTTGGCAATTCGGTGAAGTTCACGCCCCGTGGTTCGATCTCGCCGGCCGTCGACTGGGCGAGGACCGCGTGACGTTTACGGTCACGGACACGCGCGGAATTCCCGAGGCGGACCTCGAGAAGATCTTCGATCCGTTGTTCAAAGCGACCTCGACCGGAACAACCCGCAGGGCGCCGGGCCTGGGCTCACGATCGCGCGCTCGTTCGTTCGGCTGATGGGCGGCGAGATGAAGGTCACAAGCCATCCCGGCAAGGGCTCGACGTTCGTGTTCGACGCGAAGCTCCTCTCGCGTCGGGCGTCGAGGCCGAGCGCGAGTTGCAGCGCGTGGTCGGGCTCATGGACGGCCAGAGATCGTTCGGATCCTCGTCGTCGACGACGTCCCGCAGAACCGCAGCCTGCTGATGCGAATGCTCGCAGCTGTCGGTCTCGAAGTGCCGCGAGGCGTCGTCCGCCGGGGAGGCGATCGAGATCTCGGGGGAGTCGTGGCGAATCTTCGAGTTCATCTGGATGGACACGCACATGCCGGGTACGGACGGGCTCGAGGCGACGCGCGAGATCCGCCGGCGCGAAGCGGCGGGCGGCATCGCATCCTGATCGATCATCGTCGCCACAACCACGAGCGAGCTCGACGACGAACGCGAGGAGATCTTTGACGCGGGGTTTGACGACTACGCGCTGGTTCCGGCGAGTGAGTTTGCCGTGTTCGAGAAGCTCGCGACGCGCCCGGCGTGAGGTTTGTTTACGAGAGCCCGGCGCCCGCCGACGAGCCGTATTCGAGCGAGTTCAACCTGACGCCCGAGTACCTTGCGACGCTTCTGACCGAATTGAAGGCGCAATTGCAGAAGGCGGTGCTCGAGGGCGACGTCGCCGGGGCGATGGATGTCGCAGACCTCGTGCGACCACGACGACAACAATGTTGAGGTCGCTCATTCATACCGGTTCGACGAGTTGCAGGAGTTGGCGGAGAGCGCGCTGAGGTCGTCGACCCATTCAGGGTCGGGGCACGAAGTTGCTCGGGGTCGTCGTCGCTTCGCTCCTCGACCCCGGGCTATTGTTCGACTCCCTTCGGGGTGCTTCGAACCGGCACCGAAGGAGCTGATGGGAGCGAGACCGCGCGCGCCGGCGTAGGAATTCTACGTCTCGCCATAGCGAGCGCGGATCGAATCGCCCCTTCGGGGTGCTTCGAATGGCCACCGAATGAGTGCTCGACCACCACGCCTGGGTGCGAGCACCGCGTCTCGATGCCGACGTGTCGGTCGCGCCGGATCGATGCACCCCGTAGGGGTGCGCGAAAATAGCCGGGGGTCGAGGAGCGAAGCGCGACGACGACCCCCGGTGTTTCGGATGAATCCGTGCGACCCCGAAAGGGTCGGACACCGATACTTCGCTCCTCGACCCCGGGCGAGTGGTGCGGCACCCCTTCGGGGTGCTTCGAATGGGCGCCGAATGAGTGCTCGACCATCACGCCAAGGAGCGAGCCAAGCGTCTCGATGCCGACGTATCGCACTTCTGCCTCTCTCCCTCCGAGCGCGGATCGAAGACGAAGGGGTGCCGAAATAGCCGGGGGTCAGCATCGCGACGACGACCCCCGGTGTACCAGATGAATCGAGGCGACCCTGAAAGGGTCGCCCTCCTCTCCGAACAACGCGGGGCGGTTGGGGGCATTCTGGCGTCTTTCTGCCGTGCACATATTGCGCTTGGCGCGTCGGTCGTTTCGTGTAAACGTATCGCCAAAACGCCATGCCCTCTTCGAAACCCCTGCATTGTCCGCGCTGCGGAGCTCTTGCGCTCCTGAGCGCGCAAACGTGTTCGACGTGCGGGCTCAGGCTCGACTGGGACGCGATTGCCGACCTCACCTCGCTCGACTACCTGCTCCGCCGTCTCGAGCAGTGGCGCCGGCAGGGTGTTCTCGACGAGCAGACGTTCGAGCGGACATCGACCGAGGCGCGGGCCAACCAGGCGAAACTCCAGGAGATGCTCGAATCGCCGCCGGCGCGCGTCCCGCGATTCCGATCAGGGTCCGCCGCTCCCCCGGATTCAACCCCCGGCACCCGAACCGCCGTCGTTTCACGCGGGTCCCGCCACCGGCGGCCCGCGTCCTCCAAGTCCGGCCGAACCGCCGGGCCGCTCGTGGCTCGACGTGCTCGTCGACATCGGCACGGTCCGTCTGATGCTCTACGCCGGCGCCCTCCTGCTCGCCGTCGGTGTCATGATCTGGCTGCGCGACACGCTCCGCGTCGAACTGCAGAAGCCGACGACGCAAGCCGCCCTCGCGGTCTTCACGCTTTCCGTCCTTGGCGGCGGCGCGGCCCTCGTCGCGCGCGCCCGCGACCGGGTCGAAATGCGCGTCATTGGTCGAGGCGCGCTGTTTCTCGGCACGCTGCTGCTGCCGCTCAATCCCTGGTTCTGGCTCAGATCCGGGCTGATCGAAGACCGCGGCAACGCGTGGATCGTCGGCTTCGTGACGTTTGCCGTTGCGCTGACCATTGCGCTCGGACTCGGCGACCGCGTGTTCGTCTACCTCGCCTACGCGGCTGCGGTGCTCACAGGCTGGCTTCTGACGTTCAAGCTCACCGGCGGCGCATCTCCGGGTCTCTACGCCCTGTCGATTGTCGGCGTCAGCCTCGCGTTTCTGCACGCCGAGTGGCCCGCTGAAAGCGAAAGGGCGCCGGCGAGATGGCGAGGTCTCGGTGCGAGTTTTCTGATCTGCGGACACATCGGCATCGCGTTTGCGCTCGTGTTCTACACGACGTTTTTGCGCCTCGTACCGCCCGAGGTCTACGCCGCGTTCCGACACTTCGACGCATCCGGGTACTCGTCGTCGATCGGCATCGTCGTGGCGATTGCGACGGGGTACGCCAACCTCTATTCGGCCGCTCGGCGGCGCCTGCAGTACTTCACGTATGCGGGAATGGTGGCCCTGTTCTGGGCGACAGCGCTCCTTCTGGCGGACCGCCAGGCGCCGGACGGTGCGTGGCTCACCACGTGCGGTGCGTGGGCGCTCGCGACCATCGTTGCGGGGCGCGCGCTGCAGTCGCGGCCGTTGTGGGGAGCGCCACTTACGGCTTGCGCAAAGGCACTCGCGTGGACCGGTTTCGTATCGGTCGGCGGGGTCGCACTTGCCTACACCGTCGGCGACGTCGACGTGCGCTGGTTCACGGCGCTCGGCGCATTGCTCGTCGCCCTGGCGTTTGCGTTCGACGTTGCCCGAATGCGCCGCGAGCTCGAGGCGTGCGCGGCGACGCTCGTCCTGCTGCTGCTCGCCGGCTGGCTGCTCCGAAAGACTGGACTCGAATGGATCCATGTCGACGCGTTGCTCGCCCTGCTGGCGGGAATCACCCCGTGGTTCTTCGGAGCGGCGACGCAAAGGTTCAAGGACGCGATCGGTACGGCGCACGTTGGCGTCACGATCGCGTCGATTGCCGTCGCCCTCGCGCTCACGCTTCCGTGCATCGGCTTTGCGGTCGATCTCGTCGGCGTCGAGGTGGCGAGGGACATTCCGCTCGCTCTCGCCCTGACCGTGTCGCTCGTCCTGGCCGGATGGCCGCGAGAGGGCCGCATTCGTCGAACCGCCGTGTTCGCCGTCGCGGGACTGATGTTCGGTCTCGCCCTCCATCTCGCCGCGATGACGGTCGAGAGCCGTTACGAGGTGTCGTCCCGCTTTGCGGTGTTTCTGTTCACGCCATCGCCATACCTGCTCCTGGTGCTGTGGCTGCTGCTGAGAAAGCGCGCGTCGGACCGTCTCGACGAGCTTGCGGGCGTCACCCGCGCCGTTGCCGCGATCGCGACGGGCGTGGCCGCGATCCTCGCGCTGCCAATCGTCATGGACGCGGCACTGACGAGCCGCGGCGCGTTTCTCTTTGCCGGTGCGCTTGGTCTGTTGATGGTCGTTCCGCTCGCCGTCGCGCTCGTCGAGAAGGACGCTCCCGTCGCGCACTTCGAAGGGAGCTTTGCCGCAATCCTCCTGTCGATCGCGTGGTTCAGCGCCGTCATCGGCATCGGACGACAGGTGAAGGGTTATGAAGGGCTCGTATTGTGGATCTGCTACGGAGCCGTACCCCTGATCTATGCGGCCGTCGCACGAGGGCTCCGCGACCTCTTTCCCGCCGTCACGCGACCGCTTTCGATCGTCGGCATCGCGATCGCGGGTCTGCTCCATCTCGCGCTTCTCCCGATCCTGTCGCCCTCGTTTGCAACGGGTATTTCATTCACGGTCTCAAATCGCATTGCGTTCATCCTGCTTGCCGCGCTCCTGACGTGGCACGGTCTCTATCGAACAACGGACGACCGGCCGATTGTCTGGCGTATCGTCTGGTCGCTGCAGGCCGCGGTTGCGGCGACCTTCGGGATCTACGGGGTCGCACACTCGAACACGGTGACCAATCCGGCGAGTGTCTTCGTGCTGGTGGTGACGCTCGCGGGAGCGCTCGCAATTGCGCGCCGCGTGGACGAGCGCGTTCGTGAATTTCTCGTCCTGCTGACGCACTCGTGCTTCGTGTTCGCCGTCAGTCTCGCCCTCATGCACCTGTCGACACGGCTCGAACTGTCGAATCCCGAACTCACGCGCTCCGTTGCCGAGCTCGGCGCACTGACGGTCGCCGCGTGGGTCGTCGCGCGAGCCCACACGCGAACCGAGCTGCTCTATCGCGTCCTGTGGCGGCTGTTGGCGCTCGGGACGTACTTCGTGCTCGGCATACGGCTTGGCATGCATCCCTGGCACGACAGCGCCTTCTACACGCTTCCGGTCGGACTGGCGCTGCTCGTCATCGGCGGTCTCTCCGAACGAACCGAGCGCCTCGGCGGAAGCCTGCTCATGTGGCTTGGCAGCCTGCTCGCCGTCGTCCCCATGTTGCTGCACGCGCTCGAGAACCGGTTCGTGCTCGAGGTCTCGCCGCTCGGATACGACGCAGCCACGATCGGACTCGGGCTGGTCCTGGCCGCGATCGGCATCGTCACGCAGCTACGCGCCCCCGCGGCGATCGGCGTTGCCGCGCTCCTTACGGACCTCGCGATCGTCGTGTTCGGCGCGATCGAATGGGAGTCGATACCGTTCTCGATCTACCTGACACTGCTGGGGTTGGGGCTCTTCTCGATCGCCGCGCTGATCCTGTTCCGCCGCGAACAGCTGGTCGCGCTGTGGGAAGGAATCGCGGATCGTTGGGCGACGTACAGATCGTGGCGTTGACCTCATGCAAAACCTTCAGCATGGCCCGCTAACTTTTTGCTTTCACTGGACATGATCACCATGTATTATTGCCCGGGGTTCGGACGATCACGTGGTCAAGGACAGTGTTCATGCGGGACATCAGGCCCGATTCGTCCACATTGCTCGCCTCTGAGGCGCCCGAAAGCGTAGGCGAGCCGTTACGCCTCGACAAGCTGCGTTTCCTCAACGCGCTCCACAACATGCGGTCGGCCGGCTCGACGTCGGCGCTGCGGACCGCGATCGAGGAGCTGCGCGGCGACCTGCGAAATCCGCGGGGCGTCCTCCGGCGCAGGTTGCGCGGCGAGGCGGCACTGTTCTCGCTCTCGTATCTCGACGAAGAGCTCGACCAGATCACGGGATCGCAGACGCTCGAGCGTGCGATCTACTACGTCAACCGCCTGATCAAGGGCGTGACGGAGGTGCGCACCAGCGCCGTGAGCGACATAAACCTCAATCGGTGGAAGGAATACGACGATATCCACACGGACAGCCTGTGGTTCGTCGAACACCGCGACGCGTCGGGCGCGCATTCAGCCCGGTACTGGGGCAACTTCATTCCCCAGATTCCGAACCAGATGATGCGCCGGTACACAAAGCAGGGCGAATGGGTGCTCGATCCGTTCGCCGGGTCGGGAACGACGCTGATCGAAGGCCAGCGTCTCGGGCGCAACACGCTCGGCATCGAGCTGCAGCCGAACGTCTCGCGGCTTGCCCGCCGTGCCGTGTCATCCGAACCGAACCCACACGGCGTCGTCAGCCGAATCGTCACCGGCGACAGCGCGTCGATCAATCTGCAGACTGTGCTGCGCGCCGCCGGCCGCGAGTCGGTCCAGCTCGCGATCCTTCATCCACCGTACTTTGACATCATCAGGTTCAGCGAAGACGAGCGCGACCTGTCGAATTCGCCGACCGTCGAGTCGTTTCTGACCCAGTTCGGGCACGTCGTCGACAACGTGGCGTCCGTGCTCGACGACGACCGGTTCCTGGTGGTCGTCATCGGCGACAAGTACGCTAACGGCGAATGGGTGCCGCTTGGATTCCGAACCCTCGAGGTCGTCCAGCGGCGCGGCTTCTCGCTCAAGAGCATCGTCGTGAAGAACTTCGACGACACGACCGGGAAGCGTGCACAGAAGGAACTGTGGAAGTACCGCGCGCTCGCGGGCGGCTTCTTCATCTTCAAACACGAGTACATCCTCGTGTTCAGAAAAACAGGCCGCAAATAGACGCAGATCCGTGATGATCTGCGTCCATCAGCGGTTTTGGATCAGAGCAGCTTCTCGATCGCCGATGTCAACTCCGACGACATCGGTTCGACCTTCGACGGGAAGACCGCGACGAGGTTGCCGTTGCGATCGATCAGGTATTTCTGGAAGTTCCACTTCACGTCGCCGGCGAGGGCCTCGTTTCCGCCACCCGCCGTCAGGTACTTGTAGAGCGGGTTCATGCCTTCGCCCTTGACCGTGATCTTCGAGAACATGTCAAAGGTCACGCCATAGTTAAGCGAGCAGAACTGCTTGATCTCCGAGTCGGATCCGGGTTCCTGTGACCCGAAGTCGTTCGCCGGGAAACCGAGGATCCTCAGGCCCTTGTCGCGGTAGGTCTTGTTGAGCTCCTCAAGCCCCTTGTACTGCGGGGTGTAGCCGCACTTTGATGCGACGTTGACGATCAGGACGACGTCTCCCTTGTATTCGCAAAGACTTACGTCCTTGCCGTCGATCGTCTTCTCAGTAAAGTTCAGTGCTGCCGGGCACGCGCCCGACGCCGTCTCCGGATTCGATTCCGTCGTCATTGGCTTCCTCCCGCCGCCCGCCTCCGCCGAACAGGCCGACCAAACCAGCAGCCCGGTCGCCACGACGAGTGCAAGTGCTCGATATCGCATTGCGCTTCTCCTTGTACGGCGATCTTTGCCGTGACCTCGAACTCCGGCACCTTATCGCTTGTCTGGCGGAAGCCGCAACCCGGCTGGTATACTCGGCGGTTCGCATGGGCGTCGCATCGGCCACATGCGCGGAACGCTATGACGACAGAGCTTCAAGAGCGGCCCGGGAAGCGAGAGGACGAGCAAGCGGCAGGCGAAGCCCGCCCGGTGATCAGCGTTCGCGGCGCCCGCGTCCACAATCTCAAGAACATTAGCTTCGACATCCCGATCAACCAGATGACGGTCGTGACGGGCGTGTCCGGCTCGGGGAAGTCGTCGCTCGCGTTCGACACCGTCTACGCCGAGGGCCAGCGACGCTACGTTGAATCGCTGTCGGCATACGCGCGCCAGTTTCTCGAGCGTATGGACAAGCCGGATGTCGATGAGGTCACCGGCATCTGTCCGCCAATCGCGATCCGGCAGAAGAACTCGACGCGAAACCCGCGCTCGACGGTGGCGACACAGACCGAGATCTACGACTTTCTGCGCCTGCTGTTTGCGCGCGTCGGACGGACGATCTGCCGCTCGTGCGGCGAGCTGGTCACGCGCGACAACCCCGAGTCCATCGCCGACCAGATCCTCCAGTTCCCTATCGGCCAGCGGTTCTACGTGCTCTTCCCCGCCTCGGCGGGAATGATCGACGAGCCGGCCCGCGGAGGCCGCAGGAAGAAGGACGCAACGCCGGACGCGAGCCGAAAGCGCATCACCGCGCACCTGATGAGCCTGATGCAGCGCGGATTCACCCGCCTCGTGCACAAGGGCGCGATCATCGAGCTCAAGACGCCTGACAGCTTCGAGGGCGCGTCGTTTGACGACGTATTCGTTCTCGTGGACCGGCTCGCAGTCTCGACGGAGGTTCGCGCGCGCCTCGTCGATTCGCTCGAGGTCTGCTACAGCGAGGGCCACGGCCAGGCTGTGATCGAAACGGTTGGCGATGCGCCCGAGCGGTTCGCGTTCTCGGAACGGTTCGAATGCAAGGCGTGCCGCATCGTGTACGCGGTTCCCGAGCCCCGCCTGTTCAGCTTCAACAACCCCTACGGGGCATGCCCGACGTGCCAGGGATTCGGAAACACGATCGGTCTCGACCTCGATCTCGTCGTGCCGAACGCGCAGAAATCTCTCGCCGAGGGCGCCGTCGACCCCTTCACAAAACCGCAGTACGAATGGCTGCAGAAGGCGATGCTGGCCTTTGCCAAGGCCAACAAGATCCCGACGACCGTTCCGTTCGCCGAGTTGACACGCGAACAGCGCGAGATGATCTACCGCGGCGACAAGGCGCTCGAATACGAAGGCGTCTACGGCTTCTTCGAGTGGCTCGAGACAAAGAAGTACAAGCTGCACGTCCGCGTGTTCCTCAGCAAGTATCGCGGCTACACGCTGTGCCCGGACTGCGGCGGCGGGCGGTTGCGGCAGGAGGCGCGCGACGTCAAGGTCGGCGAACTGTCGCTGCCGGAAGTCTGCCGCATGACGGTGCGCGACGCGTCCGCGTTCTTTGACCGTCTCGAGCTCGCGACCGAAGAGATGGCGATCGCCGACCGCGTGCTCGCCGAGACGCGAGACCGGCTCCGGTTTCTGAGCGAGGTCGGGCTCGACTACCTGTCGCTCGACCGGCTCGCATCGACCCTGTCAGGCGGCGAGGCCCAGCGCATCCAGCTCGCGACAAACCTCGGATCGTCGCTCGTCGGCGCGCTCTACATCCTCGACGAGCCGTCGATCGGCCTCCATCCGCGCGACAACCTGCGGCTCATCAACATCCTCAAGAACCTGAGGGACATCGGCAACACGGTGCTCGTCGTCGAGCACGAGCCGCAGATGATCCTCGAGGCGGACGAGATCATCGACATCGGGCCCGGCGCGGGCGAACAGGGTGGCGAAGTTATCTTTGCAGGTCCCGCCGATGCGATCTTGCGAAGCGAGACATCGCTCACCGGCAAGTACCTGCGCGGCGACCTCGAGATCAAGATCCCGCGCGAGCGCCGGAAAGGCCTGGCGACAAAGCGCCTGAAGTTCTTTGGCGCGCGCGAGCACAACCTGAAGGGCATCGACGTCGACATTCCGCTCGGCGTGATGACGTGCATCACGGGCGTCTCGGGGTCCGGGAAGTCGACGCTCGTTCACGACGTCATCTTCGCCGCGCTTCGCAAGTTGAAGGGCGAATGGACGGGTCCCGTCGGCGACTTCAGCCGGATGGAGGGCGAGAAGTTCGTCGACGAGGTGGTGATGGTCGACCAGTCGCCGATCGGACGCACGCCGCGTTCGAACCCGGTGACGTACATCAAGGTGTACGACGCGATCCGCGACGTGTACGCGGCGACGCGGGAGGCGCACGCGCGCGGATTCGACGCGTCGTACTTCTCGTTCAACGTGGCGGGCGGGCGGTGCGAGCGGTGCCAGGGCAACGGCGTCGAGGTCAAGGAGATGCAGTTCCTCGCCGACGTCGAGCTGATCTGCGAGGAGTGCAAGGGCATGCGCTTCAAGGCGTCGGTGCTCGAGGTGCGGCACAAGGGCCGCAACATTCACGACGTGCTCGACATGACGGTGCGCGAGGCTATGGGGTTCTTTTCGGACGTGCCGCGGATCGTCGGTCGGCTGCAGGTGCTCGACGACGTGGGTCTCGGATACCTGCGGCTCGGACAGTCGGCGACGACGCTGTCGGGCGGCGAGGCGCAGCGCGTAAAGCTCGCGGCGTACCTGTCGCGAAAGTCGGCGGTCAAGACGTTGTACATCTTTGACGAGCCGACAACGGGTCTGCACTTTGACGACATCAACAAGCTGCTGACGGCGTTCAACCGGCTCGTCGAGGCGGGAAGCTCGCTGGTGATCATCGAGCACAACCTCGACGTCATCAAGACGGCCGACTGGGTGATCGACCTCGGGCCGGAGGGCGGCGACGAGGGCGGCGAGATCGTCGCGGTCGGGACGCCCGAGGACGTCGCGGCGTGCGACGCGTCGTATACGGGCAGGTACTTGCGCGAGCTCGTGGCGCGGTAGTCTTTGCGCCTTTGCGTCTCTGCGTCTTTGCGATTAGATTCTTCGATCCACACGCAAAGACGCAGAGACGCAAAGACGCAGAGTCACAACATAAGCACGTCGTTCACGATCGCCGCCGCTTCGAGGCACTCCCTCGCGCGACACATCGTGGTGCGTTACAAACCGCACGCGCCGCGGACCGACCGTGATCGCCAGCACGCCGCGATCCTCCAGCCGCGCGATCACCTCCGCCGACGTGGGAGCCCGTTCGTCGAGGTCGACGATGACGATGTTCGTCTGCACAGTCTCCGGATCGATCGACACCCCGGGCGCGTCGCACACCGCCCGGGCAAGTGCGCGCGCATTCTCGTGATCCTCGACAAGCCGTTCCGTCATCTCCTCGAGCGCCACGAGTCCGGCCGCCGCCAGCACGCCGACCTGCCGCATGCCGCCGCCGAACGTCTTCCGAGCAAGCCACGCGCGCTCGATGAACGCGTGCGTCCCGACGACCATCGACCCCACCGGAGCCGACAGCCCCTTCGACAGACAGAACATCACGGAGTCGAATGGCTCGACGACTTCCGCGACCGGCACGCCCAGCGCGAGCGCGGCATTGAACACCCGGGCGCCGTCGAGATGCACGGGCAGACCCATCTCGTGCGCGCCCGCCGCGATTTCGCGCGACGCGTCGAGCGACAGCACCGTGCCGCCGGCCATGTTGTGCGAGTTCTCGAGCGCGATCAGCCCGGTGCGCGAGTTGTTCACCGACACCTCGCGAACGGCGGCGCGGACATCCTCCCACGCGAGCCGTCCGCCGTCGCGTCCCGGGACCGCCCGCGGAATCACGCCCGACAGCACGGCCATCGCGGCCATCTCGTAATCGAGAATGTGCGAACGCGACTCGCAGATCACCTCGTTGCCCGGCGACGTGTGGCATGCGATCGCGACCTGGTTGCCCATCGTCCCGGACGGAACGAACAGCGCCGCCTCCTTGCCGAGCAGCTCGGCGGCGCGGCGCTGCAGCGCATTCACCGTCGGGTCGTCGCCATAGACGTCGTCACCCACCTCGGCGTTCGCCATCGCGTGCCGCATCGCGGGCGTCGGCTTTGTGACGGTGTCGCTGCGCAAGTCGATCATGGATGAATGCCGATCCCGCCCGTCGGGCGACTCACAGAAACGCCTGGAAGACTTCGTTGGAGAGTAGCAACCCCTGCCGCGTCAGCGACAACCGCCCGTCGTCGATGCGAAGAAGTCCCGCGTCGAACAGCGGTTCGAGACCTGCCGCGAACTCGACCGTCAGATCGACCCCGTATCGCGCCGAGAACGCTGCAAGGTCGATGCCTTCGATCCGGCGCAGACCGAGAAACGCCGCTTCGCTGACCCGCTCGCGCAATGCGAGCACGTTTCGCTCGACAACCGCAGACCCGGTGCGCTCGATCGCCTCCGCATAGGCCGAGATGTTGCGGCTGTTCGAGCGGCGCTCTCCGTTCGTGTAGGCGTGCGCGCTCACGCCAAGGCCGTAATACGGAACGTCCAGCCAGTATTTCTCGTTGTGACGCGACCGGCGGTCCGAGTCGCCGTCACGGCGCGCAAAGTTCGATATCTCATAGTGAACAAAGCCGTTCGCGGCGAGGACGTCGACCATCTCGAGATACATGTCGGCCGCCACGTCGTCGTCGGGACGCGCCGTGCGGCCGGCTTCGACGTCGCGAGCAAGCTTTGTTCCCGGATGCAGTTCGAGCAGGTACAGCGACAGGTGGTCGGGCTCGAGCGCGATGGCCTCGTCGAGATTGTGCCGCCAGACGTCGCGCGACTGATTCGGAAGTCCGGCAATCAGATCGAGACTCAGGTTGTCGAATCCCGCGTCGCGCAGCATGCCGACCGCCGCCCGCGCATCGTCGGCCGAATGGACGCGCCCGATCGACGCGAGCTCCGCGTTGTCGAACGACTGAACGCCGACGCTCGCCCGGTTCACTCCGGCCGATCGGTAGGCCGCGAGTTTCTCGGGCGTCAACGTTCCGGGATTCATCTCGACCGTGATCTCGGCGTCGGCCTGCACGTCGAATGCGAGTCGCACCGCGTCGAGCAGACGCACGAGGTCCGCGGCCGGGAGAAGCGACGGCGTGCCGCCGCCGAAGAAGACCGAATCGACCGCGGGCCGACCGTCGGCGGCGCCTGCGTCGGTGATCTCGCGCTCGAGCGCCGGCAAGTACCTCGCAGCGAGCGACTCGTCAAAATCGCCTGACACGAACGCGCAGTACGTGCACTTGGTGCGGCAGAACGGAACGTGGAGGTAGATTCCGGGCCGGTCCTCGATGCGGGCGACGGTGGCGTCGCCTGCACCGGGCCCGGCCAGTGCCTGGGCGGATTCCGTCACGGAATGGTCAGCGTTATGAAGCGTCGTTCGATGCGGGCGCCAGTTCGGCGCGCTATCTGAAGCGTGACCTTGTCGCCCGTATCGAGACCCGCAAGTATCTGCGAATACTCGGGCTCGCTCGCGATGCGCTTCTGGTTGACCGAGATGATCACATCGCCCGCCATCAGCCCGCCCTGCTCGGCGATCGATCCGGCGTCGACAAAGACGACGAACGCGCCCGTCAGACCGTCGAGCGATCGGTCATGCGCGAGGTCGCGCGTGAGGGTTCGCACCGACGCGCCAAGCGACACCGGCGACTGCGGGTTGATGTCCGGGTGCCCCGGCGGCAGCTCGCCGTCGGGGTCTTCACCCGAGTCGTCGGGTGGCGCGGGCCGCGACGCGAGCATCCCCTCGGTCCGGTCGGCCAGTTTGACCGTTGCCGTTCCGGGAGTGCCTTCGCGAACGTACGTCAGCTTGACCACGGTCCCGGCGGGGAACGCGCCGATGCGGCGGATCAGGTCGCGGCGATCCTTGATGCGGGCGCCGTTGATCTCGGTGATGATGTCGCCGCCGCGAAGGCCCGCAAGCGCCGCAGGGCTCTGGTCGGTCGACATGCCGGTCACGTGCACGCCGTCCGTTCCGTCGAGCCCGTTGGCCTTGGCAACTTCAGGTGACACGTCGTCGACCTGCACGCCGAGGAAGCCGCGGTTCACGCGGCCGTTTGATACGAGCTCGTTGTAGATGCCGGTTGCGACGGACGACGGCAGGGCGAACCCAATGCCGCTGAATGCGCCCGTTCGAGTCGCGATCTGGGTGTTGATGCCGACGACCTCGCCGGCCAGGTTCACGAGCGGCCCGCCGGAGTTCCCCGGATTGATCGCCGCGTCCGTCTGAAGAAACTGCTGAAACGCGGTCGCGCCGCCGTCGGTTTCGCGACCCTTCGCGCTGATGATTCCTGCAGTCACGGTCTGCTCGAGCCCGAACGGGCTGCCGACGGCGAGTACCCAGTCGCCGACGCGGAGCTTCTCGGAATCTCCAAACCGCGCAAATGGAAACGGCTGCGGCGACGTGATCTTGACAACGGCGAGATCCGTGTCCTGGTCCCGTCCGATGACCTTGCCTTCGAACTCGCGGTGGTCGTATGTCCGAACGCTGATCTTTGTCGCGCCGTCGACCACATGGAAATTCGTCAGGATGTAGCCCGTTGCGGTCACGAGGACGCCCGACCCTTTTGCCTCGCGCTCGCCGAGCGGTCCCGGCTGCCCTTCGCGGACGTCGATGTGCACGACGGCCGGCTCGACGATGTCGGCGGCATTCGCAAAGCTCGACGACAGCGCGTCGGTCACGTTGCCGCCCGAGGTGATAACGATGCGATTGTCCGGATCTGCAAGCGCTCCCCGGGTAATCACGGCGCCGATCATCACGCCGAGCAACAGCGACACGAGCATCAGCGAAACGATGATGTAGCGCTGCTGCCGGGCTATGGTCTGCAACGAGACCGCCGCCGGTTCGACGACCGGCTGTTCAATCGCCTCGCTCATGGATCGATGCCTCCGTGGGGTAGTGCTCGAGTCTGGCCATTATATCAGCACAGTCCATTCACGATGGTAGGCGCATCTGCTATACTGCGCGAGTCCCCACAGTCGACTCGCACTACATATCCCGGGGTTACGGACGCAAGTCCTTCACATGTCTCGTAGACGACTGTCCAGAATCGGTCGGAAACGATGTGCGCGCGCTGCTGGCGTCGCATCCGCTCGTGTTGCAGGCTTTTCGCTGCCCGAGCTGATGATTGCGATGCTCATCACACTGTCGCTGATGGTTGTGGTGTTCACGCTGATGCGCCAGAACCAGGTCATCTTTGCGACCGAGACCGGCGTCACGTCGATGAACGAGAACATCCGCGCTGCGGCCGACCTGCTGACGCGCGAAGTTCAGGCCGCCGGAACCGGGCTGCGCGGAATGACCGCGCCGATCCTGGGCGTCGACGGCGACGGCGAACAGGGCGACCGGATCGCCATCCTGATCGGCGATCCGTCGGCTCCCGTTGCGCACGTTCGCACGTCGCCGATTTCAAACGGCACGACGCAGGTGCTGCTGTCATCCCCAGCTGGCGCGACTCACGTGGGCGCCGGCCTGTCCTACACCGACGATCGCGGAAAGGTTCAGCAGCTGTACCAGGGCGGCGACCGGTACATCCTTTACAACGAGACCCACTTCTCGATCGTCCGCGTGTCGTCGTCGACGATCCGACCCGACGGCGACGTGCTGGTGTCGTTCGCCGTCGACCAGAGCAATCCTCGGGCGAAGTACGGCGACTGCAAGTACAAGCCCGCGGCGGACGCGAACGGCGCGTTGTTCGCCCGGCTCGACGGCATTGTCTACTACCGATTCGACAAGGACCGTCAGGTAATCGAGCGGCGCGAGAACCACGAACCGTGGGCCGACGTCGCCAGCGGAATCCTCGGATTCCAGATCCGGTACCGCACGCTTGGCGACGACAACACGCTCTCGGAGCCGTCCGATGCGCCGCCAATCGACCGCGAATCGATCCGCTCGGTGGTTCTGACGATCCGCGCACGGACGCCTGATGCCGAACCGGGAACTCCAAAATATCGCGAAACCGCTGAGCGATTTGAGATTACTCCGCGTAATATGAGACTGCCGCGGAGCGGCGGCGACGTCGAGCCCCATCCATCGTAGGAATTTTGCCCGGGAAGCTGGATCTGAGAATGACGGGCGTGAACTCCAGGAGACCACGACCATTTGGTGCACGGCGCCGTGCGCGGGCGCACGAGCGCGGCGCGGCGTTGATCACCGCGCTCCTGTGCATGACGCTGCTTTTCGCACTCGGGCTGGCGCTGCTGCTCTCGACGACGACCGACACGCTGATCAGCGCGAACTTCCGGTCGTCGGAGGAGGCGTTCTTTGCGGCGGACGCCGGTGTGGCCGTCGGCCGGCGCGCGGTGGCAAAGGCAATCTCTGAGCAGATCACCGCGATCGCCACGGGGAAGGCCCCGGCGTTTCATCCCGACTCGCAGGTGCTCCCGGATTCGAACACCTCTCCGGACGCGCCGTTCTTCCGGACGATCATCGATCGCACGGCCGAGATCGCAAACGACAAGACCCGCTGCAAGCTGCCGAACGACAGCAAGTTTCAGATCGAAGTCCTCGAGATCAAGGGCGGACCGACGACCGATCCGGTGCGGAATCCGCGAAACGGGCTCGAGAACTACACGTTCAGCTACGTGATCCGCTCGACCGGTCGAAGTGCGACCGACGCGCGCGCCGAGGTCGTCGAGCGCGGCGAGTTGACGACGTATCTGACGGCCTCTGTCAGCGTGACGCGCCAGCCGTTCTCGGCGTACGGCACGTTCTTTGACCGTGGCAACCCGGATGGCGGAATGGTGCTCGTCAGCGGCACGTTCACGGGTCCGGTGCATACGAACTCGCACCTGAGCTTCTCGTCAAAGAACACGGTGGTGTTCCGCGACCGCGTCAGCCAGGCTGAGGACAACATTGAATACGACGGCCAGATGATCCCGATTCCGGACGCCGGAAAGCCGGGCATCGTCGTCAGCCAGGGCGCGTTCGTCAAGAAACCAAAGGTTCCGCTGCCCGCCAACAATTTCGTGCAGGAGCTCGCCGTCGTGAACGGCACGGGGCTCCCCGGTGGCGGTGACGGCTCGATGGTCGACGGCAACGGCCGGGTGACGCCTCAGGCGCTCGCCGACGGTCTGACAGATGCTTCGGGACGGCCGCCTGTGCCCGATGCCAACGGAATCCCGAAGGGCGTCTATATCTCGTCGAGCGACGGCGTCGAGGTGACCGGCGGCGGGATCTACGTCAATGGGGACGCACAGATTGACTTGAGCGCTTCGGGAAACACGCAGGTTATCTCGGTCACGCAGGGCGGCCAGACGACGACGGTCACGGTCGACTACACAGCGAACAATACGACGATCTCGTCGGGCGGGACGTCGCGGTCGCTCACGGGCGTGCCGACGGATTCGTCGCTCGGCGAGGCGCAGGCGACACCGGGTATTTCGCTGTTCGTGAACGGCTCGGTGACGTCACTTTCGGGTCCGCCGGCGGTCGACGACCAGACCGGAGCGGCGCTCTCGCCCCAGACGGCGATGACCATCACGGCCCAGCGCGACATCACGATCACGGGCGACCTCAAGTACACGGACCCGGTGGTCGCGTCCGACGGCACGCCGCTCCCGCGCGCAAACCAGAACGCGGCGATTCTCGGGATCTACACGAATGACGGCAACGTCGTACTGCAGCCGAATCCTTCGCGGACCGACGGGAACGGCTCCAGCCTCGAGATCGACGCGGCGATTGCGGCGTTCAACGCGAACCCGGGAAACGACAACGGAAAGCCCGAAGGCACAATTATTTACGGATCCGGTACGCCCGCTGCGGGGTCGCGGCTCACCATCATCGGCGCGCGTCTGCAATCGAACATCGGCAACATCAAGTACCGGAAGCGGCAGATCTTCTTTGATCCTCGCCTGTCCGGCGGCCAGTTCGCGCCGCCGTTCTTCCCCGGGATCGAGATCAAGCGCAACACGTCCGACCTTGTGGTCAACTTTCCGGGTGAGCGCGCGATCGTGATTCTCGCCGACGCGTGGCAGCGCGACGAGAAGCGACCTAAGTCCAACTGACGCGACGGCGGACGCGGGCGAGCGTCACTCGACGACGTAGCCCTTGCGGGTCCTGACCGTCAACCCGGGCCGCGTCGAGTAGATCTCAATCGACCGCCAGTGTTTGTCGCGCGTGTCGTTTGTCGAGACATACGTCACCACGTACTGCTGTTTCAGCTCCTTGGCGACGTCCCCGTACGCAGTCGCCAGGTCTGCGTCCGTGATCGGCGCAAACAGGCGTCCGCCGTAGCGGTCGGCGAGTGCGCGCATCGTCTCCTGCGCCGCGGAGAGCGTCTCGATGGCCTCGCGCGCCGGTCGCGACGAGCCTGTCAACGTCCCCGCCTTGCCGGCGTACGGCTTGATGCGCTCAATCAGCGCCTGCGCCTTGCTCACGACAAAGACGGTCGCTCCGGATTTGTCGAGCGCGGCGACGGCCTGCGCCTGGCTCACCTTGCTGGACGTGTCGACGCCGTCCGACAGGATGATGATGGCGCGACGGCCTTCGACCTTTCTGACCTGTTCGTCGGCGGCCAGAAACACGCCGTCCCAGAAACACGTGGCCTCGCCGCCCTTGTACCGCCAGTCGAGCGCGTGCTGGACCGCTTCGCGATCGGTCGTCCAGTCCTGAAGCAGCTCGACCTTCTGCGCGAACTGAATGACCGATACCTCGTCCTCCGGGCCGAGCGCCGACACAAAGCTCTCCGCGGCCTTGCGGATCGAGCCGAGCTCCGAGAAGACGCTTCCGCTTGCGTCAAGCAGGAGCACGACGTGAACGGGGACTTCGGATTCGCGGAAGGAGGTCAGCTGCTGACGCACGCGGTCCTCGGCAATGATGAAGTCGTCGCCCGAAAGCCCGATGACGGGCCGGCCGTTGGAATCCCGTACCGACACGGACAGCAGGACCTCCTGCGTCCCCAGCTGTACGTCGGCGTCGGGGTTTCCCTGGGTATCCGTCTGGGGCCGTGGCGGCGGCCGGCGCCCGCTCTGCGCGGCTGCCGCGCCGACGATCGAAGCGAGGCAAAGCGTCAGTGCGGCAATGCGGGCGAGGGTGCGGTGACCGGAGCGTCGGTGCATCTGTGTATCTTACGGCCTCGGGAAAGGGGGCGCGAGTCGCGGCGGCGGAACCCGCCACCTACCGGGTGGCGGTACTGGAGCGACGGGGGTGGCGCTCCGCCGGAACGCTGGATGATGCGGTACTGGGGGCGAGTGGATGTCTGCCGCCTCAGTACCGCGTGCCCCAGTACCCCGCACGGTGATCCCAGCGCGAGGTTCCGCTGACTCAGCACCGCCGCAGGTGGCGGGTTGTGGCCACCCGCGGTACGACTACAAACCCCCAGTCCCCACCGTGTAACCCCAGTCTTTCCATGACTTGAACCGGGGTTGACACGGCCGAACCCGGCCAAGTACAATCCGCCCGCTCCAAAAAACAAGACTATTGCAAGAAGTAGCAGCTGGCCGTAGGCCTTCTTTGTCCGGATTTTGCCCCTATCGAGCAGTTTTGAAATTTCGACTTCATACAGTGCCCACGAATTGGGTGCGCCGCGGGATTACGGCTCTCTCCGAGCCGGGTGACACGATTCATTCTGGAGGTTTCATGCGTTTTTTCCTCGGGTTATCTGCGAATGTCGCGGTTGCCGGTTTGCTTCTTTCCACATTTGGCGTTGTTGCATCGGCCCAATCTCCCGCTCCAAGCAGCGATGTTCCCACCTTCTCCAAGGAACTCCCTCCTCCGATTGTCGGTGAACCCGACGAGCCCGAAGCCCCGCAGATTCATCAAATTGCACCGCCAGCCACGTCGGTCTACACGAACGGAATGCCTGAGCTGGGTCCCGTCAAGGTGATCCCTCCGCCGCCGCGCGTCATCACGCCGTCCGCCGGCAAGGTTGTTGTTCCGGGCAGCGGTCTCAGCCGACCCGGTGGCTTCACGGCACACGCCGCGGCGTCGGTATCGCAGCTTGGCGTCAACAGCCCGTTTGGCTGGCGCGGCGGCAGGATGCACACGGGGATCGATTTTCAGGCCTCGTACGGTGACTCGGTTGGCGCGTCGATGTCCGGAACGGTCGTCTTTGCCGGTGTGAAGCACGGGTACGGCAACTTCCTGGTCATCGACCACGGTTCGGGTATCGCGTCGTGCTACGCCCACCTTTCGGCGATGTACGTGACCGTCGGGCAGGTTGTCGAAGGTGGCCAGTTGATTGGCGCCGTCGGCACGACGGGGCGGTCGACCGGCCCGCACCTCCATTACGAGATCCGCATCAACGGGAAGCCGATCAACCCGACGTCGACGATCTCGCTCGTCGACAACCAGGTTCTTGTGAACGGGCAGCCGATGGGTACCGACGACCAGGTAGCTCCCGCCGCCGGCGGAGTCGGACGCCCCGAGCGCATCGACCGGCGCGCGACCGCGCCGCGTTTCGAGCATGAATAATGATACGGCGCCCAGGGTCGTCTACGGCGACGACTCGATGGCGGGATACTAGGTTCGCCGGCTGGCGAGCCTGGCACGCGCCAAGGTATCTTTCTCGATAGAGGCATCGATTCGGCTCTCGGAATTCATCCGAGAGCCGAAAGCCATTTTGTCCGGAGGTCTGTTTGATGCTGCGTAGACTCACGCTTGGAGCCGTTGTCCTGTCGTTGTTCGTTCCGGTCGTGTCGGCGCAGGGGCACGCGGCCGCGAACCGTTCAGCAGCGCCCTGCGGCAAGTGTTGGTGCGCCCCAGCCAAAGCAGCAGCCGACGGCAGCTCCGTCGCCGCTGGCGTTCGCGTCCGTACCGTTTCTCGCGGGCGAGACGTTGTCATATAACGTGGATTGGAACGGGAACGGAACAGCTGCAACGGTCGTGCTGAGGGTCGGCGACAAGAAGACCTATTTCGGAAACGAGGCGCTCCCCCTGAGCGCCGACGTCGCGACGGTTGGTATGGTCAAGTTCCTTGCGAACGTGCAGATTCAGTACACGAGCTACGCCAGCCCGAAGACCGTCCTTCCGTACCGAACTGAGAGCGAGCAGAGCGTCAACGGCAAGAGCGACAACAAGTTGATCGTGTACGACCGGTCCAGGAACGTCGCCGTCGTGGGCGATGCATCGACGCCGATTGCGGCCGATACCGGCGATATGCTGACGCTGCTCTACAGGCTGCGGGCAATGCCGCTCCGCGTGGGCGACACGGGAATGATCGAGGGATTCGACGGACGGCGCCGGTTCCAGGTCAAGTCTGTGGTCGAGGCGCGCGAGTCGATCGGTAACGGCGCTCGCAAGTCCGAGGCCTTGCGGGTCGCACTGCTTCCGATCAGGAATGGCGTCCCCGACGACGGGATGAAGATCCGCGTGTGGTACTCGGCAGATGCGAGCCGGATTCCGGTCATGATCACGGCCGAGCCCGAGTTCGGGTCGATCCGGATGACGTTGTCAAAGGTCGCCGGAGTCGGCGACTGAACGGGTCTCCACATCACATAGCACCGCGGCCCGGGCGAATCTGTTTCACCCGGGCCGTTTGCTGTTCCGGCCGCCCCCCGGCCGAATTTAAGCGCGACGGCGAAAGGTCTGGGTGGGCGCGACGTGCGGCCTCTGCTCCGCACGAAACGCCGTGACCCCTCTACCGCCGCACCGATCATTCCCGGAGTCCTCTCTGGGAAGTTCGCCACCGTTGCTTCGGGCGCGCCACCCCTCCGGGAATCCTTGAAAGTTGACGCGTCTCCACAGGGCAAGGCTGGTGCCACACCTGGTGGGTGTTTGTTTGCAACAGTTACGTGCGGGTTTTGGCACGCGTTTCAGGCGCAGTATCTCGGCGACAGTGTCGGTGGGATGCTGCAGTTGGGAGGCTTGACGGTTAAGAGCCGCCTGCGTACGCAGGCTCGGTCTCGCTGTCTGCGGGGTCCCCACGGTTCCGGTCGCTTCGCTCCCTCCACCGTGGGCTATTGGCTGAGTCGCCGGCTGCGCCGGCTCGGGTCGCTGCCGATATGAGCCCTCGTTGCGGGAGCGCAGTGACCAGGAGGCTCGGCACGTCGGCTCCGACGCCGGCTCGAGACGCTTCCGACAAGAGCCCGCGCGGCCGCGTCTCTACGATCAGCCCACGGTGGAGGGAGCGAAGCGACCGGAACCGTGGGACGTCCTCAAAACGAACGACGGAGCCTGCGGTAGCAAGCGGCTCTCGAACCGTGCGCCGCGGTTCTCACGCCCGCGACATCTTCCGCCGCGCCTCGAACAACACCACACCCACCGAAACCGAGACATTCAGCGACGTCACCGCACCAAACAACGGGATGTTCAACAACACGTCGCATCGCTCGCGCACCAGCCGCCGCAACCCGTGCCCCTCACCACCAAACACGAGCGCCGTCGGCCCCGAATAATCGTAATCCGTATACCTCGTCGTCCCGTCCGCCTCGAGCCCGGCCACCCACGCGCCTTCCTTCTTGAGCGTCTCCATCGCACTCACGAGATTCGTGACCCTCGCGACCGGGATATGTTCGATGGCGCCGGCGGGTCTTACCAACCGTCTCCTGATCAATCCGACCGCGCCGCGTTCCGGAATCACAATCCCCGCCGCGCCTGCACACTCCGCAGTTCGGACGACGGCTCCCAGGTTGTGCGGATCCTCGACGCCGTCCAGCAGCACGACGAGTGGGCGCTCGGCCATCCTGGCGATCACGTCGTCGAGCGTCGCGTACCTGGCCGCGCCCACCCATGCAACCACGCCCTGGTGCGAACGCGTCCCGGCCGCACGATCGAGCGCGGCCGACGGCATCCGCGTGACGGGAACGTTTGCGGCCCGGGCCTGGCGCATCAGGTCTTCGAACCGTGCGATCTTCACGCCGTCGGCAACCGCGATCTTCTCCACGGAACGTCGGCCGCCGCGCAGCGCCTCGAACACCGGGTTCACGCCAAAGATGATACTCACCGGCCACCTCCCCTGCTGAAGACGTACAGCGTGCTCTCGGCCCGCGATCCACGATCCGTGATCAGGAACATCCGGCCATTTCCGTCCAGCGCGAGTCCCTCGACGCCGGGTATGTCGATCGGCATGCGGTTGATCCGCTTGCCCGAACGATCCAGTTCGAGCACAGCCTCCTCGAACCTCGCAACAGCGAGCACGTTTGGCAAACCCGGTACCACCGTCACGGCCGACAGGTCCTCCGTCGCCACCTTTGCGCGGCTCGTGATCCTGCCTGAGCGATCGACGAACAGGAGTTCCGCGGGATTGCGCTCGCGGACGAGCACGAATCCGTCCGTCTGCGGATCATAGGCGATCCCCTCGAGACCCGCGCCGCTCGGCGGCACATCGACGGCGAACCCTCCCACGACGGCGCCTGCTCGCGTGAGCTCGGTGACCCTGGACGCTGCTTCGTCAACCACGAACAGGTGACCGGACGTGGGATCGATGGCGATTCCCTCGAGGTCGCGAGCGGCCGTCTTCATCGGCGCCGCGACCGAACGGCCGTCCGTTCCGATGCTGTAAATCGTCCCGTTACTATCGCTTACAGTCCACAACGCGCCGTTCGACGCGTCGAAGGCGAGATCGGACGCCTCGGGCACGTTGTGTTCGAGTGCGATGTCCGCAGTCCGTTGCAGGTCGTACAACGGCGAGCCCGATGCAATCGGCTCGGGTCTCGTCATCTCGACGGCACGACATGACCAGACGCCGGCGAGGCCATACAATAGACCGACGACAACGAGCGCACGGCAAAACGGCGGCAACGCGCCGGACGGACGTGTCGTGAGGCTCGAATGCACGCCGCATCATAGCGGGATGTTCCGCTGTGAAACCAGCAGCACACACCGGGGAATCTCTGCATGAGGAGGACGACGAGCGAATGCTGATCGCCATACTCGCCTGCATCGTGGGAATCGTCGTCGAGAACCTCAAGTGGCCGCAGGACCGTTCGCACGCCAAGAACCGGTTTCTCGAGACAGAAAGCCTTGGCGAGAAGACGGGCCTTCTCGTGGGACTCGTGCTGAGCCATTCGGTCGTCCGCTGGCTCATCTCGCTCGCCGTTGCGGCGGTTGTCGTTCTGGCCGTCTTCCAGTCGCCCGCGCTTCAGCAATCGCTCAAGCAGGCAGCAGAAACTGGACGCCTGAACTACTGGCGGCTCGATGCGCTCACGGGATCGGTCATCGCCGTGTTGATGACCGTCCTGTCGCTCGCGGCGCGCAGACTTGGCCAGTAGGCCGTCGCGCGACACGCGGGAAGATGAGAGGCGGCGATCGGAATCGAACCGATGAATAGAGGTTTTGCAGACCTCTGCCTTACCGCTTGGCTACGCCGCCGGAACACGTGACCCGAAAACAACGAAGCGGCCAACACGGCCGCTTGTTGTCCACGGAAGAGCTTGTGGAGCGGGAGACGAGATTCGAACTCGCGACTTTCACCTTGGCAAGGTGACACTCTACCACTGAGTTACTCCCGCTCAGCGAGTGAAAGATATTACGGACGGCCCGACGCACTGTCAAGGTGGATTTCCGGCGGTGTTTGGGCCTTTCGGGCGCGTTGTTTCACACAGTTAACGCGGCGCTGTTACAATCCCGGCGCGCACAATGCGCCTCGAAAACCGGGAGGTTAGACAGCGATGAGCAAAGCGAAGACGAAGACGGCCGGCATGGCCATCAACATCGGAATCGGCGAAAAGGATCGCAAGGAGATCAGCGCGGGCCTCTCGAGGCTGCTCGCCGACACCTACACTCTGCAACTCAAGACACACCACTTTCACTGGAACGTGACGGGCCCGATGTTCCAGACGCTCCACCTCATGTTCGAGACGCAGTACAACGAGCTCTGGCTCGCAACGGACGTGATCGCCGAGCGCATCCGGGCGCTCGGACACTTTGCCCCGGGAACGTACAAGGAATTTGGAAAGCTCTCGTCGGTGCCAGAGGAGGACCACGTCCCCGCGGCGCTCGACATGGTCAGGCTGCTCGTGTCGGGTCACGAGACGTGCTCGCGGACGGCTCGCGACCTCGTCAAGAAGGTCGAAGGCGCCAACGACCAGCCAACGCTGGACCTGTTGACGACCCGCATGGACTACCACGAAAAGACGGCGTGGATGCTCCGAAGCCTGCTGG
>JBGAKX010000215.1:0-5338 GCA_044224215.1 Blastocatellia bacterium
AGCCGTCCGAGCGCGGCGACCGTGCACATGCCATAAACCAGACCGGTTGCGAGCAGCGACCCGGCCGAGAGCCACCGGTTCGGCCCCCACCCGAGCCCGAACACGCCGCCTCCGACGAGCGGCACGACCGTGAGCGACGCGACGAGCCATACGGCGACGCCGAGCAGCGCCCCATGCGAGAGCGCTGGCTCGGGCGCCCGACGCGCCAGCACACGCGCGACGAGCGCCAGGATCACGAGGTAGCCGGCGACGCAGCACGCGAACGCGAACCGCTTTGCCCACGGACCCAGAAAAGCGACGCCAAAGGCTACAACTGAGATCGGAAGGACGGCGAAGATAGCGTCCGCCACGCGCAGCGGGACGAAGGGAGTGCCAAGAGAAAGCCAGAAAATCGCAGAGACGCAAAGCGCCGCGAAGCCGCCAACGAGGCCCGCAGTCATCGCACGTTCGGCGGGCGACGGCGCGAGCGGAACCGCCTCGTTCAGGTTCAGTCCAAGAAGCTCGTCACTCATCGGTGTGAATGTCAGCGGCGGTCGCGGTCGGGATCCACGCCAAAGTAGCCGAACCAGTCGTCGAGCGAGCCGTCGACGGGCGAAACTGCCTCGCCCGGGTCGGTCGGAATCGACGCCCGTGCGCCCGCCTCCGCCATCTGTTTTCGGAAGTCACCGGACCGGATGATCTTTGCTCCGAGCGACTTGCACTCCGCCGCGAGCTGCCGGTCCGACGTCACGACCGTCAGGCCACGGGCGTCCGTCGACATTCGCACCAGCCGTTCGATCACCGAATCGGCGTCCGAGCCTCGCGCCGGGTAGTAGACCTTGACGCCCTTGAACGTCGCGCCGTCCCGCACCCGGTTGTCGGGCGCGCCGTCGAACACCACGGTCAGCCGTGCCTTTGACGCACGCACATAGGCCGCCAGCTCCTCCAGCAGCCGTTGCCGGCTCCCCGGCTTATCGCGGTGCCAGCCCGGCGTCTGCCCCATCACGTTGTTTCCGTCGACGAGGAACGGCATGCCCTGATCATAACAGGCACAACCGAGGTCCGATCCCGGCAGATTGGCGTTGATTCGCGTTCATCTGCGGCCACTTCTGCTCTTGCCGCCTCCAAACCCGCTGTGCTAGTCTCGTGCGTTTGAAAGAGACAGCAAGATCTGAATCTAGAGCAAGTAGAGGAGAGTAGCAGTGTCACTGGCTAAGGAAGTCAAGACGGGCCTGATCACGGATTACAGGCTCCACGAGTCGGACACGGGATCGCCTGAGGTGCAGGTTGCGATCCTGTCCAAGCGAATTTCGGATTTGACGGAACACTTCAAGACCCACAAGAAGGACAACCACTCGCGTCGCGGGCTGCTGAAGTTGGTCAGCAAGCGCCGCCGCCTTCTGGATTACCTGAAGCGAAATGACGCCGAGCGGTACCATGCCGTTATCTCCAGACTCGGCCTCCGCAAGTAGAAGACCAAGCGAAGCGGGCACTGCCCGACCGTCCGTCAGCGCTCCTCGCGAGCGCGAACCGGGCGGGTCGGGCTTTCTCGTCCCCACAGGACGCCCGCCCTGTCCCGAACCGGCCGAGTCCCACCCGGAATTTCAACCAATCAACAATTCGAGCCGCCTCGCCGAGATCCTCACGGATCTCGTGAACCGAGGCGCCGGCTCGTCGAGTCCGCGCGAACAAGCGTGGCGCCGTTATCGGCGCCCCTGCGTCGCGGACCTCAGGCACGGAAGCGCTAAGGAGACGAATCTATGTATTTGAAGCAATCCATCCAAGTGGGTGGCAAGGAACTGACCCTCGAGACCGGCAAGATCGCCAAACAGGCAAACGGCGCCGTCATTCTGACGTACGGCGAAACGATCGTCATGACGACGGCCGTTGGAACCGCAAAGGCGCGCGAGGGAATCGACTTTTTCCCCCTCACGGTCGAGTACCGTGAATACGGCTATGCTGCGGGCCGGATCCCCGGCAACTATTTCCGCCGCGAAGGCCGGCCGAACGAAAAGGAGACGCTCACGTGTCGCCTGACCGACCGGCCGATCCGCCCGCTCTTCACGCCCGGCTACAAGGGCGACACGCAGGTCATCAGCTCGGTGCTGTCGTCGGACGGCGAGAACGATCCCGACGTGCTCTCGATCACGGGAGCATCGGCCGCGCTGTACCTGTCCGACATTCCGTTCGAGACGCCGATCGCCGGTGTCCGTGTCGGTCTGATCGACGGCAAGACGGTCATCAACCCGACGTATGACCAGGTGCGCGAGTCGCAGCTGAACCTGATCGTCGCGGGTACCGAAGAAGCGATCGTGATGGTCGAGGCCGGCGCCAAGGAAGTCCACGAGGACGACATGGTCGAGGCCCTGCTTGCGGGTCACCGCGAGATCCAGCGCATCTGCCGATGGCTGAGGGACGCATATACCAAGCTTGGCATCACCAAGCGCGAAGTGACGCCTCCGCCTTCGGACGAGGAGATCGAGAAGGCGCTCGCCGAGAAGTACTCGGACCGCCTGCGCGACGCGCTCAACACCGAGAAGTACGGAAAGCTCGAGTCGTACGCGATGGTCGACGCCCTCAAGGAAGAGGCGCTCGGCGACTACCCGGACGACGATCCGGCGCGGCGCGCGCTCGCCAAGAAGCTCTTTGACGCGCTCAAGGAGAAGCTGTTCCGCGACGACATCCTGTTCAACCGGCGCCGTCCCGACGGCCGCAGGTTCTCGGAGATCCGGCAGCTCGCATCCGAGATCGGCTGGCTGCCGCGCGTCCACGGCTCGTCGCTCTTCACGCGAGGCGAGACGCAGGCAATCGTGACCGTTACGCTCGGCACGAAGCACGATGGGCAGTACATGGACGACCTCGAGAAGGGCGAGTTGACCCGCACGTTCATGCTGAACTACAACTTCCCGCCGTTCTCGGTTGGCGAGACGGGCCGTGTGGGAAGCCCCGGGCGGCGCGAGATCGGCCACGGCGCGCTCGCGCGCCGCGCGATCGATGCCGTCCTGCCCGAAGAGGGCACGTGGCCCTACGTGATCCGGATCGTTTCGATATCACGGAGTCGAACGGCTCGTCGTCGATGGCGACGGTATGCGGCGGCATCCTGTCGCTGATGGACGCTGGCGTGCCGATCAAGGCGCCGGTCGCGGGCATCGCGATGGGCCTGGTGATGGAGGGCAAGCGGTACGCGATCCTGACCGACATCGCCGGCGCCGAGGACCACTACGGCGACATGGACTTCAAGGTCTGCGGAACCGAAGCCGGAATCACCGCGCTGCAGATGGACATCAAGGTCGCGGGCATCAACGCGCAGGTCCTGAAGGAAGCGCTCGACCAGGCAAAGAACGCCCGGCTGCACATCCTCGACCACATGGCCGAGACGATCGCGGAACCGCGCACCGAGCTGAGCAAGTACGCGCCGCGCATCCTCACGATCAAGATTCCGGTCGACAAGATCCGCGACATCATCGGACCGGGCGGCAAGATGATCCGTTCGATCGTCGAGCGGACCGGCTGCAAGATCGACGTCGAGGACGACGGCACGGTCGCCATCGCTTCGGCGGACGGCGATTCGGCGGCGCAGGCCAAGGCGATCATCGAAGGCCTGACGGCCACGGCCGTCATCGGTCAGGATTACCTCGGCACGGTCCAGCGTCTGACGGATTTTGGCGCGTTCGTCGAGATTCTGCCGAACCAGGACGGACTGCTGCACATCTCCGAGATCGCCGACTATCACGTTCGCGACGTGCACGACGAGCTCAAGGAAGGTCAGCAGTTGATGGTCAAGGTCATCAACATCGACGGCACCGGCCGCATCCGTCTGTCGCGCAAGGCGCTTCTTGCCGGGTCGGGTGAGGGTGGCGGCGAGTCGCGCCCGAGACCCGAAGGCTCTGACGACGATGAACCGCGCGGCGAGCGTGGTGACCGCGGAGGTCAGCGTCGAGAGCCGCGCGAAGGCGAAGGCGGCGATCGCGGCGGCGATCGTGGCGGTGATCGCGACCGTCCGCGCCGGCGTCGCCGTCGTGGCGGCGGCAGCGGCGGTGGCACGGGCAACCGCGAGTAACCACTTGAGCTTCCAAGAGACCACACGCGGATCGAGGCCGAGCTGCAGCGATCCGCGTGTTCTCTTTTCCGGTCGATCCCGGACCTGATCATGCAAGAAAGCTCGAGCCGGAAGCGCTATGTTATGATGCCAAACGCCTGCGGGACTCCTCAGGAGGACAGTCAATCAGTGATCACTCTCAAGCCCCTCGGACGCTGGGGATTCACGGTCGTTCTTCTCTCGATACTGACGGTTCCGACGCTCGGATCCATCCGGCAGGCGGACAAGCCGGCACAGCAACCCCCGGCGGCCGAGACGCCCGCCCAGACCAAGCCCGGCGACGCCAAGACGGCCGAACCGAAGGTGGCTCAGACACAGGCGGAGCTCGACGCGGCGCTCGCCGAGAGGCTGCGGCAGATCAGCGCGAAGAAGCCGGCGGACTGGACGGCTGAGGAGCTTGCGGAACGCGTCGCCATCGCGTATCGCGGGTTCAACTTTGCGCAGTTGCGCAAGGTGTACAACACGGGGCGCGAGGAAGGCCGCATCTCGATCGTCACGGCGAACGGCGACCTTGCGGGCGAGTACACGCGGCGTTACGTGTTCGGGCCAAAGATCACGCAGGACCGGGTTCGGCTCGACATCATCTTTGAGACGTCGCCCAAGCCGCAGAACCAGTTGCGCTACACGCTGACGTACAACGGCGCGGCGGTGTGGGCGGCGCAGGACAATCGGTACACGCAGCCCGACCCGGCGGCGGCGGCGGCGTTCAAGGCGTCGGTCATCAGCGACTACACGGCGCTGTTCCGGTGGGCCGAGGACGGCGCGACGCTCGTCCGGCTGCCGGCGGTGAAGATCCAGGGGCTCGACCTTGAAGTCATCGAGATGACGCGGTCGGACGGGTTCAAGATCCGTTTCTTCATCAGCGACAAGTCGTACAAGATTCTGCACGTTGAGTACACGGTCGAGCTGACGGAGGGCGCGGCCCCGGTCACGTTCCGGGAGAGCTACTCGGACTGGCGCGTGATCCAGGAGGTCCTGGTGGCGACCAAGCGCAAGCTGCGGCAGAACGGACAGCTCGTGCAGACGATCGAGCTGGAGAACGCGACGTACGGCGTCGCGCACGACGACGTGACGTTCCTGCAGCTCTGATTCGCCGCAGATTTCCGCAAATCTGCGCAAATCTGCGTTAACTCTTCGTCTTCTCTAGCTTGGCGAGGATCGACTTTCGATCCTTCTCCACCTGCTTGCCGATGAACACGCCCTGGCTGCGGAATCCCGCGTCGCCCAGCGGCAGCGGACACCAGTCAAAGTCGTACCGCC
>JBGAKX010000216.1:0-5207 GCA_044224215.1 Blastocatellia bacterium
TCGGTCCGTGAATCGTTGGAGATCGACGCGGTGCTGCCAAACACAGTTCGTCTGCTGGGCGAAAGTCTCGAGCTCGACCGATGTTTTGTCGCGTTTGTCGACCGCACACGCAGGATCGTGAGCGTGATCCATGAGTTCCACGTGCCCGAAGTCGCGTCGACCGTGGGCGAGTTCCCGATGGCGAGCTACGGCACCGCGTTGGTGAACATCCTCGAGCGCGGTGAAATCGTCGCCGTCAACGAAGCCGACCGCGACGAGCGCACCGAGCCGTTCTACGAGACGATACTCAAGCCGCTCGGCGTCCGGTCCCTGATGTACGTCCCGGTGCCGACCGAGCATCGGCTCTGGCCGGTGCTCGGGTTCAGTCAGGTGCGCCGGACGCGCCAGTGGACCGACGAGGAGATCGAATTTGCCCGTGCGGTGGCGAACCAGGTTGCCGTTGCGATGCGCCAGGCACAGCTGTACGACCGTGAACGCAGCGAGGCGCGAAACCGCGCGCTGCTGAACCGGATCAATCGAGCGGTCCGGGCCTCGCTCGACGTGGACACGATCCTCGAGACGACCGTCGAGGAGCTTGGAACGGCGCTGCAGGTCGATCGGTGTTTCGTGCTGGCGCCGGGCCCGTTCACGGCCACGGTCGAGTCCGCGACGGTGCGGTTCGAGTTCTGCAAGCCCGGGATCGCTAGCGTCATGGGGTTGAAGGTGCCCGTCCGCAACCGCGCACGCGAAGGTCCCGTCGGCATGATCGAAGAGCCGCTCGCGATATCGGATATCGCCGAGAATCCGCGGCTCGTTTCGAGCCGGAAGGCGCAGTTGCTTACGCTTACCGAAACGCGCGCGATGCTGTCGGTGCGCGCGATCTACGGCGACCAGGTGCTGGCGATTCTCGAGTTGAACCAGTGCTTTGAGGCGCGCGTGTGGACGCGCGACGAGATCGACCTGGTCGGCGAAGTCGCGGCGCAGCTGGCGGTCGGCATTCACAACGCGATGCTCTTCCGGCGCGTCGTCGGAAGCGAGCAGCAGTGGAACACGACGATCAACTCGATGACCGACGGCCTCGCGATCCTCGACCAGAACGGCACCGTGCTGCGCCTGAACGAATCGTTGCTCAGGCTGTGCGGCCTGACGTCCGCCCAGGACGCGATCGGCCGCCACTGCTACAAGCTCATCTACGGCGAGATCGACGCGTTGCGCGACGGACCCGTCGAACGCGTTCTCTCGACGTGCGAACGGGTTCAGATCGAGCGCGACATCCCCGCGCGCGGGATTGCGCTGCGCGAGTCGATCGACCCGATCTTTGACGACGAGCAGAAAATCGTCGGGCTCGTGCTCGTCGTGCGCGACGTCACGCGCGAGCGCGACACCGAGCGCGCGATCCGCTATCGGAACCGCCAGCTCGCTGCTCTGAACGCGATCGCGTCGGCGACGATCCACGCGGCCGACCAGCAGGCGATCATCGACGGCGCCTTTTCGAGGATCATGGACGTCACGGGCGCCGACGCCGGGGTCATGCTCACGCTCGACGACGAGGGCGTGCGGCTCGATCCGGTCGCGACGCACGGAGGCGCGGCACGGACGGCGGGCCTCATCAACCGCGATCCGAGCTCGCCGACGATGTCGGCGGTGCTCTCGGCGGACGTCCCGCTCGCCCTCGACGACTTTCTTCCGGAGATGGAACTCGGCGACAACGACGGCGCCGACGCCACCGGCACCGGGCTCTCGTCCGCGCTCTATGCGCCGATCCGGTCGCAGCGTCGCGCCGTCGGGCTGATCGTCATCGCGTACGAGATGCACCGCGAGTTCTCGGCGAACGAGCGACAGCTGTTGACGGTGGCGGGCCAGCAGCTCGGCGTCGCGATCGAGAACGCAAGGTTGATCGCCAACCTGCAGCAGGCGCTCGAACGCGTGCGGGAGGCAAATCGCCTGAAGGACGAGTTCCTCGCCACCGTGTCGCACGAGCTGCGAACGCCGCTGACCGCGATCCAGGGATGGGCGGAGGTGCTCGCCGATCCCGAGACGAACCCCGACGAGGCGCGCGAGGGGCTTGCGACGATTCAGCAGTCGTCGGAATCGCTCACGAAGCTGATTTCGGATCTTCTCGAGATGTCGCGCATCGAGACGCGAATGCTGCGCCTCGACCTGCATCCGATCGATCCGAACTACCCGATCCAGGCGGCTGTTCAGACGGTCCGGCAGATGGCCGAGGCAAAGGGCGTGACGATCGCGGTGTTGCTCGACCGCGATCTGCCGCACATCATCGCGGATTCAGGCCGGTTGCAGCAGGTGATGTGGAACCTGCTGGTCAACGCGATCAAGTTCACGCGGGGCGGCGGCAACGTGTGGGTCTCGTCGCACATGAACGGCAACGACCACATCGAGATAGTCGTTCGCGACGACGGCATCGGCATCGATTCCGATTTTCTGCCGTTCGTGTTCGAGCGGTTTCGCCAGGCCGACGGGTCGGCCACTCGCCAGTTTGGAGGTCTCGGCATCGGTCTGAGCCTCGTCAAGTCGTTGACTGAGGCGCATGGGGGTACGGTGCACGCCGCAAGTCCCGGACCCGGCGACGGCGCGACGTTCACGGTTTCCATCCCGCTGATGGCGCAGGAGTAGTCGGCTGGGCGGCGGTATGCGCTGAACGCAGAGCCGATCGCGGTAGCGATCGGTGGAGCCTGACGTCGCACTCGCCGCTCGGTAACCCCGATCCCTGACGGGATCGGCTCTGCGTCACATGATCCGCGTCGTCAGCGTCGAACTCTCGGTTTCGATCACGGGCCGCTGGTAGCGAATCGTCCGGCGCTTGAACGGCGCTTCGTCGTACGGCGTGAGCTCGATCGTCAGGCGGACGCGGTCGTTCGACCGGACGTCGACGTCGAGCACCTCGACACCGGCAAACCCCGGCTCGTCAACGACCAGTCTGTACAAACCCGGGTTGACGCCCACGTGCGCGAAACGCCCCCTGCCGTCGGTCGTGAGCCTGAAAACGCGCCCGGAGGACACGTCCTGAAGCCTGACCGTGGCGCCCGCGACCGGACCTCGTCTGCCTTCGACCGTGAGCGTACCGACCACCATGCCCGGGTCCTTCGCCCACGCCGGCGGCGCGGCGAGCAGCAGCAGCACCATGAGGGGAAGCGTTGTGCGAAGCGATCGATACATGCCGTTTTCCACGGACCGCGACACGCGGTAGACTCTGCGCTTTCCGGTCGACCGGATTATTACACCTGTGGACGTACCATCGACAACGCCTTCCGAAGGCTGCTCTTTCACAGTCGAAGCGACGGACGGTAATTCGCGCGCCGGGCGGATTCGCACGCCACACGGCGAGATCGAGACGCCTGTCTTCATGCCGGTTGGAACGCACGCGACCGTCAAGGCAATGACGGCCGAGGGACTCGAGGCGCTCGATGCGCAGATCATCCTCGGGAACACCTACCACCTGATGCTGCGCCCGGGCGCTGAGACGGTGGCGGCCCTCGGGGGGTTGCACGGTTTCGCGGGATGGCGCCGAAGCCTGCTCACAGACTCGGGCGGCTACCAGGTGTTCAGCCTCGCGACGCTTCGCAAGTTGACCGAGGACGGCGTCGAGTTTCGGTCGCACCTCGACGGCTCGCGACACTTCCTTAGCCCGGAACGGTCGATGGAAGTGCAGTCGCGCCTCGGCGCCGACATCGCGATGGTATTCGACGAGTGCCCGCCGTTTCCGATCGACCACGGCGGCGCCGCCGCTTCGATGGAATTGACTGCGCGGTGGGCTCGGCGGTCATCGGACGCATTCGGCCTCGAACAGGAGCGCCGCCGCGGCGCCGGGCTTCCCCGCCAGGCCCTGTTCGGGATCATCCAGGGCTCGATCTTCGAAGATCTGCGGATCGAGTCTCTCGGACGGCTCCTCGACGTCGGGTTCGACGGGTACGCGATCGGCGGACTCTCTGTTGGCGAGTCAAAGGAGGACATGTACCGCGTGACCGGATTGATCGCGCCGCGAATGCCCGCCGACAGGCCTCGCTACCTGATGGGTGTCGGGACGCCGGAGGACCTCGTCGAGTCGGTCGCGCGCGGCGTCGACATGTTCGACTGCGTGATGCCCACGCGAAACGCCCGGAACGGGACGATCTTCACGTCGCGCGGCCTCGTTCGGATCAAGAACGCGCGCTACGCGGACGACGACGGCCCGCTCGACCCGGCGTGCGGATGTCTCGCGTGCGCACGGTACTCGCGCGCCTACATCAGGCATCTGTACGCGTGCGGGGAGATCCTCTACTCGGTGCTCGCCACGACGCACAACCTGTGCTTCTACCTTGACACCATGAGGGGGGTCAGGCAAGCTATTGCGCTCAATCAATTCGAGAAATTCCGCCGAGAGTTCCTTGCGGGGCTTGCGAACGGCCCAGAGTAGGACGAACCACGACACGAATGTCACAGCTCATTGCAGTTCTCGCCCTCCAGAATGCCGGACAGTCGTCAAGCGGCTTGCTCAGCTTCCTCCCGTTCATTGCGATCTTCCTGGTGATGTACTTCGTGCTCATCCGGCCACAGATGAAGGAGAGAAAGAGGGTTGAGGAGGAGACTCGGACGTTCCGGGAGTCGCTGAAGAGCGGCGACAAGGTCGTGACGTCCGGTGGGATTCTCGGCGTGATCACGTCCGTGCGTGACGACACCGTGCAGTTGCGGATCGCGGACGCCGTCAAGATCGATGTTCTGAGGTCGGCGGTTGCAAGCCGGCAGGCAGAGCCCGGGTCCGGTCCCGATACGAAATCCTGATTCGCGGCAGCGATCCGCACTGGGATGTGCACCGCGCAGCCCGTGACGATCGCCGCCGAGCCGATAGCTGATTTGTTATGAAGAAAAACCTGCGCATTCGCACCGTCATCATCCTGGGCATCACGCTGCTGGCCATCTATGCCGTGATCATGCCGCACAACCGCCTTCCGAACGCGAGCGACTTCACCAGCCTGGCCGCGCTCAAGACCAACATGTCCAACAACATCCACCTGGGATTGGACCTGAAGGGCGGCATTCACCTCGTCATGCAGGTGCAGGCCGAGGAGGCCGTTGCGGCGCACGTCAAGTCGAACGGCGAACAGGCGACCAAGTTGCTCGGCGACAAGGGCATCGCGCCCGCCGGCGATCCACAGATCGACACGGCGACGCACACGATCGTCGACAAGGTGGCCGACGCCGGCAGGGCGAACGAGGCCAGCGACGAGCTC
>JBGAKX010000037.1:0-36733 GCA_044224215.1 Blastocatellia bacterium
GAACGGCTCCCGACGCGCGGCTCGTGGAGCACCTGCAGGCTCACGCCAAGGCGCTCATGGCTCCATACAAGTATCCGCGGTGGATCGAGTTCGTTGACTCGTTGCCCAAGAACGACCGGGGCAAGATCGACCGGCGTGTCGTCGAGGAGTGGGCAGAGTCACGCGGCAGCGACCAGAAACCCCCGGAAGGTTGAGCCAGCCGGCTCGACGTGGCGCGCGCGCAGCCCGCGGCTACGAGTCGTACTCGTCCTGATCGTCCTTGTATTCCTCTTCCTCGAGCTCGTCGAGCGACGGGTTGTCGTCAAAGTCGCCATCGAGCTCCTCGACCTCGTCGGCGTCGTCGTCGTCAAATTCGTCGTCTTCGTCTTCGTCCTCGTCGGTGTCATCCACGTCGTCGTCGAGGTCTTCGTACTCCTCCTCAACGAGTGCCTCCGGATCGTCCCACTCCGCATCCCCGCTCCGGCGTTTGGGAGCCGCGTACATCGCCAGCAACAATGAAACGTCCGAGGGCAGTTGGATCTCTTCGTGCATCGTACCTAGCCTCCTCTTCGAGGACGGGGAGCCCCGTCGACACTGCACAGTGCAGTTATTACAACCATATTGTAGGGAGCCAAGGCAAGCCGCCGATCCGGAATAAGAAACCTCGGCCGGAACATAGCGTATTGATGCCGTTCGGCCCTGACAGATATGATTCACAGTTCGGACGTGCCGCGGGCTCGACGACCGATTGGGAGCAACCTTGATTATTCGATTCACTCGACCAAACGGCCGTTCTGTGGCTCGCGGGAGCGCGTTTCTCGCGCTCTCGATGCTTGCCCTCGCGGTCGCCTCGGCGCTCGCGGCCGAGCCGGCACAGGCGACGTGGACGGCCAGCGTAAACCGGCAGGACGTCCGACGGGGCGAAGTCGTCTACGTTGACCTTCAGGCTCAGGTGGCTCAGGGCTGGCACCTCTATTCGATGACGACGCCACCGGGTGGACCCAAGCCGACCGTGTTCTCGTTGCAACCGGGGACGGGGTTCGAGGCGGCGGGCAAAGCACTGCAGCCGAAGCCCGAGACGCGGTTCGACGAGAACTTCCAGGTCGATACGGAGCAGTACGAGGGAACGGTGTCGTTTCGGATTCCGATCCGGATCGCCGGCGATGCCGTTGACGGCGAGCTCAACCTCAGGGGCGACGTCGCGTACCAGGTGTGCGATCCCAAGCAGTGTGTTCCCGGCAAGTTTCCGTGGGAGGTCTCGGTCACAGTCGCTCCTGGCGAGGCGCGCCGCGACTTTGCCGCGGTTGCGGTAGCGAAGGGCTTCACGCCGGGAACGCCTGTCGCAGCGGCGAAGCCCGCCGGAGCCGACGCAACCGCAGCATCGCAGGGATCGGATCCAAAGCCGCCGGTTGGAACGACCCAGGGCGACGCGTCGGACGTGGCGCGCGCGCGATCTGTCGGGCTGATGGCGTACCTGTGGCTGGCGATCAACATGGGCTTTCTGTCGCTGCTGACGCCGTGCGTCTTTCCGATGGTGCCGATCACGGTCTCGTACTTTACGAAGCAGGACGGCAAGTCGCGGCGCCGCGGCGTGCTGGATGCCGGCATCTACTCGATCTCGATCGTGATCACGTTCACGCTGCTCGGTCTGATCACCTCGTTTGTCTTTGGTGCGACGGGGATCAGGGATTTCGCGGCGAATCCGTGGGTGAACATCGGGCTTGCGGCAGTGTTCGTCGGGCTGGCGCTGAACCTGTTCGGGTTCTACGAGATCGTCATCCCGGCGTCCATCCTCACGCCGCTCTCGCGAGTATCGGGCAAGGGCGGCTTCATCGGCACGCTGCTGATGGGCGTCACGTTCACGATCACGTCGTTTACGTGCACGGTGCCGTTCGTTGGCGCGCTGCTCGTGTCGACGGCGCAGGGCGACTGGAAGTGGCCGCTCATCGGAATGCTCGGATACTCGATGGCGTTCGCGCTGCCGTTCTTCTTCCTCGCGCTGTTTCCGCAGGTGTTGTCGACGTTGCCGAGGGCCGGCGGGTGGATGGTCTCGATCAAGGTCGTGATGGGTTTTCTCGAGCTCGCGGCGGCGCTCAAGTTCGTGTCGAACGTCGATCTCGTGTGGGGCAGCCAGCGGCTGACGCGCGAGGCGTTCCTTTCGATCTGGATTGCAATCGCCGTCATCACCTCGCTGTATCTGCTTGGCAAGGTCCGGCTGCCGCACGAGCGGCCGATAGAGGCGATCGGCGTCCCGCGTATGCTGTTCGGCACGACGTTTCTCGCCATCGCGTTCTACCTGTTCACCGGATTGCTCGGAAGTTCGCTTGGCGAACTCGAGGCGTTCCTACCACCCATCTCGGCCGCGCAGACCGGCGGAAGCGTCGTCGCCGGTGTTCGAGCTCAGACGACGGAGCTCGTCTGGGGCAAGGATTTCGACACGGCGATCGCAGCGGCACGGCAGAGCGGAAAGCCTTTATTCATTGACTTTACGGGCTACGCGTGTACGAATTGCCGCTGGATGGAGAAGAACATTTTTCCCGTCCCGGAGGTCCGCGACGAGCTGAACCGGTATCAACTCGTCCAGCTGTTCACCGACGGTCAGGGGCCGGAATACGACCGGAACCGGGCGCTGCAGGAACAGCGGTTCAACACGGTAGCCCTTCCGCTCTATGTCGTCATCGACCCGAAGGACGACCGCGAGGTCGCGCGCGTCGAAGGGCTCACGCGCGATCCGTCCGAGTTCGTGAAGTTCCTGCGGTCGAGCCGCGAGACGGCGAGTGCGGGAGTCGGTGCTGCCGAGGCGCGGGTCGCCTCGATCCGAAAATAGTGTTCAGGAGTGACGAATGCAGAGGTTGCTGACGATCACGGTTGTCCTTGTCACCACTCTCGTGCTGACGATGGCATGCAACAAGACGCCCGAGAAGGCGGCCACGCCCGCCGCCGGAAATACCGCAACGGCTCCGGTGGCCGCAAAGACCGACGGCGCCACCGCGGCGAAGCTCAAAAACGCTGACGGCACAACGTTTACGATTGCCGATATCAAGGGAAAGGTGAAGGTTGTCAACTTCTGGGCGACGTGGTGTGCCCCGTGTATCGCCGAAATGCCGACGCTCAACGCACTGTCCGCCAAGTACGCCGACAAGGACGTGTCGTTCGTGGCCGTCTCGCTCGACGACGAGGGCCCCGAGGCCGCCGAACCGCGCCTGAAGGCAGGGAAGCCGAAGATCGATTTCCGCGTGGCATACGCGTTGATACAGGACGTGGCTCCGCTCGACGTCGAGTTTCCGATCCCGGATACGCTGGTCTTCGACTCGTCGAACCGGCTCGTGAAGCACTTCGACAAGGTTGTCGAATCCGCAGAGCTCGAAGCCGCCATCAACGAGGCGCTCGCCGGCTCGACGAAGTAACCAGGGTGTACAGATGACAACACGATTGCTCGCGCTCCTCATCGCGGCGGTATCCATGTTGCTCGTCGTCGGTTGCAGCCAGTCCGCTGCGGCTCGCCGCAAGGAGGCACAGGCGAACGGCGACAAGTATCTCGAGTTTCTGAAGGCGAACGACGCCGAGGGCGCGTATCGCAACACGTTCAGTTCGGCCTACCAGGCGCAACAGTCGCTCGACAGCTGGCTGCGGTTCAGACAGGGCATGGCGCACGTCACGGGCCCGATCCTGAACTACCAGGTGGTCAAGTACGACGCGCCCGAGAACAGTCCGCGCGTCAGCCTGACGTACGCGATCCAGACGGCGAACATCAAGGATCCCGTACTCGAGAACATCAAGCTCGAACGGGAGGGTTCCGAATGGAAGATTGTCTCGGTCGAGCCGCAGTTTTCGCAGCAGCAGACGCCGCCTCAACCGGGTGGGACTCCGGTGCCGATGCCGTCCGCGCCGCCCGCAAAGTAGCGAGCGCGTGAAATGCAGAGCCGATCGCGTAAGCGATCGGGGGATCCTGCCGATGTGCCTTCCGGACGGTCACCCCGATCCCTGACGGGATCGGCTCTGCGTTGACCGTCTGTGATACTTTCCAGCCACCGCCGTATATTGCAGTAGCATGGCTACTCACACGCGCACCATGAGCTGGATCTGGCCTCTCGCTTCACAAGCGCACGGAGACGACTGGGAAGGCCTGTACACGCGGGAACTCCCTCGTGTCTACAACTTCTTCAGATACCGTGTCGGTGACAGCGCGGTTGCCGAGGACCTGACGTCCGCGACGTTCGAGAAGGCGTGGCGCGGCAGGACGAAGTACCGTCGCGATCTCGCCAAGTTCTCGACGTGGCTGTTTGCGATCGCGCGAAACGTCGCAGCAGACCACTACCGGCGTCCGACGCTGGAAGTGCCGCTCGAGGACGTTGCGGATCACCGTTCGACTGAGGACCCCGAGGGCACGGCCATTCAACAATCGGAATTCCAGCGGTTGCGCGCGTTGCTGACTGCATTGCCCGAACGGGAGCGCGATCTGCTGTCGCTCAAGTATGGCGGCGGTCTGACGAATCGCGAGATCGCACGGGTGACGGGACTCAGCGAGTCAAACATCGGAACCATCGTGCACCGCGCGATCGGTACGCTGCGCGAGCAGTGGTAAGGAAGTGGAAATGAACGAGGAAATGCTCTCTCAACACCGCGAGGATCCGCGTCCGGAGTTCTCACGCGAGCTCTACAAGCGGATCAGTCGATCCGACGACGCAGCCACGCGCCGCAGCGGCGTGTTCGGCACGTTCAGGTGGGCGCCGGTTGCGGCAGCCGCCACCCTCGTCCTGGGATCCGTGCTCGTGCTGACGAGCCCCGCAGCGCGCGCTGCCGCGCAGGACATCCTCGACATGTTCCGGGTGAAGCGATTTGCGGCGGTCAGCATAGATCCCGAGCGTATCGAGCAGCTGCGCAGCGGAAGAGTCGACATGAAGGCAATGCTCGGCGATTCCGTCGAGGTGATCAAGGACGCGGGCGAGCCCGTCGTCGTCGGGACCGTCCACGAGGCATCGCTTCGGAGCGGCCTGGCGCTGCTCCAGCCGACGTTTGTCTTCAACACACAGGTACAACCCAGGATCTTCGTGTCCGGAGAGCACGAAGCGCGCTACACGGCAAACGCCGAGCGTCTTCAGGGGCTCGTCGATCTGCTCGGAATGGACGATGTTCAGGTTCCGCAGGAGCTCGATGGTGCACAGGTCGACGTGCGCATGCGGCCGTCGGTCACGATGCGTTACGAGCGCGAGGGGAACTGGGTCGCGACGTTCGTTCAGGCGCCGAGCCCGGAGGTCGATCTGCCGAAGGGTGTCGACCTTGCGCGGCTGGGTGAGATCGGTCTGCGAATCACCGGGCTGCCGGCCGCCGAGGCAAAGGCGTTTGCGTCCAAGATCGACTGGAATACGACGCTCCTGGTTCCGGTGCCTGCCAACGCCGCGTCGTTCCGCGAGGTGGACGTGCGTGGTACTACAGGCCTGATGATCGAGGTCGACAACCGCCGTACCCAGCAACCGGCGAACGGCCAGGCCTCCGAGTCGCCGCGGTCCATCCTGCTCTGGTCGGAGGGTCCGAACGTCTATTACATCGGGAGCACGATGCATCCCGTCGACGTCATCGAAATGGCGAATTCGCTGCAGAATGAGTGAGCTCGCGATCGAGACAACCGGGCTGCGCAAGCGGTTCGGGCAGAAGGTCGCCGTTGAGGACCTCACCCTGACAGTTCGTCGGGGCGAGGTCTTCGGCTTTCTCGGTCCGAACGGCGCCGGCAAGACCACATCCGTCAAGATGCTGCTTGGACTTGTCAGTCCGACGGCCGGCCAGGCGCGCGTGCTCGGACACGACATCGGGCACCAGCCGACGCGGGCGCGAATCGGATTTCTGCCGGAGCATTTTCGCTTCCACGACTGGTTGACGGGGCGTGAGTTTCTCACGCTTCACGGGCGCTTGTACGGGCTTCGAGGCGCTTCACTCGCTGCGCGCATCGACGAGCTGCTCGACCGCGTCGACCTGGTCGACGCCGCCGACCGCAGGATGCACGGCTACAGCAAGGGCATGCTTCAACGTATCGGGCTTGCTCAGGCGTTGCTCAATCGGCCCGATCTGGTCTTTCTGGACGAGCCGACGTCGGGGCTCGACCCGATCGGCCGGCTCCTCGTGCGCGACTGCATCGCCGAATTGCGCGGCGACGGAACGGCCGTGTTTCTGAATTCACATCTTCTGAGCGAGGTCGAGGTCACCTGCGATCGCGTGGCGTTCGTCAAACGAGGCGCAGTCGTTCGCGAGATGGCGCTCCAGACTGTCGACGACGGGCTCGAGGTCGAGCTCAGGGTGTCGCCAGTCTCCGGCGCTCTTCTCGCGGGACTCGCCGAGCTCGGCCGCGACGTTGCCGTCGCGGACGGGAACATCCGGATGAGAATTCCGGACGAATCCCTGATGCCCGAGATTGCACGACGCGTCGTTGGCGCGGGCGCCGAGCTCTTCCGGCTCGCTGCGTCCAGAAAGCCGCTCGAAGCGCTCTTCATGGAGATCATGGGCGACGACGAGCGTGCGGGGTGACACGATGAAAGGGCTGATCACCATTGCACATCTCACGTTCCAGGAGGCACGGCGCAAGCGGATCCTTCTGGGAGCGTTCGTTCTCGGCCTGGCGTTTCTTGCGATCTATGCGACCGGATTCTGGTTTGCGAATGCAAATCTGCACCAGAACGCACGGATGTCCTCGACGCAGATCCACATCGTCCTGAACTTCCTGGTAATGGCCGGGCTCTACGCGGTGAACTTCCTGATGGTGATGGCCGCAGTGCTCGTTCCGGTCGATACGCTGTCGGGTGAGATCGACTCGGGCGTGATACAGACAATCGTGACGAAACCGATCGGCAGGTGGGAGATCCTGCTCGGCAAGTGGATCGGATTCGTCACGGTCCTCGCGATGTACCTCGCGCTGATGGCGGGCGGCGTGCTGCTCGTCGCTTGGTCAATCGCCCGGTTTGTTCCGCCAAACGTGGGCCGCGGATTGTCGCTGATGCTTCTCGAGGGAATTCTGCTGATGACGGTCTCGATTGCCGGCGGTACGCGGCTCAGCACGCTCGCGACGGGCGTGCTCGGCTTTGGCCTCTACGGACTGGCGTTCATCGGTGGATGGATGGAGCAGGTCGGCACGCGGTTTGGCAGCGTCGCCACGCGCAACGTCGGGATCGTCGCGAGCCTGCTCGTGCCGAGCGAGTCCCTGTGGCAGCTCGCCGCGTACCACATGCAGCCTGCGATCATGCGCGACGTGAACCTGACGCCGTTCTCACCAGCATCCGTCCCGAGCGCGTTGTCGGTCGTGTGGGCCGCGATCTACGTTGTTGCGCTGCTGCTGTACGCGTTGCGCCAGTTGAGTGTGCGCGATCTGTAGCGCGTCCGCGGCAGGCTACTCGTAACGGAGCGCCGCCGACGGGTCGAGACGCGACGCGCGGAACGCCGGGATCAGGCCGCTCATGATGCCGACGATGATCAGAATCACCGATGACAGGAGTACCGTCGACCCAGATATGACGAGGTGTATGTCGCCCTTGCCGGTCTTGTCCTCGAACAGCGGTCCAAGCAGCGGCAACGTCCCGATCGCCTCGGCCAGCGCGTACGAGACAAGGATGCCGATCGCACCGCCGATCAATGTCAGCACGAGCGCTTCCGCGAGGAACTGCAGCCGAATGTGCCAGCGGCGCGCGCCGAGCGCGCGTCGGAGGCCGATCTCTCGAATTCGCTCGTCCACCGAGACGAGCATGATGTTCATGACGCCCACGCCGCCGATGCCAAGCGTCAGGATGCCGATGAACAGCAGCAGCCCCTGCAGTCCGATCGTCAGGCCGTCGATGACCGGCCGGAACGCTTCGCGGCCATCCGCGTTGAAGGTCTTTTCGTCGGTGGGAGAGAACCGCTGGCGCTTTGCAAGAATGGAGCGTACCTGCTGGATCGCCTGTTTCTCGAACTGCGGAGCCACCGACGAGAACACGAGGACGTTTGCGTACCTGGTGTCCCACATGTCGCTGGCGGTCGAGTACGGGATCCAGCACGAATCGTCGTCGCTCGTGAAGTAGTTGCTGAGCTGGATCTTGCGCTCCATCGTCCCGACGACGGTGAACCGCACGCCGTTGATCAGGACGGTCTCGCCGATTGCAGGACGGCCGCTGAAGAGCTGTTCGCGGAGGTGTCCACCGAGGAACACGACGCGACGACGCTCGAGCATGTCGTCCTCCGAGAGCCACCTGCCCTCGTTCGGAACCTCGTTGCGGATCTCGCCGTACTCCGGAAAGACGCCGCGGATGGCCGTGTTCGCGAGCCGCTCGCCGTAGGTTATCGACAACCACCGCACGCTCTCGAGGCTGACGTTCTTGACGAGCGATCCCTCGGCGCGAATTCCGTCAAAGTCCTCCTGTTCGAACCGGACCTTCTTTCCGGCGCGCTGGCCGCCCGCCTGTTCGCTCGTCTGGCCGGGCCAGCAGACCACGGCGCTCTTCCCGAATGCGTCGAATCCAGAAACGAGCACGTAGCGAAACCCGTTGCCATAGGCGATCAGCACCGTGACAGACACGATGCCCCAAACGATGCCGAGCATCGTCAGCGCGCTTCGAAACGGTTGGCGAACGAGGGCCGTCCACGCCTGGATGAGTGTCTCGCGAAACATCGTCAGCTCCCGCCCTCGTACCTGAGCGCCTCGATCGGATCGATTGCCGCCGCGCGGCTTGCCGGGTACATCGCCGCAAGGAGCGCCACCGTGCCGAGCAGAATGAATGACGTGAGCGTCGACGCGATCGTTGGCTGAAGCCCCGCAAAGAACTGCGGCATGGGGAGCATGTTGACGAGCCAGCAGAGCGTATACGCCGTGCCCATGCCGATGCCGCCGCTCAGAAACACCACGATGAGGGTTTCACAGAAGAACTGCCACAGAATGGCGCGCTTCGTCGCGCCGACCGCCTTGCGAACGCCGATCTCGCGCGTGCGCTCGCGCACGGCGACCATCATCACGTTCATGACGCCGATGCCGCCGAGAAACAGCGTTGTCAGGCCGACGCCGCCCAGAAAGTACTTCATGCCGTCGGTCATCATCTGGAACTGCTTGGCGTTTTCGACCGTGTCCCAGATCGCGGCTGCCTCGGTGTCGCGCGGATCGAAGTTGTGGATCTGGCCGAGCGCACGCCGGATCTGGCGCTTCGCCTCTTCGCTGACGTCGATCGACTTGGGAACAGCGATCAGACGGTCCACCGATGTCGGAACCTGCGGCGGCTTGTTCGGAAAGTCGCGCATGATCGTCGCGAACGGAAGAAACACCTTTGAAACGTCCTGGCCGTCGTAGCTCGAATCCTGCTCCTTGCGCTTCATCACGCCGATGATCTGGTACGGAAAGTCGCCGACGTAGATCGTCTGCCCGAGCGCTTCGCGCTCGGCGAAGAGCTGCTTATTGACCTCGCTGCCAATGACGCAGACGCGCCGCACTTCGCGCTCGTCGTCCCAGTTGCAGTAACGGCCCTCCGCTACGGTGATGCTGCGGACCTCGGCGAATTCGGGGAGTGATCCGGTGACGAGAAAGGATCCGCTGTTGAAGGAGCTCTTGACGGTGACGCTGCCCTGGCCGATCTCGGGCAGGACGTACGCAACATCCGGCGATTGCGCGAGCACCGCCTTGTAGTCCTCGGCGTCCCAGTGCATCTGGCGACCGGCGCGGGCGCCGCCGGCCTGCATGCTCGTGCGGCCGGCAAAGATGATCATGATGTTCTTGCCGAACTGGGCTGAGACCGCCTCGTTTCCGGCACGTAGACCCTCGCCGGCCGCCACCATCAGCGTGATCGAGATGATGCCCCACGCAATGCCGAACATCGTGAGCGCGGTCCTCAGCTTGTGCGCCCACAATGTCCGGATTACGTCAGCGAACAGATCCTTGAAGACCATTGATGGCTCCACGCTTCGGTCAGGAACGCATGTCCCTCGCGCTACTGAAGTATGACCTGCTGGCCCTCGTTCAGACCTTCGACGACCTCGGTCTTCACGCCATTCGAGATGCCCACCTTGATGGGGATCTTGTTGCGGCCGCCCTCGGCCGTCTTGTCGGGGAGCTCCGCGAACGTGTTGCGCTCCTTGTCATAGATGACGGAGGACTCGGGGATGAGCAGGACGCCTTTCTTCTCTTCGAGAATGATCTCGGCGTTGGCGCTCATGTTCGCCTTCAGCTCGTTGCCTGGATCGTCGATGGTCACACGGACCTCGAACGTCGTGACGTTGTCCTTCTCGGCTCCGAGAGGAGAAATCATGTGGACGGTTCCGTTGAACTTCTTGTCCTTGAACGACTCGACCGTGATGCGCGCCGGCTGGCCGTCATAGACCTTGCCGATGTCCGCCTCGTCGACCTTGCCCTTGACGTACAGCTGGCTCGTGTCGCCGAGGGTGCACACGAGCGTCGCCTGCGATCCCAGCACGAGAATGGAGCTCACGGCATCGCCGGGCTCGACGTCGCGCGACAGCACGACGCCGTCGATCGGGCTGGTGATCGTCGAGTTGCGGAGGTCCTCTTCCGCCCGCTCGACGGATGCCTGCGCGCGGGCCACTTCGGCTCGCGCACGTTCCACGTCGGCCTGCGTCACGGCAACGCCGCGCTGAGCCGAGAGCTGCTTGTTGAGCGCGATCTGGTAGGCCTTCTCGGCATTCTCGAGATCGGTCGTCGAGATGATCCCGCGATCGTAGAGCTTCTTGGAGCGATCGAGATTCGACTTCAGGAATGGGAGGTCCGGATTCGACGCGTCGACGACGCCGCGCTCAACCGACGCCTTGGCAGTGAGAAGGACGGCCTGGGCGGATTCGAGCGACGCGCGCTGTTCACGCAGGGTGGCCTGCAGCTGCTCCTTGTCGAGCTCGGCGAGGACCTGGCCGCGCCGGACGCTCTCGCCGTAGTCGACGTGAACACTTTTTACAAGTCCGCTCGCCTTGGACTTGACCTCGACCTTTGTGAGCGGCTCGATCTTGCCTGTTGCCACGACGGACCGCGCGATGTCGCCCCGGTCGACCGTTTCGAGCTTGGACGGGTCGATGGTTGTTTCGGTCTTGAATGCGGACGCAGCGACGATTGCGGTGCCGGCAAGCAGCAAGAGCACAATCGTTGCAATGATCCAGCGGCGGCGCTTGCGCGCGACCTTCGGTGTGGCTGACATGCGCAACTCCCAGTACTGTCGAGATCTGTTTTCCAGACCCGTATACGTCGCACGGTGTCGGAAAAGTTCCGACCGTGAGTGACGCGACCGGTTGAAACGTCGCAGCCAGCCCGAGAATTCTCGGATTACTTGGGGCCGCCTGGGATGTCCCGGTTGTTCGTGACGGTCGTTCCGGACAGCTCGAGCGGCGATACAAAGTTGAATCCGCGCAGCGCGAGCCGGCCGGAGCTGCCGATCGTCGGGTCGAACTCGTATGTTGTGACCGAGCAGTTCGCCACGTCGAGCACCCGGTCGATCTCGAGAATCTGGTCCTCGGTCATCCGTTCGAAGAGGTAGCGGAAGCAGAGCACGACGACCGAATGGCAGACGATCAGCAGGCGCTGCTGCCGATAGTCGCGGGTGATCGTGTTCACAAGGCTCCGGAGTCTGAGGATCACGTCGCACCAGCTCTCGCCGCCTGGCGGCCGGTGGTAGAACTTGCCGAGCGCTTCCTTCATCTGCGCCTGTTCGGGGAACTTCAGGGCGACGCCGACCTTGGTCAGCTGATCGAGGATTCCGAACTCGCGCTCGCGGAGCCGCTCATCGGTAACCATCTCGTCGTCGCAGATATGCGTTCCGCCTGCTTCGACGATCAAATCGGCCGTGCTGCGCGCACGCAGGTACGGCGAGCTGAGCACGACGTTTGGTCGGTCAGCGGGCGGCATCTGGGCGAACCACTGCCCGAGTGTCTGCGCCTGCCGCATGCCAAGGTCCGACAGCGGAATGTCGACGTCCCGGACGTGCATGTCGACGGTTGCGTGGCCGGCGGCTTCGGCCGCGCACTGCGCCACGTTGCCCGCGCTCTCGCCGTGCCGCACGAGCCAGATCGTGTCAGGCCATTTCTGTTCTCGAGCCATGTTGCTGCAAATGGGAAGGTTGCGGGCCTACGAGAACTCGGCGATCACCGGTGCGTGGTCGGAGGGCCGGTCCCACGTCCGCGTCCCCTTGTCGATCCATGCGCCCGTGCACCGCGCGGCAAGCGAGGCGGTTACCCAGACGTGATCGATCCGAAGACCCGCGTTTCTGCGAAACGCGCCGGCGCGATAGTCCCACCACGAATAGTGTCCGCCGTCCTTTACATGGAGACGGAAGGCGTCCGTGAAGCCCCACGCGCGAACGTTCTCGATGGCCTCGCGTTCGGGGATGCTGAACAGGACCTTTCCCTCCCACTGACCGGGATCGTGCACGTCGATCGGATCCGGTGCGACGTTGAAGTCGCCGCACAGGAGCACGTCGGCGCCCGTCGATGCGTGGCTGTCGAGAAACGCGCGCAATCGTGCGATCCACTTGAGCTTGTAGGCGTACTTGTCGGATCCGACCTCCGAGCCGTTCGGGATGTAGACGTTTACGACGCGAACGCCGGACACCGTCGCGGCAATCAGCCGGGCCTGCAGGTCGGCATCGTCGCCGGGAAGCCCCATCACGACGTCGGCGGGCTCAGTCTTCGACAGGATGGCGACGCCGTTGTACGTCGGTTGTCCAAAAACCGCCGACGTGTAGCCGGCCTCGGCGAGCGCCTGGAGCGGGTATTTCTCGGCGACGCACTTGATCTCCTGGACGCACAGGACGTCGGGCTTGGCGTCTTCCAGCCACCGGAGAACGTGCGGCAGCCGCGCGGCAATCGAGTTGACGTTCCACGTTGCGATTTTCACGGGGATGCATCATACAGCGGAGCGTCGCATCGCGCACGGCGATTGTCGGAAAGCCAACTGTTGACACGAGATAGCGCGCTGGGTATAGTACGCGCCGTTGTTTGGCAGTTAGGCAGGATTCGGTGTTGTAACGAAGTACATCGCGTCAAAAGGCATCATTTGTCGATGACGCTCCCTCGGTTCACTCCAATCCCCTAGGCCAACTTTTTTCGATCACATCCCTACCTGTGACAAAAGGAGACTGGAGAAGATGAGAGAACGGGGAACCGTCAAGTGGTTCAATGACGCAAAAGGCTATGGCTTTATCGAGCGCGAGGGTGGTGGCGATGTTTTTGTGCATCACACCGCGATTGTCGCTGAAGGCTTCCGCACTCTTGGCGAAGGCGATGTTGTCGAGTTCGAGGTGACGCAGGGTCCGAAGGGCCTTGCAGCCATGAACGTATCGAAGGCCTAAATTTCCCAAAGCTGCATGCGAAGCCTCGCCGGTCATCTGGCGAGGCTTCTGCTTTTTCGGGTGAAATCATGCCGCACACCGCGCTCGTCGCCGTCCCCGAACTCATGTTCCGGGCGAAAATCAAGGAGGCGGCCGCGCGTGTCGGCCGAACCATCGTGGTGGCGTCGAAGCTTGACGACGTCATCGCCAAGGCACTTGCGGATCCGCCCGACGTGATCGTTGTCGACCTAGGCGACGAGCGTATCGACGCGTTCGAGACCATTCGGCGGCTTCGGTCGCATACGGAACTCAATGGCGCGACCATTGTCGGGTTCTATTCGCATGTGCGCACGGACCTGCTCGAGGGGGCGCGCGACGCCGGCTGCGACCTGGTGCTACCACGTTCGGCGTTCGTGGCCAGGCTACCGCAACTGCTTGATCCGGCGGCGGATACGGCCGGTGATGGTCGAGGCTGAGTCGTGACTTCACGGAAGGTCAATGGCTGGGGCGCCGACGAGATCGAGACACTGATCCGGAAGACCGGGCGATCGCGAGAGCTCGTCGAGCACTTCTGCAAGGCCGTCGACAAGCGGCTGTTTCTGGCACTCGATGAACGAAAGCGACGCGCGACGCTCCATTTTCATCTTGGCGTTCCGGACGCGTCCTCGGAAGAGGACGGCCGACCGTGAATCGTTGTCGCAGGACTGTTGACCGAGTAGAATGTCGGGTCTTTTTCGCATTCTCGACGGGAGCAAGGAACTAACGTGAAAATAGATGTGCGCGCTGCGGCAGCATCCGAGATCGCAGTTGATGCGTTGATTGCAGTCTTCTTTGAGGACGAGGCGTTGACCGAGGGTCCGCTGGCCGAGCTGGATGCGGCGCTCGACGGGGCGCTCACGTCGTGCCGCACTGCAGGCGAGTTGCACGGCCGGCGCGACGAGGTGACATATCTGCACGCTCCCAATGGAGTCGCAGCAGGCCGCCTCGTACTTGTCGGGATGGGCCGGCGCGAGGCCGACCGCCACCAGATCGCGCGTGCGATCGGAGTCGGCGTAAGGTACCTGCGCGGCAAGCGGCACGGTTCGATCGGCGTGGTGGATCGGGCGGAGCTTGGTGCCGCGCAGTTTGGCGAACTCGTCGCAGAATCGGTCGAGATCGCCGCGGTCGATCTGTCGGCGTACAAGACCGAGGATCGCAACGATCTGGTTGTCGCATCGTGCACGTTGCAGACCAGTGCGGATCGCCTGACGGGAGTTTCGAGCGGCGTCGAGCGCGGCGCGATCGTCGCCGATGCGATGAACTACGCGCGCGAGCTCGGCAATGAGCCGGGCGACGACAAGATGACGCCCGGATTCTTGCCGATCGCGCGGCGGAGCTCGCCCGCGAGTTCGGGCTCGAGGTCGAGATTCTCGAGGACGAGCGGTTGAAGGAGCTCGGCATGGGCGCGCTGCTCGGCGTCGCCCGCGGCAGCGAAGAGCCGGCGCGGTTGATCGTGCTGCGATACGAACCTGCAAAGGCAGACGATTCCGAAGTGCTCGCGCTCGTCGGCAAGGGGATCACGTTCGACACCGGCGGGATTTCGATCAAGCCGCGCGAAGGCATGGAGTGGATGAAGTACGACATGTGCGGCGGCGCGGCGGTTCTCGGCGCGATGCGCGCCATCGCTCGTTTGAAGCCGAACCGTCGCGTGATGGGCCTCGTCGCTGCAGCCGAGAACATGCCGTCCGGCAAGGCGATCAAACCCGGCGACGTGTTGCGCAGCTACTCGGGCAAGACGATCGAAGTGCTGAACACCGACGCGGAAGGCCGTCTCGTGCTGAGCGATGCACTGACGTACGCCATCGAGAAGGGTGCGACGCGCATCGTCGACCTGGCGACGCTGACGGGCGCGTGCGTGATCGCGCTCGGCCACGTGTACGCGGGTCTGATGACCAACGATCAGCCGTGGGCCGATGGGGTGCTTGCGGCGGCGCGTTCGGCGGGCGAGAAGATCTGGCAGCTGCCGCTCGACAAGGCCTACCGCGAGTTGATCCGGTCCGACATCGCCGACATCAAGAATCTCGGCGGGCGCACGGCGGGTACGATCACCGCCGGGTATTTTCTTCGGGAGTTCGTGGGATCGACGCCGTGGGTGCATCTCGACATCGCGGGCACAGCGTGGGTCGAGGAGGACCGGCCCGACATCGCTCGCGGAGCGACCGGCTTCGGCGTTTCCACGCTCGTCGAGCTCGTATCTCCCGCGGCGTCGTGACGCGGAGCGTCGACGGATTCTGTTTCCGCGCGCGGCGCGGCCCGACGCGCCGGACGACCGCGACCGCTTTTCGACGATGACCTCGTGACGAACACACCTACCGACAACTTCATTCGCAACATCTGTCGTGTCGCGTTTCTCTTGACGCTTGGCGGGTGGATAGGCGGAATGGTCTTCTTCGCGGCGGTGACCGCGCCCGCCGCGTTTGCAGCGACGGCTCGTCTTGCCGACAGCGGGAGCCAGGTGGCCGGGTCGGTCGTGCGGATCGCCCTCGGTGTTCTGAATGTGACCGCGTTCGGGCTGACACCCTTGTGCATGGCGCTCATGTTCGCGGGCGAGTCCGAGAAGCGCCGGTTCACGAGGACGGTCGGTATCCTCATGGTTGCATTTGTTGCCATTGGGCTCGTGTCGCTCGTTTCTCATGGTGTGGTGACGACAAGGCTCGACGAGCTGCGCTCGATGATGGTCGTCATCGACACGGTGCCTGTGAGTGATCCGCGGCGAATGGAGTTCAATCGCCTTCACAAGGTCTCAGTTGGATTGCTCGTGTTCCAGCTGGTGACTGCGCTTGGAGTCTTTGGCACGGTCGGCTGGCGATGGCTCGGCGAGCCGAGGCGCCGCCGGTCTAAAGAGCACGCGCGATCCTGAGCTCGATTCTGTCGCGCTCGATCTGAACCATCCGGAGCACGACGCGACGGAGCTCGCGTTCGACGTCGTCGACCCGGGCGGGGTCGCGGGTCGCGCGCAGGTGTGCGGAGCCGTGGAGTTCGTCGACGAGCGACCGCAGGGTTGTCTTGAGCAATGTGACTTCGTCGGCGAGTGCGTGGTCGGCCGCATCCGAATCGTGATCGTTCATCGATGTCTCCTCGGGAGTTTGCGCTATGATAGCGGCACCCCCGCTTCGTTTCGCCAGTCCCATTGATGAGTTGCCGATGAACGATGGTCGAGAGCCCATCGCGCCGTCGTGGTGGCGCGTTCTGCGTTGGCGACCGTGGTCGCTCGAGCTCGAGCCCGTGAGCCCGGCGCATTCGGCGCGCGTTGCGCGCGCGTTGTCCGAGGACATCGCGGCGTGGCTCGGGATCGGCGGTCTGGACGAGATGCGGGCGGGGACGCCGGTCTGGGCGGCCGAGTCGCACGAGCTGGCCTTACGGGGCGATACGTACCGGTATCTTGTGGTGCAGGATGGCGTACTGGCCGGCGTGATCGAGTTGCGGCGCGACGCGGTGAACGGGCATATCGGGTACTGGTTGCGGACGGAGTCGCGGGGGAAGGGGACGATCACGCGCGCGAACCGGTTGATCCTGTTGATAGCGTTCGAGGGGCTGGGATTGAAGGCGGTGGACTGGACGGCTGCGGATGGAAACGACGATTCGATCGCGGTGATGACGCGGCTTGGCGCGGAGTACATGGACACCTATCCGACTCCCGGGCGTCTGTATCGGGACAGCGAAGTGCGGTATCGGCTGACGAGACGGTCACATCACGTTGCGGATTCGGGACCTCGGAACCTCCGAGAACTATTGACGTGCGACTGATAACGTTTGGACGGGTCCACGCAGGCTGACCGATCCACGATGTCGCTCCCAAGGGTCGACCGTTCGATCGGATTCGGCCGATGGACCTACGGCACATTGGAGTGATCCCGGCCAGACCGAATTATGGCGCCATTGAGAGGACGGTTCAGCAGTCTGCTGTGAGTCATAACGTTATCAGACGTACGTCCAGCTTGGTGACAAAATCGCCACACCTGGGCACGGCCGTCACGCCGAACAGGCCATTGCATCCGGTCTCATGAGTCGTATTTTCAATGGCTTCCACGTGTTGCGTTCATGGCACGAGACTTGCACTTTGCGGGCGCGTCGCCCCGATTGTCCCGGGGCCAGGAGGATTGAAAGACCATGATGCCAATCACAAACGACTTTCCGCGCCCCAATCAGCAGCGCCGTGCGCGCAGTGTGCTCGTTGCCGTGGCCGCAGTCGTTCTCGTAGCGTTCTCCCTCGTCGTAGGCGTCAAGGCCTACCACGGCGAGCTCGCCGCTGCGACCGCCGTCCCGGCCGACGCAGCCCTGTCGTCGGGCGCACCGCTTGCCGGCGTCAGCGGCGTCGGCCCCGACGCGCTCTCACAGGCCTTCTCGAGTGTTGCAAAGGCCGTCGGCCCCGCCGTTGTCCACATCAACGTCGTCCAGGAGGTCAAGCGGCCCCCGATGCCGCAGTTCTTCGGATTCGAGCCCGGCGAAGGCGGGATGCAGAAGGAGCGCGGCTCCGGCTCGGGCGTCATCGTCAACGCGAACGGGTACATCCTGACGAACAACCACGTTGTCGGGAAGGCCTCGTCGATCGAGGTCAAACTCGCGGACGGACGCCGCCTGAAGGGAACAGTCGTCGGCACGGATCCGCAGACGGACCTTGCCGTCGTCAAGATCGATGCGGCGAGCCTCCCGATCGCGAACCTCGGCGACTCGGACGCGCTGCAGCAGGGTGAGTGGGTCGTCGCCGTAGGCAGCCCGTTCGGTCTCGAGCAGACCATCACGGCCGGAATCGTATCCGCCACGGGCCGCAGGCTGACCGCGTCGCCCTACGACGCCTTCATCCAGACCGATGCGTCGATCAATCCGGGTAACTCTGGCGGCCCTCTCGTCAACCTGCACGGCGAAGTCGTCGGTATCAACACGCTCATTTTCTCGGAATCGGGTGGAAACCAGGGCATCGGTTTCGCCATTCCCGCGTCCATGGCGCGCAAGGTCTACGAGCAGCTCGTCTCGGGCAACCACAAGGTCGTCCGCGGGTACCTCGGCGTCAACGTCAGCGACCTGACGCCGGCGCTTGCACAGTCCCTCAACGCTCCGGACGGCACCAAGGGCGCCGTGATCGCGGACGTTGCCGGCGATTCGGCTCCTGCCGCCAAGGCGGGACTCAAGTCGGGAGACGTCATCGTCGCCGTCGACGGCCGGCCCGTGACCTCGGGTCAGGACCTGACGTCGATGGTCGCCGACATCACGCCGGGCACGACGGTCAAGGTGGACTACCTGCGCGACGGCAAGTCCGAATCGACGCACGTGTCCGTGGCCGACCGGCCTGCAAACGCGGGTATCCCGGGCGCGGAGCAGGATGACGACAACGGCAGCAACGGCGGCGCAAGCCGCGAGAAGCTGGGCGTCAGCGTCAGCGACGTCAATGCAGAGATCGCCGATCAGCTGAAGCTCAAGATCCCGTCCGGCGCGGTCATCACGTCGGTCGACCCGGGGAGCGCGGCCGCGGAGGCCGGTCTGCAGCGCGGCGACGTGATCCATCGTTTCGGTCGGTCGCAGATTACTTCGGCGCGCGACCTGTCGGCTGCGATCACGGCGGCAAACGGCCAGTCACAAATCGTCGTTCAGGTCGAGCGAAACGGACGTCTCGCGTTCGTCACGATCGAACTGAACTGATCCAACCGGAGCGAGCAGGGCTCCATCACGGGCGCGCGTCGATTCTTCGCCGCGCGCCCGTTCCTTTTCTCGACGGGACCCGCACGCCGAGAAGTCAGAGCCGCGGAGGCACTGAGCAAGCAAATCAGGTCTCTGCGGCATTGCGTCTCCGCGTCTTTGCGCGTGGTTCCGGATCGGACGTAGAGTGGCGCCTACTCCCAGTCAACCTGAAGCGCATCGCCGTTGACGAGCACGGTCGCCGGGCCGTCCCAGTTGACCGCGATGCTCGTGCTCTCCGGCGCCTTCGGCAGCGCTGCTTCTTCGACCGCAATCGCCACACCGTCAATCGACAGGCGGTCGCCGTCGAGCGATATCAGCGTCGACGGATCGAGGGGCCTTCCGTTCGCGCGGACTTCGTAATGCAGATGCGGGCCCGTCGAGCGGCCCGTGGTGCCCACGTATCCGACAACCTGGCCCGCCTCGACGGGAGTCCCCGCGGCGACGGCAAACTCCGACAAATGCGCGTAGTACGTCGAGATTCCATGCCCGTGGTCGATCACGACGAGATTCCCATATCCGGTCCGCTGCCCCGCGAACGCAACCGTTCCCGACATCGACGCGCCGACGCTCTCGCCATAGGATCCCTGAAGATCCACGCCCGTGTGCATTCGCGGAACGCCCGTCATCGGGTCGTGCCGCACACCAAACGGCGAGTTGATCGTCCATCGTGTCGCAATGGCGGACCTCGCCGAGAACGACGGTCCGCCGAGCCCTTTGCCGCTGTTTCGAGCCGGTTCGACGCGCGGCGGAACCGGTATCAACCGCGCGATCGTCACGTGCGCGCTCGGCGCGAGGGGCGCCGCCGCGTCAGCAGCTGCCGCCGGAACGGGCGCCGGCTCAGGCTCCTTGTCGCTGATCCTGGTCGACTGGGCAGACGCCACGCCGCAACCCGCCAGAATCAGACCGGCAAAGACAAGAAGGCGAATACATTCGACGTGTTTCATGCGACGTTTGTGGTTTGCGGGTTCGGGCGAAAAAACGGGCCTTATGATACACCCGACTTCCGGAGAATAGCCACAGCTGATTTCGGAATCCTCAGCGTGTCGAACCGACCACTGTCGTTCGCAAACCGACAAGCTGCTTAGCACCGACAAGTCTTGTTGTCAGTCCGCTAATACCTTTAGATAATGCATTTACAGCCATTCGACGGAAATCGATGTAAACGTAATTTACACTCCTAGCGAAGTGGGGCGATAGTGCACACATCCGGTCATTCGGCCTAAGTATTAGAAAACAGATGGATTAGGGGCGTGAGTTGGGCCACAAAGTGTGCAAAGTCCACTGGCACGCGTGTTGCAGTGGGGAGGTTCTCCACCGGGCTTCTGCCCACGTTCCGAATCACTTCGAAAAGGATAGTTCAATAATGATGTTCAAGGCTCCCCTCTCTGCCGCGAGATTTCTTGGCGCCGCCGTCGCGTTCGGCGCCCTGATGACGTCCACCGTTGGTGTCGGCTATGCCCAGGGCACACGGCTCAAGGCCGCCGATCCCGCGAGCGCACCGACGATCGCGGAAGTCCAGGCATACGACTCGAATCCCGACGACATCCTGCCGTTCAAGTGGATTGACGGCACCGAGTTCGAGAATCAGCGTGCGTTCATCAACAGCGGACGCCGTTGCGGCACGTACGTCACCGACGCAGTGCTCGACGCGGAAGCCGTCTTCCAGGCTGCACAGAAACGTGGCGGCACGGGCTCGAACATCACTGGCGGCACGATCAACGTGTACGTGCACGTGATTCGCGACAACGCGGGCAATGGTGGCCCCACGACCCAGATGATGAACGACCAGATCAACGTTTTGAATGCTGCGTACGGCACGTGGGGTTGGTCCTTCAGCGTCGCTGGCACGACCTACAGCAACAACAGCTCGTGGTACACGTGCCAACCCGGCACGACCGCCGAGACGCAGATGAAGACCGCGCTGCACCAGGGCACGGCCGACGACCTGAACATCTACTACGCCAACATCGGTGGCGGGCTGCTCGGCTGGGCAACGTTCCCCTCCAGCTACAACTCTGCGCCCAGCAAAGACGGTGTCGTCATCCTGACGCAGTCGCTCCCGGGCGGCAGGGTTGTAACGGCCAGGGTGACTCGGTTTCGGATCCGCCCGCCGAGAAGAGCGCCGCATTCGGATGTCCGACCGGACGCAACACGTGCCCGCGCAATGCCGGCAACGACCCGATCACGAACTTCATGGATTACACCGACGACTCGTGCATGTTCCAGTTCACCTCAGGTCAGGACGCGCGGATGGACTCGCAGTTCACGACCTATCGCTACAATCACTGATCGCACGCGATCGTCGTTTGTGTGCGCAACAGCCGGGGACGCACAGTCCCCGGCTGTTGCATTTTTTGCGGCCGTTGGGCCATAGTCTTGCGTCTTCGTATGGCCTCGTGTGACAAGCCCGGATGTCTCGTGCGCGCCACCGTCGCCGGTGCGCTCCTTGCCTTGTCCCCGGTACACGCAGGGGACCAGAACATTCAGGGCCCGCCGCCGCACGCCGAGCGTCCGAAGCCGCCCCAACCGGCAAACCGTCCCGTCAACGGCATCGCATCGTTCAAGCTCGGTGGCCATCAGGACTGGACCTCAAGCGGTCTCGAGGTCAAGACCGGAGAGCTCGTCAAGGTCCGCGCATGGGGCCGCATTCGCATCGCTGCGCTTGGCGGACGACTGGTCGACCCGAACGGCGCCGCCGACAGTTCGCTGCCCAAACTGATGGCGTCCGCGGCGCCAAACCAGCTGATCGCGGTCATCGGCGACGACAACAACGAGTACATCGCCGTCGGCAAGGACGCCGAGTTCCGCGCCTCGCGCGCAGGGACCCTGTACTTTACGCTCAACCAGCTCAACACGGACGGGAACGATGGCGATATAGACATCCGTGTGCAACTTGGTACCGCGTCGGGGCTGACATTCGGACAGCCCTCGTCGATCGGGCTCGGATTGCCCGGCGACTCGCCGCCTCCCGTCGCGAGCACGTCGCCGGACGGCTCAAAGACTATCGAAGTCTCGCCCAAGCTCGACTGGACGAACACCTACATCAATGTCACGCGCGGCGACATCATCGTGATCCAGGCGAGTGGGGCGGTCTCGCTCGACCTTGCCGGCCACGTCTGCGGACCGGACGGCACGTCGATCAAGGACCCCGGTAAGCTGATCCCCGAGAAGCCGACCGGCGCGCTGATCGCGGTCATCGGCGTCGACAACAACGACTTTGTGTTCGTCGGAGCGAGCGGCCGGTTCGTAGCGACGCGCTCGGGTCTGCTGTTCCTTGGCATCAACGAGGAAGACCTCACGAACAACAGCGGGGCGCTGTCGGCGAAGGTCCGCGTCGAGAAGGCGCCAAAGTAGCCACGCAGAGCCGATCCCGTCAGGGATCGGGGTGACCGTGCGGCATGCGTGACGTGAAGCTCCTCCGATCGCTTACGCGATCGGGTATGGGGTGACGGTGAACGCGGAGCCGGCAACGCCGGCGACTCAACCCACAGCCCCCGGTGAAGCGAGCGCAATCGCGCGAGCGAACCCGGGGATTTCGAATGCTTGCGATCGAGCCCGCCGACGGCGGGCGGCTCACCGCGTGAGAGCCGCCTGCTGACGCAGGCTCAGCCGAGCATTTTGACCGCACCCACGGTTTCGCTCGCTCTGCTCGCTCCACCGTGGGCTAATGAGAGAGTCGCCCGCTTCGCGGGCTGAAAATTCCACGCGATCGGCTCTGCTGTGGCGTTGAACGCGGAGCCGATCCCGTTAGGGATCGGGGTGACCGTACGGTGCGCACAATGCCAGGCTCCCCCCGATCGCTTACACGATCGGTTCGGCGGTACGGCTCTCGCTTACACCGCGACGACTTCCAGTTCGGGATCGACGTCCTGCTTCAGGAACTGCTCGATCGCCATCAACGTGCCCGCTATCGAGCTTGGACAGCTGCCGCATGCTCCCTGGTAACGGATCGTCAGCGTGCGGTCGTGCAGACTGATGATCTGAAGACCGCCGCCGTCGCCGGCGAGTCCCGGACGGATCTTGTCGTCGAGCACCGCGTTGATCCGGTCCAGCAGCTCCGGATCGTCGGAATAGCTGTCGACCGCCGAGCCGCCAGACGCGACGGCCGCCGCCGCCAGCGGAGCGGCCTGCTCGCTCACCGAGGGCGCCTCGCGAATCGGCGCCGCAAGCAGCGGCAACAGCTCGTCCCAGCTCCCGAACGGGTCCTTGGTCACCGTCAAGAAACGGTCCATGTAGAACACCGACACGACGTGCTCGATCGCAAACAGCTGTTCCGCAAGGGCATCGCCCTCCGCATCCGAGGGCCGGTCGTACGATCTCGACCCGGCCGCAGTCAACGGCTCCCTCAGGATGAACTTCATCGCGTTCGGATTCGGCGTCGGCTCGATGTCCTTGATCTTAGGCATGGGTCGCTCTGGGTCCTTTCCTTCCTGTGAATCGAAAGATAATAGTACCACCTCGAGCAACGCGATCGCGCAGCGTGCACGTCGTAACGAAAAGTTATCCCGGCGGCACTCGACATTCTCTGTGTCAGACCGCTACGATTTGATTGTTGGTGTGGTGAATCGACACGCCGCGACGCTTGCCTCGGCTTCCAGGCCGATCGATTCGAACCTAATTGCGCGGCGTGCTCCAACTGGCATGGCTCAGACCAGGCATCGGGTATTTGCCTTCATCGTCCTCGCCGCGATTCTTTTCGCCGGCCCGTTCGCCCCTCCAACGGTGCACGCGCAGCAGTCGAGCGCCGAACCTCGAGTTGCAGCGCTTCCCGCGCTGCACGCCGAGCGACTCGAACTTCCGTCCGGCGCCGAGCTCGTCACGATTTTGGGACATTCGCCGAAGGGCGAACTGCCTCTTGTTGCGGTGCTCAACGACACGCTCGGCGATACCGACGCAGCGAACGACCGCCTCAGGTACGTCTGGGTCTTTTCATACTGCGCACCTTCGATGAAGCAGCGAATTCTCGCCGCAATCCCGTTCTTCTATCACGGCGCGTTCTCGCGATCCGTCAGCGACACGACGGCGCCTCCGGTCATCTTCGATTTTTCAAGGAACCCTGGCGGGCTGTGGCGCCGCGTCGTCGGGTACACGACCCAGGCCGCGGTCCTCGACCCCGCCGGTTGGGTCTTCATGGCCGGATCGAGGACGTATACCCGCAATCGCGACGAATACCGCGAAGCGCAACTGATGAACGGTCTGTCGGTACTCTCGATGTTCCAGGACAACGGCGCCGACACGGCGAGCCTTTTCCCCGACTCCGACGTCGAGCAGGCTTATGGCCGGATCGTGTCCGAAGGGCTCGCAGGCGCGTTCATGGATGACCGCCAGTTCGGCCGCGCGTACGCACGGCACACTGCGGGCGCGCGCCAGACCGTGTCGCACAACTGGGAACTGCTCCGCCAGCGGTGCGAGGAAGAGGGGCTCTATTTTCAGCCGATTCCCGAGCCCCCGCAGGTTGCCCGCCACGCGATCGTATGGGTCGCTACCGACGAAATTGCAAAGTCATCGCCTTCACGCAGGTTCGACGGCCGGTTTCTGAACATCGCCAGCCCGTGGGCCGACGGCTCGCTGCGAAAGTGGCAGGGGTACAGCCGCACGTTCTATGTCGAGCCAGACGGACGGGTCGTCTCAGAGCCGTCCGACGATACGCACGCGGTGGAGATGATCCCGCTCGCGGTCTACGGACTCGACTTCCCGAAGATACCAGCGATCCTTGTCGACTTCCGATCGTTTCTGAATCCCAAGGCGCGCGAGATCTCCCGCCGCGCGGTCGACGACGTCGGCCGCTTCTTGCTCGATATCACGCCATTTGGCGACCTCAAGTACTATGTCGCCCGCAAAATGTTCGGGTTTGTCGTCGGCCGGAAGGGGGTCGACATCGTCCAGCCGTCGCGCGCGACGGTTGCCGTGCAGCTCACCGCGCTTCTCAACCTCGAAGATGACATGGACCCGGAGCTTCGCGCGATCATCTCGCGCGACCTCGAGCACCTGCGCCTGAACCCTCTCGTCAATTCGGCCGACGCTCAGGAGCGAATCGCGCGGGCGCAGTACCACGCACTCCTGCTCCAAGTGGAGACGGGCGAACTCGACCGGCGCATCGAACGCGACAGGGCACGCGACCAGGCGGATCTTGCGCACGGATCGTTCATGCGAGGGTTCTTTGCCCTCGCGCACGTGCTGACGCTCGGTGCGTACACCCGACGCGACGACTCCCCCGAACTTCGCGACAGGTACGCCATCGCGCGCGCGTTGCAGCATCACGAGAATCTGCTTGCCGAGGTCGCCGAGGCTCCGCGCCCGATCGAGGTTTCGTGGAATCCGAATCGCTTTCTGCCATCGCTCGAGTTTGTGGCCTCGCATCGCGAGACAGGCAGCAAGCGGCTCGTACGGGCGCTCGAGACCATTGCCCGGAACTCGGACGAAGTCGCCACGCAGGTTCTTGCGGTGGACGCACTTGTGGCGACCAGGGGGGCTCCGGCGCGCGCGGCCCTCGATCGTCTTCAGCTCGATCCGACCGTGTCCGTCGCGGTCCGCCTGCGGTCGACGGACGCCCCCAGGACAATGCCATCCGGCGAATCTTCGTCCGGCGGGTCGCGCGCCGGACATCTCCAGTGACGGTCGATCCGGTCACGGCGGTGCGCCGCGCGGTCGCCCACGTGCGCCGGGGCGTCGCGGTGTGCGTGGTGCTCGTCGCCTCGGCGGGCATCTGCGCGCAGTCCGCGCCGGCCGCTGAGCCGCTGGTCACCACACGGTTGATCGTCATCAAGGTGGATGGCCTTCCACAGGACACGGTCGACCGGTTCGTTCACACACCGAATCCGCGCACAGGACGCTCGTTTCTGCCGTGGATTGAACGGCTCTTCTACCAGCAGGGCGTGCGGTTTCAGAACTTCTACTGCAGCGGGATGTCGCTGTCCGAGCCGAGCTGGGCGATCATCGACACCGGCCGGCACAGCCTGATCAAGGGCAACTTCGAAGTCGACCGCCACACCGGCGACACGGCCGACCACCTCAACTTCTTCAACTTCTACTACGAGGCCGCAAGGCATCGACGCGTCTATCCGGACGCCGTCGATTCCCTCGACGCAGCCCGTATCCCTTTGCTTTCAGACGCTTTCCGGTTCGAAGAGCGTGAAACCGGCATTCAACTCCTTCGCCGCGGCACAAAGTTCTACGACTTTCTCGAGGTCGGTCTGAAGCCGTTCTCGGGCCCCGTGAGCGAACGCGTCGGAGACCTTCTCGTCGGCGTCGACTTTCACCAGGCGTATGCCGACACCACGCGCGAAGCGTTCATCAAGGGTGTCGAGGACCCCGAGCTGCGTTACGTCGACTACTACAATGCGGACGTCGACGGCACGATTCATGACGACAACAGCGACGAGGCGATACTCGAGGCACTGCAGAACCTCGACCGAGTGATCGGTCAGTGCTACGCCGCGCTCGTTCGCAGTCACAGCGAAGACCGTTCGGTCATCGCCGTCGTGTCGGATCACGGCTCGACGTATGCAGACGAAGGCGTGTACAGCCAGGGCATCAACCTCATCTCGTACCTGACACGCCGCGAGTTCGGCGCGCACAACATCCTGACGCGCCAGGGACCGCTCAGCTACTACTCGCTCGAGGGAACGCCGCTGAAGCTCAGGATGCCGGCTCCACAAACATCGTCGTCACGCGAGTCCTACTTTCTCGCGGACCGAAAGAGCCAGATCACGTGCGCGATGGACTTTGACGGGAACGAGCGCGCACAGATTCATTTCCGCGAGCCGGATCTCAATCGGCTCCAGATGCTGCTACAGGCCCTCCGCGGCGTGGGGCTCGACGAACCGCAACGTGTCGCCGCCGGCAACGCGGCGCTCGCCATCGTCGATCGCCATCGCGAGGAGTGGACAAGCGAGCGGGCAGCGATTCGAGAGGAACTCGACGCGCTCCAGCGAACACTTACGGCCGACGAGGCCGAAGTGGCGCGTATCGAACCGGTGCTGCTGCGTGAACGATGGGCCGTGAAGAACGGCACATACAGGCCGGGCGCCGCGCTCGCTCCCTACGGCGGTCAATCGATGATCAACACGTCGGATCGGCTGAACGATCTGGAGCAGCGGTACCGCGAGTTGCGCGCCCGCGTCTGGCAGTACAACAAGACGCTTGAGGAGTACGGCAACTACCTGGAAACGCTTGGTTTCCGACTTTCGATCACGTCGACGACGGACCTCGCGAAATACTCGGCCGATCAGCTGTTCGGCGAACGCGATCTCGGCGATCGGCTGACGGCTGCAGATCTTCTCGCCTACCCCGCAGGCCTCGACAAGATCGTGGTCGCGCAAGACGGCTCGCTCGACGAGCGGGCGACGTTCGTTCATATCAATTACTTTGAGTCCCTGAGCGGCATTCGCGTGCGCAACTCGATCCGCAAGGAGCTCGGGACCGCCCCAGTCGACTTTGTCGCAGCCGACATACCCGTGGCTGACGCGCGGCGCGCCGCGGCCGTCGCAGGGATTGCGGATCTTGCAGCGGCCACGGATCTTGCGTCCGTGCGAATCGTGTATACCTCGGCGGACGAGCAAGTGCTTCTGATTGAGCGAGATACCGCCGATCGCGGGCGGCTCGTCTCGTTGGTCCCCGTGCGCCAGTTTCGGCTCGACCCAATGTCGGGGTCGGTCACATTCGACGCGGGCACGTGGAAGCCGGGGCTGCCGTTTCGTCTGTACGAGGACCCAATGCTCGACACGGGAGGGAAGGACCGTGTCGCGTGGCTCAGCGAAGGCCACACCCACCTCGAATGGCTCAACGCCGCGCACCGGACGGCGGAGGGGCTCGGCCCCGAAGCGCTGTGCGAAGCCTTGTCGACCGACTACATCGCGGCGTTCGAACGCGCCGAAGCGCGCGACACGACCGCCGACGCGCGTCTCGTGCGGCGGTTCGAACTGCGACGGCGCGAGGCCGTCGCCACCGACGTGTTTCTGCACGCCAATCCACACTGGAACTTCGACCTGAAGGACTTCAATCCCGGCGGAAACCACGGGGGTTTCGGCCGGGCTTCCATGCACGGCACATTCTGGCTGCACGGCGGCCAGCAGACGCGGATACGACCTGGGCCGCTGGTAATCGACGCTCCGTTTGAGGGGCTCGACGTGGTGCCGACATTGCTCGAAGCGGCGGGTCTGACAACGAACGGCGAGATCCCGATTACGTTGTTGAGCGGGGGATTCCGCGCATTGCCGGGTCGCGTAGCCTCGCAGGCGTTTACGCCCGTATCCACAGGCTCAGGGGGTCATTGACGAACGGGCGGCGCCCTTTCGAGCGAACTATCCCGAAGCGCCTGACGGCGTGTATTCTCATCGCTTATGGACAGCTTTGTCATTGGTCAGATCGTTCACCGTCGCACCCGCAGCGTCCTGACGGTTCTCGGTGTCTCGATCGGCGTCGTGCTCGTGACGCTCACGGTCGGCCTTGCGCACGGGCAGCTCGCCGAGCGCGGACGGCGCGAGGCGAGCACGGGCGCCGAGATCCTGTTCCGGCCGCCCGGTTCGGGAATGAGCGCGCTGCAGGCGACGCTCGCGATCGACCTGTCGGTCGAGAACGACCTCAGGTCTGTCGAAGGTGTCGACAGTGTCGTCGCTCTCGGCCAGCACCTCGAGCGGGTCAAGACCGGGTTCGGCTGGCAGGGAATCGACGGTGTGGTTTTTGACGACTATGCGCGAGTGAGCGGCCTGAAGATTGTCGAAGGCCGACCGTTCGTCGACGGAGCCGACGAAGCCGTCGTCGACGAGGTGTTTGCACGCAAGCCCGAAGGTCGCGTCGGTTCGACGGTCGAGTTCGCTGGGAGACCGTTCACGATTGTCGGCGTCTACTCGCCCGAGAGCATGTCCCGCGTCAAGATTCCTCTGTCGATCATGCAGGACTACTACAATGCGCGCGGCTCGGCATCGCTCCTCATGATCAAGGTCGCGCCCGGCGCCGATGTCGAGGCGGTTGCGCGCCGTGTGCGCGACAAGTTCCCCGACAACCAGATCATCCTGTCGCGCGACCTCCCAGCGTTCTATTCGCAGGGCGTGCCGGCGCTGAACACGTTCCTGAACGTCGTCGTCGCACTCTCCACGACGATCTCGACCCTTGTCATTCTTCTCACGATGTACACGACCGTTATCGAACGCACGCGACAGATCGGCATACTCAAGAGCCTTGGCGCGTCGCGGGGTTTCATCGCCGGCAAGATCGAGGCCGAGGCGATCCTGATCAGCACGGTCGGTGTGGCGTTTGGTTTCGTGGTAGCGGTCGTCGCCGGAATTGCGATCCGCCGCGCATTCAATCTGCAGATCGAATTCGAGCCGAGGTGGTTCGTGATCACCGGATTCATCGGCGTGCTGAGCGGAGCACTTGGTGCGCTGTACCCTGCACTGCGAGCGGCCAACCTCGACCCCGTGGATGCCCTCGCGTACGAATAGGCGGACACCCTTGGTGGAGAGCGGTTTGAAGAAGTCCGAGTCTAGCGCCCTGAACGAGTTGCGCGCGCGCACGGCGCGGCTCGTGCTGGACGGGCAGCCCAGCGAGGCGATGTTTGCGTGGATGCGCTTTCTTCAGGAGGTGTCGCCGCGCCTGTCGCAGGCGGACCGGATTCGCGCGCAACGCCTCTTTGAGGAGTTCGTCGACGAGATCGATCCCGGCGACGACGCACCGACCACATTGGACCAGTGACGTACACCCTCGTCATCAAGAACGCCCAGCTTGTGCTCCCGCACACGATCCAGCGGGGCGCGCTCGCGATCATCGGCGATCGAATCGATGCAATCATCCCGGACGATGCATCCGTTCCGGTCTGCGACAACGTCATCGACGTCGACGGCGCGTTCGTGGCGCCAGGATTCGTCGATCTGCACATTCACGGCGCCGCGGGCGTCGATTTCATGTATGCCGGATTCGACGAGCTTGCGCGGCTTGCCGGATGGCTTGCCTCGCGCGGAGTGACGCGGTTCGTTCCGACGCTCGTTCCTTCGACCGATCAGGTATACCGCTCGGCCGTCGCGCGGATCTCCGACTGGGTCGGCCGATCGTTCGTCGAGGAACCGCGGGGTGCGATCCCGCTTGGAATCCACTTTGAGGGACCGTTTCTCTCCGCGTCCCGTTGCGGGGCCCTCCGTTCCGTGCTGTTTCGCGCCGCTTCCGACCTGGATCACCTCTTCGACGTCGTCGGCACCGAGCGGCTCGAGGGACTCCCAACGAGGCTCATGACCGTCTCTCCCGAGATTCCGGGCGGCTGCGAGCTCGTCGCTGAGCTCGTGAGTCGCGGTTTCATCGTGAGCATGGGACACACGGAGGCCGACGCAGACGCGCTCGACAAGGCGTTCGAGGCCGGCGCGCGCCACATGACGCACTTCATGAACGCAATGCCGCTCATGCATCACCGGCGTCCCGGACCGGTCGGGTGGGGCCTGCTGAAGCGCGGGTTGACGGTCGACGTCATCGCCGATCTGCGCCACCTCCATCCCGAAACGCTCAAGCTCGTCGTCGGCGCGCGGACGTCGACGCGCGTCGCGCTCATCAGCGATTCGGTTCCTCCGGCGGGACTCGGCGACGGAACGTTCGACGTCTGGGGCGAGCCCGTGCACGTCGTGGACGGGTCCGTCGTCAATGCAGACGGACATCTGACGGGAAGCACAATCACCGTCGTCGACGCCGTCCGAAACATGGTCGGGCTCGGCTACCGGCTGGTGGATGCGGTGCGCATGGCAACGGCCGTGCCGGCACGCGTGCTCGGCGTCGAGTCGCTCGGATCGATCGCAGCCGGACGAATCGCCGATCTCGTCGCATTCCGCGACGAGATCGAGCCATTCCTCACGATCGTTGCCGGCCGCGTCGTCCTGAACTACGAACAGGCCTGAGCGGCGCGCGCCGTCAGCGTGTCGTTACTTTCCGCCGGGCGCTGTTGTCGCAGGCGGCGCGGACGGCGCCGTGTCCGAACCCGAGCTGAACAGCGCCTGCAGGTCGTCGACGCTCAACTTCTTGAATGCCGACGCAAGATCCGCGGGCGGCTGCACCGACGACTCGGGCGGATCGATCACGATGTTCGACCACGTGATGGCGAACGTCTGGTTCTCGATCTGCGCGTCCATCTTGATGAGCAGGTTCTTCAGGTCCGATGCAAAGTATACGAACATCTCGCCAGGCTGGCCCGCCCGGGACCCGCGGAACTTGATCGTCGGATGTCCGTCGACCGTCTCGGCGCCGACCTTGTCGAACTTCACGCCGGACTGCATCAGTCCTTCGTAGGTCATCTGCAGCGGATTGACCAGCAGGTCCTTCTGGTCGGCGGGCACCTCGGCATACTGCTTCTTCTCCTCGAGTACGATGATGCCCTGCTGGCCGGGACGAATGAAGATCACCGTCTTTCCGAACTGGGGAACCGTCGTCTCGACACGCCACGCGTCGCCCTTCTTGACGATCTTCCCGGGAATCTTTGTCGGTCCGGTGACCGTCAGCACGTCCGCCGAGTAGTCCGGCTGATGCGCGATCAGGTACTGGGGCGAGCCCTGCTCGAAGCTCGCCGCCGGAGCGGCCACCACCGAGGTCCCCTCGACCGGGGCTGGAGCATTGGCGTTGGCACCGGGTGCTGCGGAATTCGCGACGTTTGAATTCTCTGCGGCACGCGAACACGCGATTGCGCCGCTGACGACAACGCTCAATGCGAGAGCGGTGACGGTCCTCTTCATGGCTTTTGGCCTCCAGTTGTCCCGAGGCGCCTACGACGGCACGTTTGCTGCCGCCGCCGCGCTACCGACTCAGTTGTTGAAAGAAGTACGCAAGCGCGATCCACACCGCGACCGCGACAACGAACACACAGATCGTGAGCGCCGTTTCAATGGCCGTCCAGACGGTGCGCTCCGCCATGCGCGGATCGCGCGTTTCGACGTTGAAGATGAGCACCGAGAGAGCCCAGGATCCGGCAAACCAGACGCCTGCGGCAATCACCAGCGCGACAATGATGTTGAGGGCGAGCATTCAGACGGTTTGGATGGCTGCACGAACGACACAGCCCGTACCCGGAGTAGCGACCGCACTGTACCCGCATTGCGTGCCGCGTTCAAGATTCCGGACTCCGTGGTTCGGCCGGCGGGCTCGCAGCCGCGCCGCTCTGCAGGCGGATCTTCTCGCGTTCAAACGCCGACTTGATCCTCAGCCTCAGCGCCCGGGCCACGGCGTTCTGCCTCCCGGGCTTTGCTCGAACCGTTGCGCGGATGACGGAGCCAGACGCGGCGAACTGATCGATGCCCAACACGGCCGGAGGCTCGACGAGAGCGTCGTGATACTCCTCTCCGATGGCAAGACACTCGCTTGCCACGGCGTCGAGTGCACGCGTGATCTCCTGATCGTACGGAACTGTCACGTCCACGTCAGCCCGGGCCCATTCGTTCGACACGACGACGACCGATTCAATCTTGCCGTTCGGCACGATGTGAATCGCGCCCTCGCCGTCGCGCAGCACGGTCGACCGCAGCGTCATTCGCTCGACCGAGCCCGTGTGGCCCGCGACCGTGATGTGGTCGCCAATCCCGAAGTGATTCTCGAAGACGATGAAGAAGCCCGACAGGTAATCGCGCACCAGGCTCTGCGCGCCAAACCCGATCGCAATGCCGACGATCCCTGCGCCGGCGATGATCGGCCGGATGTCGATGCCGAGCTGGCTGAGCAAGGTCACGACCACGAGCACGAGCAGCACCACACGCGCAAAGTTGTTCAGGATCTCGCGGAGCGTCTCGGCGCGCTGCTGCCGCTGCGAACGGACAGCCGGGTTCGGCTCGAGCAGGGCAAGCGTTCGAAGGTGCTTGGTCGCAAACACGACGACCTGGTAGACGACGAGTGCGACAAGCACGATCGTCAGGGCCCTGAGCGTCGTCGCCTGCGAGAGTATCGATTCCCAGCTCATTTCTTGAAGATGTTCTTGAAGAAGTCCGTGACTTCCTTGTTCGCCTTCTTCCCGCCGAGCGCCTCGATCGCGTCCGCGTTGTCCGGATCGAGCAACAGCGCGCGCTTGTACAGCGTGCGCGCCTCCGATTCACGGCCACAGCGCTGGTAGACCGACGCCAGCTCGACAAAGAGCTCGGCCGAGTTGGGCTCGATTTCGACCGCCTTGCGCAACGACGCTTCCGACGTCTTGTTGAGGCCATGCAGATCGGCCAGCGCTCCTCCGAGAGCCGCGTGCATGCGCGCGTTCGTCGGCGCAAGTTCGACGCCGCGCATGAAGGCCTGGATTGCCCGCTCGAAGTCACCCGACGCGGCATAGGCCGTGCCGTGCTCGAACAGCGTGTCCGGATGCAGTCTTGGAACGTGAACCGGTGCGGGCTGGGGTCTGTTCGGGTTCTGCGGGGCCTCGGCGCCTTGTGCCGACGCGGGTGGCGGCTTTGGCGCCTTCGGGACCGGCGGCACGATGGACACGGGGATCGGCGGGCGCTTTGGCCCATTCGTGGACGCCGTCGCCGTCGCGGGCTCCTTCTTTGACTTTCGTGACAGGTCGTCCTGGTGGACCTTTCGGGATTCGGCTCCACCGTGCGCTCTTTTCGTCGATTGCGGGTCGCTCGCTGCAGGCGGCGGCTGTGACGGGCGAACGGGGGGCGGCGGCTCGGTCGGTTTTGACTGAGGCGGGGCCGGTCGTGCGGCGGCAGGCGGAACCGGTTCGGGACGTGGTGGCGGCTTCGGTGTCGGGACCGGCGGTCGCTCGGGCGCCGGCGTCTGGACCGCGCTCTTCTGATCCCTCATCGAGAGCTTGCGATCGTATGCCTCGCGGTCCTTGGGGTGCGAAAGCGTCTGATACGCCTCCGTCACTCCAGTGAAAATCGCTTCGAGCCTGTCCTTGATGTCTTCGCTGTACGTCGCGAGTTGAGCGTGCCGGTCGGGATGAAAGACCTTCGCGAGCTCGCGGTAACTGGCCTTGATCCGGTCGGCGGGAGCACGGCGCTCGACGTCGAGTATCGCGTAATAGTCCGCGCCGTCCTCGATGGCTCGCAGCTTTTCATCGACGAGGTAGCAGACGCGCGCGACCTCCGCCATGTCCACGGCCGGTTCGGCCTCAGGCAGGTCCTCGTCGTCCTCGCTCATCCACTTATCGTCTGAACCGGTCGGTATGATCGCGTTCGCAAACCTGAGCGCGCACAGGAGCCGGGCGGCCGTGTCGCGGCCGACCGCCGACCCTTCGACAAGCGCGCCAAGCTCGAATCCGCCGGAAAGCTGCGACACGAAATAGCCTTCCTGCGGCTCGAGCACCGCGGACCCGAGAATTTCGAAGAGGTCGGGCGCCGCGATCAGCTCCACGGACATATCGCCAAGCCAACCGATGATCGTCGAAGTGTCCCGGACGGACTTTATCGCCGAGATCAACACGTTCGGGATTGGGATCGACACCTTGTCGGCGGGTGCGTCGGTCATCGACGGATCGAACACCACCTCGGCGTCCCTGACCCGACACAGGTATGCGATCGTTGCCGACGCGCGAGCGGTGGCGTCGGTCTCGCCGGCGAGCTCAGGAATGTCGGTGACGGTGCCGACGACGAGGCCGTTGTCGACGAACACTGACGCAGTCCCGCCCGTCGCGTCGATCTCCGTGACACTGGCTGAGCCGCGCAGCCGTTCGACGAGGCATTTTCTGAGAATCTGCGGGAAGCAGAATGGTCGCGATTGCCGCATGAGTTGTCGCGGAGAGACGCCCGCCTGCGTTGAATAGCTCTCCCCTCAGCCTGCTGTCAACCGCATGAACCCGCAGCCTTTACAGCCTGCTGGGCGGCCGATAGAATCGCCGCGTTCGTCCGAAGTCAAAGGAGTAGCTCTATGGCATCGACGCCTTCCCGTGTAGGTCTTCTCGTTGGCCGTGAACGCTCCTTTCCCGATGCGCTCATTGCCGAAGTCAATACGCGAGACTGTGGAGTTGTTGCTGAGTACGTACGGATCGGTGACACGCGAATCGATGACGAAGCCCGGTACGCAGTCCTCGTCGACCGCATCTCTCACGAGGTCACATACTACCAGACGTTCCTGAAGAGGGCGACGCTGCAGGGAACCTACGTCGTCAACAATCCGTTCTGGCGAATTTCCGACGACAAGTTCTTTGGCACGTGCCTGGCAAAGCAGCTCGGCGTCGCCGTGCCGCGGACGGTGGCGCTCCCGAACAAGGATTATCCCGAGGGAATTGTCGCCGAGTCGCTCAGCAACCTGACGTACCCGCTCGACTGGGAGGGAATCGTCGAATACACGGGACTTCCGGCGTTCATCAAGCCGCATTGGGGCGGCGGCTGGAAGGAGGTCAGCCGTATCGAGACCGTCGATGAACTGATACGCAGGTACGACCAATCGACGAACCACTGCATGATCGTCCAGGAGGCGATCGACTGGAAGCAGTACGTGCGATGCATCTGCATCGGCGGTTCCGAGATCCTGGCGGTGCCGTGGGATCCCCGGAAGTCGCATTTCGAGCGATACATTGCGGCGTCGACGCAGAAGTTGCCGTCTGACCTCGAGGCGCGCGTCATTCGTGAGGCGCGACTTCTGAACGAGGCGCTTGGGTACGACATGAACACCGTCGAGTTTGCGATCCGGGACAACGTGCCGTATGCGATCGATTTCATGAACTCTGCGCCCGATTTTGACATCACGTCGCTCGGCGAAACCTATTTTGCGTGGACGGTGCATGCGATGGCGGATCTCGTGATCGATCGCGCGCTTCATCCCCGCCCTCGACCGGCGTACCGATGGGACGCGTTTCTTTCGGGCCACAGGTCCGCGACGCCCTGACGGGACGCGATCGATGATCGGCGACGCCATCTCGTATTACCACGACCTGCTGACGACCGATCTGGCGGAGCGGTCGTGGTCCGCGCTCGACGACGCGATGCGGAGCGAGAACCTCCGGTTTGGCGATCGCGGGATCTGCAGCGTGCTGCGGCCGTATTTTCTGACGCCCGACGAGGAGAGGTTCATTCAGACGTCGGCACGCCACGTGTTGTCCGCGCTGCACAAGGTGTTTGGCGCGATTCCTTCGAGCGATTACGAACCGCTGCTTGGACTGTCTCCGGATGAAGCGGCGCTCGCAAGGATCGATGCCGGATTCACGCCGGTGGAGACGCTGGCCCGTCTCGACGGATTTCTCGTTCGTGACGGCCATTTTTCATTCATCGAATTCAACGCCGAGAGCCCGGGCGGCATTGCCTTTGGCCAGGCGCTCGCGCGGATCTTCCGAGGTCTCCCGATCGTCGAGGCGTTCGCGGAGCGATACTCGATCAGGACGCACGACACGCTCGACAACTCGATTGCGACGCTGCTCGACACGTTCAAGGCGTGGGGAGGTACGACCGCGACGCCGCACGTCGCGATCGTCGACTGGCGCGGTGCGCCGACGTATCCCGAATTCGTGATGTGCAGCGAGCTCCTCGAGCGAAAGGGCTGCACGACGCGCATTCTCGATCCGTCGGAGCTCTCGTTCGAGGGCGGCAGGCTGAGGGCGGGCGCTTTTGAGATCGATCTCGTGTACCGGCGCGTGGTCGCAAGCGAGATTCCGGACAGGATTGGCCTTGAACATCCCCTTGTCGAGGCGGCACGGCACCGCGCCGCGTGCATATCGAGCGGGTTTGGCGCGTTCGCCCTGACGAGCAAGGTCATGTTTGCGATTCTGAGCGATCCCGCGCGCTCGCGGGCGCTCACGGACGACGAGCGCGCGGCCGTCAGCGCGTGCATACCGTGGACGCGTGTGGTGGCCGAGGGTCGCACGACCGACTGGACGGGCGCCGAGGTCG
>JBGAKX010000217.1:0-2914 GCA_044224215.1 Blastocatellia bacterium
ACCCCGAAAAGTCAAGCAAAATCAGCATTTGCGAGGTTCGTGGGCGTCTTGCACCCTGAATTACGGTTCGTGAATCGGGTTTGTTCGGCTCGGGATTTGGCCGGACCAGCAGAGGGAAGCTGACGCCTGGATAGAAATGGACGAGGACGGTGACACCAGACTCTACTGCCACGGACTAGGGCTTGCGACTCTTCACATCGTGTTCCAGCTCAGGAACTGCGGCAGTGATCCCAATGGCAATGAGAGCCGAAATCGAGTTGTAGCGATCATCGATCGACTTCGCCAGTCCCACCGCACGCTCGAGGTCAACAACCGCGAGCTTGGCAAACACCTCGCTAAAGTCCGTCGTGGAGCTGAGAGTCCCAGCGCCGCGGCAACAATATTGAGGGTCGGAACGATTGGCGGCTGAAATGGCATCGCGGACGAGTTCGAACGAGCGTTCGGGCGTAATCGTCAGGACTGCTTTTGCATAGGCCAGCAGGATGGAGACACCACCCACTGGGAGCATTGTGCCTTCCGACGTCAGCAGGCGATATGCGTCGTCGAAAAGCTGTATAGCGCGCGTGCGCCTGCCTCTGTGAATTTGCATTTCGGCGAGGCTTGCAAGGACATTTGCACGAACAGCACGATCCGTGATCTCCGAGGCGAGTCGGGTAACGTCGGCGTATCGGCCGGCGGCCTCTGCAGCTTGCATCTCCGTTTCGATAATCCGTGCAAGCACCTCGTCCCGTTCACGCGGCTCTCGAATCCTGACCGCGATCTCGCGCGCCTTGGTGGTGTCACCTCGCGAGCGAGCCTCTTCCGCAACAGACACGAGATTGTCGTCACGCTCCTCAGCCATGTCAGCATCGATACCTTCGTCGCTCGCGGACCCACTCTCCTCGAGCCGCCTCATCACTTCCGCCCTATCGCCTGCGAGCCAGGCGTCTAACGTTGCTGCAACATCTGCATCGAGAGCCGTACGCAACTGGGAGACGAGCGACTGGACTTCACCGACGAGCTCCGGAGCGAAACGCCCGGAAAGCAACAGCAGGGCACGCGCATTAATGTAGTTATTGCGCGCGATGTCCTGATCCGGTCGGACAGAGCCGTTTCCGTCGGGTTTGAGATACTCGAATTCGACCTCGACGTACCGTCTGACGACTGCCGGATCGCAGCGCTGTTCGTCCAGGTTATCGGGGTAGTTCACCGACCAGCCAGGCAGGGCGAACGACTCGAGGACCAACGGATTCTCACGCGCCGATTCAACCGTATCGAGTGCCTGCAGACAAAGCGCTGTCGAAAGCGGCCGATTCTGTTCAGCTATCATGTCCAGGATCATGTCGATGTCGGATGGAACAATTCCAGCCGCGAGGATCTGGCGAACGAGGGCAGCCGCTGCAGTTGGATCGTCGGAGGCGAGCAGTCGCGCCTGCTCGAGAAGAGGGTAGAGTCGATAGTAGGGATCTGTTTCTGATTCGTTGCTGGGTGGCAAGCCGACGTCGAGATTCTTGGCAAACTTTACCGCGAGCGCAGGGTTGTGACGCCGAACTGTCGAGACGAGTTCGGAACGAATATAGCGAGACCTGTCGGCGCCATAGCTGGCCCGCTCGCTAGTGTCGATGTCCGCTGATTCCTCAAATGTCCGCTCCGCGAGTCGTTCCGCACCGGCCGCATCGACCGGCCAGAGCGCGTCGGCGACATTGGTCATCATCCGAAACCGTTCCGATTTGTCGGGTATCTCACGAGCCGCGTCGACGAGCGATTCGAGAATCTCGATTCCACGACTAGCGCGCGTCGCATCAGCTACACTCGCCGGTCGCTTCGCTGAATGTGCTGGCGCTTGACGTGTTTGCAGCGCAGGAACGCTCTGCGGAAGCAGCATCGCACCAACTGCGGCCAGCCAAAGCTGTGTTTTCAGCGACATTGACCCTCCCGAAGTACTGGGTGGAAAGGGCGTCGATACGTTCTTATCAGATTACATCGAGACTCGCCAGAATCCACGGCAATCGCGGGTACGCCATCGCGCTCGTATTGGCCATATGCCGCTATGCATCGACGCCTTTGCGAGGAATCGACAGCTTCGCGAATTTCGCAACGGTTGCTTGAAGCTCGTGCAACCTGCCACCGCGCCGGTCGTCATGTCATTTGTCGAATGACCGTAACGTAGATGAAATGAACTAGTGGCCACGACCTGCCTGACCGGTGGTCGTGACATGGTGGGGCGGCGCTTTCGGTAAGTCGGCGTTCACCGGCGCGCACGCGGGGTACACTGAAACGGAAATGAGCAATGACGACCAGGCCGACTCGGCAGCCGCCCGCCACCATCAGGTAAAGCAGGTCATCGTGATTCGCCGCGACCTGCGAATGCGCCGTGGGAAGGAGATCGCCCAAGGGTCGCACGCCGCGATGGCCTTCCTTGCTGCACGCCTTACGGACATCAGGGACGCGGCGTCAACCGGGATCGACCTCAGGCCTGATGCACGATCGTGGTTGACCGGTGTTCAGGCGAAGGTCGTCCTTCAGGCGCCTGACCTCGAGACGCTTCTGAAGGTCGAACTCGCCGCACGGGAGCGAGGTCTCGAAGTCCACGTCATTACCGACCTTGGACTGACGGAGTTTGCTAGGACACCGACGATCACGGCGCTCGCGATCGGGCCGAACAGGTCCGACGACATCGACGCGATCACAGGGCCGAACGGGCTCGTGCCCCTCACTCTCTATTGACGAAGTCCTCCGAACCGCTCGACGCCGAAAGCACGGCTTCGATGTCGTCCGGCCATCCGAGCTCCCGCGCCGTTTCGAACTCCGCGTCGGTGAGCGTCCCGCAGACGTTGTCGATGTACACAGAGCCCTGCTCGCCGCGGGGCCCCGTCGCCCGCGAATAGGCGTGGACGGTCATCGTCGAGAGACTCTCGCGACGAAGAACCTTCGC
>JBGAKX010000217.1:2933-5167 GCA_044224215.1 Blastocatellia bacterium
CCCGGAATCCAAGCACGCAGTACTCGAACCCGAGCGGTGGATACACAACCCGCTCCCGGCGAACTCGTGACGCAAACCGGTCATCAGCTCGTCGAGGGCTCGCTCCCTCATCACGGCGACCGCGGGCAATGCCGAACCTTCCCGCCGACGGCCGGCGGGCGTTTCGGCAAACACCTGCTCAAGTTCGAAGGGCTCGAGCGCGTCGATGAATTCCTGGGCGATCTCCCGAAACGACAACGAGTAGATACCGGGACCGTGCGGGACGTCCTCCTGAACGAGGATCTTGAACTCCTCGTACGCGTCGGCGCCGCCGAGGTTGGTGCGTATCTCGAAAAGGCGCGCCTCAGCGGTCAGCCGTTCGACCAGTGATTTCATCGTCATCGGTTATCTCCCAGAGTTTGTTGGCTGGCGAGAGCGCGGGCGAACCGGGCCCGCGCCCCACAGCACGTCTATTCCTCACGTCGCCTTTCGAGCGCGGCCATCGCGAGACGGTAGTACTCGACCAGATACGCCACATCGTTTGCCGCTCGATGTTCACGACCTGCGCGGCGCCGGGCTTCTGCGACGAGCTCAAAGGTCAGGCCCGGCACGTCCGGGATCACGCGAGACGACTCGTCGAACCGGAATGACATTTCCCGGCCGACGGCCTTGAACAGCTTACGGCACCACCGCTCGTCAAACTCGGGGGCGTCCGTGTAGACCACCTTCCCGGCCAATGCCAGTTCCAGATCTCGTGCGGCTTCCTCTACGGGCAAGCCGTCGCGCGCGAGCATATCCCGTCTGATGCCGTGTACGGCCTCGGCCTCGTCGGACCAGTCGGTCCAGTCTTGTGCAGGTCGAATGAGAAACAAACGATCAGCCGGTCGGGAGTCGAGGACGCAACCTCGATCGGATGTCCCCCGAACGAGCTCGCCTCAAAATCAACAAAGATTGGTTCAGTCCCTCAGTTGAGGGGCTCCCCAGCGAGGAGCGCCGGATTCCAGATTCACGGCCCTCGACGCGCCTCGATGTGGCACGGGCAGGAACCGCCGATGCGTCGCGGTCGCGATGGACCGCGCTCACTGGCCGAACGTGGGGTGCCCATCGAGGTCGTGCAACCGACCAGTGTCCCCGCGCCTTCCGTCACGTACTCCCAAGAGGTAGCGGCTTCCGCGGCGCTCAATTTCACGGATCTCGCTATTGGTTCGGGCGCGAGCGACCCGCGTGGGCGACATTCCTCAACAACTCAAAGTCCCGCTTCACATGCCACGCGGTCGCGAACGACCCATAGGTGCGCCGCGCGAGCTCGGCCGCTGTCAGGTCCGGTTCGCGATCGAGCGCCGCCCACATGTCGGCCCGGTAGGAGGGTCCGATGAGCACGCGGTAGTAATACGCGAGATGCCGTGCGGCAAGCTCGCTTGGCATAAGTATGTCACCCGGGCGATCCCGGAGCGTCCCGCTCGGCACCCGCAGCGCAGTCCCCTCGAACCGAACATCTTCACCCCGACGGCGGACCTGAAACTCGGTCCCGACAGCAAGCAAGTCAACCCGCGGTCCGTCGTGCACGGTGGAGAGCCGCCTGAAGCGCGTGTCCTTCGACTGCCAGGCGGCGATCGCGCTCCAGTATGCACGAACACGCTGCGAGCCTTGGGAGCCGACGATCCGTGTGAGCCGGTCCGCGTTAAGCCATGGAGCATGAACGCCGAGCCACGTCGTAAGCACCGCCAGCACCCTGAGATCGTCGTGCTCCATTCCGTCGATCGACGCTGCCAGAACCGTGTCCTCGATATTCGGATCGGGCGCAGCTTTGGCCGCGAAGGCCATTCCGATGCCCACCATCGCACGCGTAAGGTCGCCTTCGGCCTGAAGCCGAGGTTCGATGGCGCGGCTAAATGGCATCTGCGATCCTCCGTTCCAGATCGGCGAGCGTCGCCCGCACGTGATCCGGCCAAAGCTCGTTTGCGTCCTGGCGCTCGAGCCATGGAAGCGCTTCGGCAATCTCTTCTGGAGTCGGCGCCAGCGCGAGACAGTCGATTAGGTCCTCACCGCGGTCGCACAACGCGAAGTGCTTCGCCTTGAGCAGATCCGATCGTCCGAGCGTATGTAGCACAATCGCCTGGCCCGTAAGGATCGGCTGTATGCGCTCGCGCCATCCCGCGGGGAGCATGTCCGCGAGCGACGCAGGACCGTTGTTGAGCCAGTCGTCACGCAGGATCTCGCCGCTCGCGCGCACATGCGCGGAGAACTCACGCGCC
>JBGAKX010000218.1:0-5133 GCA_044224215.1 Blastocatellia bacterium
CGCCGTCGCGACCTTTGATTGGCCCGGTGCCGCCCCCAGGACCGGAAGTGTCGTGCCGAGTGCGGCTGCACTCGCCAGCAATCCGACGGCGATGATTCGAAGTGTCTCGTTTCGCTGCATTGTTCGTACCCTCCATGGTTCGATCGTCGCCATACAATAGCAACGTTGGGGCCATGTGACAGCGAACGGAGTTGAGCCGCAGATGGACGCAGATTCTGGCAGTCCTGCGGTACTCTCCTTCGTCCGACAATTTCAACGGCGTGTTTGGCGAGGGAGGTCAATGACAATGATGAAGGCAATACGACTCAATTCGTATGGATTTCCGGCCGGCGTCGCCGTCGAGAACATCGAGAAGCCTCGACCCGGCTTTGACGAGGTCCTGGTTCACGTTCGAGCGGCCGCGGTAAATCCGGTCGACTGGATGATCGCCGAGGGATATGGCAAGGAGTGGTGGGGCCACTCGCTCCCGATGACGCTCGGTTGCGATCTCGCCGGTGTCATCGAATCGGTCGGCGAGCGCGTCGGCGAATTCAAATCAGGCGACTCGGTCTTTGGGTACAGCAACCTCATGAGGCTGGGAGCGTTCGCTGAGTTCGCAGTCGTCGGCTCGGACGAGATTGCGCCGATGCCGGCGTCGCTCGATTTCGTGCATGCCGCGGCGGTACCCGTCTCGACGCTCACGCCGTGGCAGGCGATGTTCGTGATCGCGGGACTCCAGAGCGGGCAGACGGTTCTGGTTCACGCCGCGGCGGGCGGAGTCGGATCGATGGCGGTTCAACTCGCAAAGGCTCGCGGTGCCCGAGTGATCGGTACCGCATCGGGCCGCAATGTCGAGTTCGTGCGGTCGCTGGGAGCGGACGAGGTGATCGATTACACGACGACGCGCTTCGAAGACGCGGTGCACGACGTGGACGTGGTGTTCGACCTCGTCGGAGGCGAGACGCAGTCGCGTTCGATCGGTGTGTTGAGAAAGGGCGGGTTTCTGGTCTCGGCGGTGCAACCTCCTGACGAGGCGGCGCTGGCAGACACAGGCACACGAGGCGGAATGGTGAAGGTTGAACCGAACGGGTCACTGCTTCGCGAAATCGCAGCGTTGATCGACTCGGGCAAGGTCGTCGTCAACATCGAGCGAGTACTGCCGCTCGATGATGCGGTTCAGGCGCTCGAGTTGAGCAAGACCGGAAGGACGCGGGGCAAGATCGTACTGGAGATGTGATTCCCGACGGACGAGGCGAGCCGCAGAAGAACGCGAACGTGCGTTCATCTGCGGCTGGTCGCCTCAGAACTGATACCGCAACCCGAACTGCATCACCCGCGGCGGGCTCAGCGTCCCGGTGTAGCGCCCGAACGTCAGCACGTTCGTCACGTCCAGATCGAGCGACTGTGGATCGAACCGGGCGGTATTCGTGACGTTGAACACCTCCCACCGGAACTGGATCGTCTGACCCTCCCACGGCAGGTTGAACGTCTTGCCAAGTCCCATGTCGAGCTGGAACAGCCCGTCGCCGCGCAGATCGTTGCGTGTTCCAGCCTCGCCCGCACGCGAATTCCTGAAACTTGCTATCGCAAGCTCGGGATTCGGGAACAGGTTGGGTCCGTCACCGCGACGCGTCGTTTCGCCGCGGATGTCGCCCGTCGCCGTCGCCCAGCCAGAGATGTTCCAGTTCGTGGGCCACACCCGTCCGTTGTAGGTCGAGATGGGGAACCCCGACGTCGTGCGGAAGATCCCCGCGAGCTGCCATCCGCCGAGGATCTGGTCGACCCAGCCCGGCGAGTCGGACAGGAACGCCTGCCCGTGTCCCACGGGCAGCTGCCACAGGAAGTTCGAGTTGATCGACTGCCTCACGTCATAGTCGGACACGGCCCGGTTGAGCCCCGGCTTGAACGCGTTCAGGATGAACCCAGTGCCGTATGCGCCGCCAAAGCTGCCGGTGCGCTCGGCTTCCGACGTCAGGTCGATCGACTTCGAGACCGTGTAGTTGAAGTCGAACTGCACGCCGTTCGAAAACCGCTTGCGCAGCATGAACTGCCCGGCGTTGAAGTTCGTGTTCTCCTGGGACCGCCACGCCGACAGCGCCGAATACTGGTCGTCGTAGAAGGCGAACGGCCCATACTTTGACGGGAAGTAGTAGTCGAGATACTGCAGCACGGTGGTCCAGTCGGGCGCGAGCTTGCTCGCATAGTAGTACGCCTGCTGCGTCGACGTCCGGCCGGCGCGGCCGATGTCCGGCCACAGGTTCTCGAAGTACGGAATCTTGGGAACCGCGCTGATCGGCGTCTGCGCCGCGATGTAGTCCGCGAGCTGGCCGGCGCTTGTGTACCAGTCGGCGCCCGACTCGGGATCCACGAGGTTGACCATCGCCGCAAGATCCGACTGCGCGAGCCGGTTGCGGCCAAAGCGCCCGATGTACGCAGCCTCGAAGACGAGATTCCACGGGAGTTCGCGCGAAATGGAGAAATCGACCGAGTAGTCGACCGGCGTCGTGATCGCGTTGTCGATCGCTGCAGTGATCGCGAACGCGTCCTTGGGAAGCTGTGCAGGGAAGCCGCCGGGGGGCGCCGGCGGAAGCGGCGGCACCGTGCCGAATCCCTGGAAGCGCGGCGACGTCGAAACGGTGTACTGGCCCGACGGATTCTCGACGACCGTGGAGAGCCCCGTCGATCCGACGAAGTCAAAGTCGTTTGCGAGCGCCGATCCGACGCGCTCATAGAACGTGCCGAACCCGCCGCGAATCGACATCTTGCCGGGACCGCCCGTGATCTTGGACCAGAAGCCCTTGTCGACGTCCGGCGACCACGCGAGCGACACGCGCGGGCCAAAGTTGTTCGTGTCCCACGGGTAATACCCCGGCGCGTTGTTTGCAGCTCCGGCAAGGTTGAATTGTATGTCGGGCGAGTTATACGACGGGATGCCCTGCGCGGCGTTCGCGGCGCGCTGGTTGAACCACTCGCCGAGCGGGATCGTGGGCGCGACCTGCAGGCCGTTCGTCTCCCACGGCGGCGAGAAGAGGCCGTACCGCACACCGGCCATCAGTGTCAGGTTCGGTTTGATCTTCCACTGGTCCTGGACATAGAACTCGTACTCGTCGACCGCGTAGCGGCGTCCGATCGGCTCGCCGACCGGGATCGTGCTGCCGTCCTGGTTGTAGTTGTACGTGATGATCACGTCGCTGATCAGGCCAAGCAGCGCCACTGCGGAATCGCGGTACGCCGTCGAGAACGAGCTTGCGACGTCGTCGGGCTTGAGCTCGTTCGCCGAGCCGCGCAGCCACGATGCGTTCGCGCGCGCGTACGAGAACGAGTTGTAGTACGACAGGTAGTTGAACCGGATGAAGCGCATGTTCGCGCCGAACTCGATCGTGTGGTTGCCCTTCACCCACGACGTGTCGCTGGTGATGTTGTTGACCGGCGTGTTCGCCGACTCTGTGTAGGTGTAGGGCACGAGATCGCTGAATCCGCGGAACCCGATGTACGGACCGTTCGTCGAGCCGTTGCTCTCGCCGCCCTGGCGCGTAAAGCCATACCGCGTGACGGTCGTGATGTGGTCGTTGATGACCTTGGTGTACCCGATGGCGATGCCGCGCGGGTTCTCGAGGAACGTGTAACGCGGCGGCCCGCCCGGGAACTGCGGCAGCGAGTTGCTCTTGTTGCCGCCGAGCGTGCCGCGCACGAACAACGAGTCATTCGCGTTGATCTGGTAGTCGATCCGCGCGATGTACGTGTTGTTGTTGACGTGGATCGGCGCGTTGAACCGGAACCCAAGCGTGTTCAGACCGTCACCGACTGACGTGTCGTTCGGCAGCGGATAGTCGTTGAAGTAGTCGAGCACGAGCGGGTTCGCGCCGATCCCGAGCGGGTCGAGGTCCTGCAGTTCGGAAGGCGTGATGTCGCCGATTGTGTGGCTCGTGTTGATGTAGCGGACGATGCCCTGCCGCAGCGGGTCGGTCGGAACGGTGCGGACGATGCTGTCTTCGGCTGCATCGCGCAGCCCCTCGTAGTTCGCAAAGAAGAACAGCTTGTCCTTGAGGATCGGGCCGCCGACCGAGAAGCCGAACACGTTCCGGATCAGCTTGGGCCGCGGAATGGCGGGCTGTGTTGCGGTGACGGGCACCATGTTGTTGAAGAACGAGTTGGCGGTCGTCGCGGTGTTGCGGTGGAACTCGTAGACCGAGCCGTGGAACTCGTTGCTGCCCGTCTTTGTGACGAGCGAGACCTGCGCGCCGGCGCTGCGTCCCTGGTTCGCGTTGGCGTTCGACGTGATGACGCGGAACTCCTGGACCGAGTCGAGCGTGACCGGCACGACGCTCGTGAATGCATAGCCGCTCAGCTGGTCGTTGACGTCGATGCCGTCGAGCGTCACGTTCGACTGGTCCGAGCGTGCGCCGTTGACGGCGCCGCTGCGCTGGTCGTCGTAGTCCTCGACGTTCGTCTTCACGACGCCTGGCTGCAGGCTGAGAAGGTCGACCACGTTGCGCCCTTCGATCGGAAGCTGACGGATCTGAAGCTGGTCGAACGTGTTGCCGATCGTGGCGTCGCTCCGGTTGATGGAGTCGGCGCTGGCGGTGACGTCGACCGACTCGGTCACCGCGCCCACTTCGAACGCGAGATCGAGCGTGATCGCCGAGTTCACGGTGATCGCGATCCCCGGACTGAGGATCGTCTTGAAGCCCGTGGATTCGACCTTGAGGTCGTATGTCCCGGGCTGCAGTTGCGGAAACTGGTAGATCCCGTCCTTGCCGGTGTTGACGGTGCGCGTCGCTCCGGTCGCCGTGTTGGTGAGCGTGAGCGTGGCGCCGATGACGGATGCGCCCTGTGGGTCGCGCACGGCGCCGTTCAGCGAACCGAGCGCTTGCGCGAGCGCCGAAGAATTGAGAACGAGCAGGCAGATGCCCGCAAAGACCATCCCGCGAAGTTGGCTTTGCCGGTCCATGTAGATGCTCCTAGGGGGAAGCCATCGAAAACGGCCCTTCCAGTACCAAATGGAAGTTGTTTATTCGATTGTAGTTAGCGTCGAAGGTGCCTGTGCAGTGGCGGAAAACTATCATGGTTCATACGGGAATTGGAGACGAGGGTTGCAGTGAACGACCCTTTCAGGGTCGTGAGGACGGGGGCCGTGTTCCGGGGGTCGTCGTC
>JBGAKX010000219.1:0-5069 GCA_044224215.1 Blastocatellia bacterium
GAGCAAACACGGTCTGGTACCGTTCGGCGTCGAGACGCGCGTCGTCGGAGGATTCGACGCGATGGATGTACGGCGGCAACGGCGTTCGTCCCCAGCGGTCGAGCCGCTCCCACAATGACGACGGTTCGTCGAACCGGACGATTCGCCTCCCGGATGCCTCGACCGACTCGACGACCGCACGGAGCGCGTCGGGGCCTTCGCCCGCGACAACCGTGTCCCCCGGTCGCAGCCGCGCCGCGGGTCGCGCGAGCACGTCCCACACGCCGCGTCCCTTGTCGGCGACGAGGAACAGCTCGACGCGGCCGCCCGACGGTTCGCGGCGCCCGATCAGCCGCGCCGGGAACACGCGCGTGTCGTTGACGACGAGCAGATCTCCCGGCCGGAGTGCGCTTGAGATGTCGGTGAAGGCGCCATCGGCAATCGCGCCCGACGAGCGGTCCAGCGTGAGCAGCCGCGACGCGTCACGCACCTCCGCCGGCCGCTGAGCGATCAGCTCATCCGGCAGGGCAAAGTCGAAGTCCGAGACACGCACGACAGGTCGGGCCGACGCGTACGCGCCGATCGCCGGCGCGAGCGCTCGGATCGGGCTAGCTGCCGCCCTTGCGAAGCTCCATCAGGACCTGTTTCGCAACAGCCTTGAGCGTGTCGAACACGCCCACGCCCGTCGGGGCGACGGCCTCGAAAATGGGCTCGTCCTTTCGCTGAAGCTCCTTGACCATCTCGTCGATGGACATCACGTGCGGCAGGTCGCGCTTGTTGAACTGCAGCACGTACGGCAGCTTCATCAGGTCGTACCCCTGGGCCTTGAGGTTGTTCTCGAGGTTCCAGAGCGACTCGATGTTCGCATCCATACGTTCGCGCTGCGAATCCGCGACAAAGACGACGCCGTCGACGCCCTTCAGAATGAGCTTGCGGCTTGCGTCGTAGAAGACCTGTCCGGGGACGGTGTAGAGGTGGAAGCGCGTTTTGAATCCGCGAACTGTTCCGAGTTCGAGCGGGAGGAAGTCGAAGAAGAGGGTGCGGTCGGTTTCGGTGGCCAGACTGATCAGCTTGCCCTTCGCGTGGGTTGCCGTCGAATCGTAAATGTACTGCAGGTTCGTCGTCTTCCCGCCCAGACCCGGGCCGTAGTAGACGATTTTGCAGTTGATCTCGCGTGAGGCGTAGTTGATGAAAGTCAAGGCTCGAAAACCCTCTTCAGATGGATGTCACTGGATGAAGCGCGGCGCCTCGGGGAGTTAGCTAAACAGATTGTCGATGTCCTCGTCCGTGATCTCGGCGAATGGCGACTCCAGATCGACGCCCATCTCTCGCTCACGCTCGACCTTGCGCATGATGTGCTCAAAGACCTCGGTCAATTCGTGCGATGCCCGCCGGACGCGAAGCCGCACCAGACCAAGGCTCGAGCGCTCGTCAAAGATGACGACGAGGATGACCCTCTGCGCAACAATGGAGATATGAATGTTGTCGTGCTCGCCCTCGTGCGACAGGACCGGGAATTCCTTCTCGCCGATGAGCCGCGCGAGACCGTCCGTCGCCGCAACATTACCCGCCGTCAGACTCGCCAAGCTCGTGGTATCGATCTGCCCGACCTCTCCGTGTGTCGCTATCTGTTGGCCATTCTTGTCGACAAGGAAAACCAGCTTGGCGTTGGCATCGCTGCACAGACGGCCGATGATCGTCTTGATCTGCTGGTATTCCTCGTCATACATCACCATGGAACCATTCATGGCCGATCATCCTCTTCTTGTTGAGCGAAACTGGCGAATTCTGACACGGATAGTGTGGTGGTCGTTAGCCGCCTATGTATATCACACGGATAATTGGGTTTCAAGATGTTCCGCCCCCCGCGGACGGGGCCTCTCAGCCCTTTCCGAGGGCCGATTCGACCGCTGCGCGGAGCTGATCGGCGGTGTCTCCGGCAACCGGGCGGCCGTTCACGAAAACGGCCGGAGTCGAGCCGACGCCGACCCTGGTTCCATCCGTCAGATCGCGATCCACGAGGTCCGCAAAGCGGGGAGAGTCGAGTGCGGCATCGAATTTGGCCCGGTCGAGCCCGGCCTGCGTGGCGAGCTCCTTGAGCCGTGCGGCGGAGAGATTCGACTGGTTCGCAAACAGGAGATCGGCGTATTCCCAGTACTTGCCCTGCTCAAAGGCCGCTTCTGACGCGACGGCGGCCGTGTAGGCAAACTCGTGCTGTTCGAGCGGGAAGTTCCGCGCCACGACCCGAACCTTGCCCGCATATGTCTTGACGAGACTAGCGAGCGCGGCGTGCGTCGCAGCGCACTTTGGACACTGGAAGTCACTGAAAATAACGATGGTTACGGGCGCCGTGGCGGGTCCGACGGATGGACGGCCGGCGACGTCGACCGAATACGTGGGCGGTGCCGGCTCGACCAGCCCGATCTTGATGGCGGCTCCCTTCTCAAGGCCCTTGGCGTACTCGTGCGTCGCGAGTTGCACCTCGTGCTCCTGCAGCATGACCGTCAGGTCGGGTTTGACCTCCGCAAGCGGGCGACCGCCAAACCGCTCCTTGTTCTCGTTGTAGAACTTCGAGACGTCGAAGGCGTCGATCTTTCGCGCCTTCGGCGCCACCTCTGTGTCGATGATCGCCTTTGCGGTCGTGCCGCGCCGCTCGGCTTCCTGGCTGATGAGCACCTCGTCGATCCGGCGCTCGAGCGCTGCGTACTCCAGATCGTAGACGTTCAGGCGCAGTTCGTACATGACGCCCCGCAGGTTGTCCTCCAGCTCGCCGAGCGTGATCTTTGCGCCGTTGACGATAGCGAGGATCTTCGCGCGGTCAGCCTCGCTTGTGGGCGCGGCCGGCGAGTAGTCGAGCACCTCGATCTTCGCCGACGACCGAAGATCGGTCGTGAGGATGGTCATCTGCACCTGCTGACGCTGGCTGCGGATATAGAGCTTGAGCTGCTCCTTTATGTCGTCGTACGCGCCCGGCATGCTGCTCTGGTTGTGCGAGTAGAACGCCCTCAGCTCCTCCTCGGTAGGCTCGCCGGCCTTGGCGATGACCTCCTCCTGGAGCAGGCGCGGTGTCGAGATGCCGCGTTTTGCTGCTTCGACCTCGATCAGCTTGTTGGTGATCACGGTTTGGAGCGCCTTCTCGCGGATCGTCGCCATCCGTTCCTTGATCGGCTTTACGAACTCGGCGGTGTCGGCTTCGATCTGGCTCGTGGGGATCTGGACGCCGTTGACGATCGCAAGCACCGGAGGACGTTGGACTTCGCAATCGCACGAATCCTGGGGCGCCGGTGCGGCGAGCGTTGGCAGAGCCGTAGCAAGGATAAGGACGAGGATGGTGGTGGCGACGAGGGGCCTGTGCGACATCGGACGACTCCTACCTTGGATCTCCAAACGCGCAATGATAACGGAGCAGGCGCGCGTGGTGCCAGCCCGGGGTTGAGGGTAGGCGCGGAGCCGGCGAAGCCGGCGGCTCAACAGCCAGCCCCGGGTGAAGCGAGCGCGAATGCGCGAGCGAACCCGGGGATTCCGCGAATTTGCGATCGAGCCCGCCGGAGGCGGGCGGCTCACCACGCGAGAGCCGCCTGCTGACGCAGGCTCGGCTGTCCATCGTGACGGCTACCCACGGCTTCGCTCGCAATGCTCGCTCCACCGTGGGCTATCTGTAGAGACGCCCGCTTCGCGGGCTGACGGACCAACGGGCGACCCCTACAGGGTCGCATCGTTCCACCAGCCCACCGGGGGTCGTCGTCGCGCTGCGCGCTCCTCGACCCCCGGCTATTTTGGCGCACCCCTTCGGGGTGCCCGGAATCGGTTCGATCTACCCCGCCTGGACCGCCGTGATCGCCACCGCGTCGACGATGTCCTCCGCCTTGCACCCGCGCGACAGGTCGTTCGCCGGCCGCGCCAGCCCCTGCAGGATCGGCCCGATCGCCGTCGCGCGCGCGAGCCGCTCCGTCAGCTTGTACGCGATGTTCCCTGCTTCCAGGTTCGGAAAGATCAGCACGTTCGCCCGGCCCGCCGCAGGCGATCCCGCGGCCTTTGATTCCGCGATCGCCGGAATGAGCGCCGCATCCGCCTGCAACTCGCCGTCGACGCGCAACTCCGGCTCGCGCGCTCGAACCGTCCGTGTCGCCTCGCGCACCTTGTTGACGAGCGGATGTTCTGCGGACCCCTTTGTCGAGAACGACAGCATCGCGACGACCGGCTCCACGCCAAGCAGCGCGCGCGCGGACTCGGCTGACGCCACGGCGATGTCCGCAAGCTCGCTCGCGGTCGGATCGATCACGACGCCGCAGTCCGCGAACACGAATGCACCGCCGGCGCCGTACTCGCACTCGGGCACGATCATCAGAAAGAAGCTCGATACGGTCCGCAGGCCCGGCCGCGGGCCGATCGTCTGGAGCGCCGCGCGCACCGTGTCGCTCGTGGTGTTTGTCGCGCCAGCCACAGACCCGTCGGCGTCGCCCGTCGCCACCATCAGGTTGCCGTAGTAGAGCGGCTGCCGGACAACGCGCCGCGCCTCGTCGGTCGTGACGCCCTTTGCGCGGCGCCGGTCGTAATAGACGCGGACATAGTCGTCAAACTTGCGCGATGTGCCGGGGTCCACAATGGCGGTATCGGCGAGCGAGACGCCGAGCTCCGACGCCCGGGTGCGGATCGGATCCTCGGCGCCGAGCAGCGTGATGCGCGCGAGCCCCTCGGCCCTGCACATGGCCGCGGCTCGGAGCGACCGGTCGTCGCTGCCTTCGGGTAACACGATGTGTTTTTGGGCTGCCGCGGCTCGGCTTCGAATGCTGGCGAGGACGTCCATTGCGGGCGGTGCTCCTTTCGAGGCGTGCATTGTACTGGAAAAGCGCCTGGCGCAAAAAAAGCGGGGGGCCCGAAGGCCCCCCGCAAGGGTTTGTCACAATCCGGATCGCTTAGAAGATGAACTTCACCGCGAGCTGGATGTCGCGACGGCCAGCGCGGCTCGCCGTCACGAACTGGTTGGACGCGGCGTCAGCCGTGCCATAGTTGACAAAGAGATTCGCGTGGTTGAACAGATTGAAGAACTCGAAGCGGAACTGCACCGAGGTGCCTTCCGTGAGGTCAAC
>JBGAKX010000220.1:0-5013 GCA_044224215.1 Blastocatellia bacterium
ACGACGCTCACCGGGGTGCACCTCGAGCAGGTCGGGGCGTACGGCGATCCCGGTCGCGACCCCAGGGGCCACACGGTCACCGTCGCGTTCCTTGCACGCCTGGATCACTGCACCGCCGTTCTCGGATCCGACGACGCGGCGAGCGCGAAGTGGTTCCCTTTGAGTGCGTTGCCTCCACTCGCATTCGACCACGACCGGATCATCTCGGACGCCGTGGCGCTATACGAGGGCACCACGTCTCGCTGATCACCGTGCGAACGGCAGCGTTCTGCACAATCATCCTTGGCACGACCGCAACCCTGTTCTATTCTTCACCGCGCCCGCTTCGTCGATCGAGGTCCTCCGCACAATGGACAGCAACCCACTGACCGAGAATGCCCTCGTGGGCGCCCGCCATGCGCTCGACCGTGTCTCGGGGCACAACCGCGCATCGATCGATCAGTGGCTCGAAATGCTCGGCCGCGAGCAGAAGACCGACTTCCTCTTCGAGCTCGAGATGTGGGTCAAATGCTTTGACCGGTTCTTCCGCGTCAAGAACCACCCGCTGTCGGAGCAGGAGGCCCGCGACATCGTCCGCCGTGACTTCTCCGAAGAGCTCAAGATCGTCCGCAACGTATCGCTCAGAATGAGCTTCCTCTGCACCGAGCTCATGAGCGCCGAGCGTGCCGAGATCAGCCGATTCGACCGCTACATCGAGAACTACATAAAGCGCGAATACGTGCTCGACGGCTTCATCGAGAAGCTGATGCAGCAGCCGACGCCCGAGGATTCGCTGTCGCTGCTGACCGAGTCGCTTGCCGACCTGCGCGCCATCATCGACGACCTCGCCAGGCTCCCAAAGGTCTCGTTCGTTGCGTTCACCTCGATCGGCAAGATCGTCAACCGCGAGATCAAGCGCTGCCGCTACATCGACCTGCTGATCGCGTACAAGTTCAAGCCCCAGTTCGACAGGATCGAGAATCACCGGCTCGCCCAGCTGATCAAGGGAATCACGAACGAGCAGTTGCGGACCGACGTTGCAAAGATCCTCCTCGAGCTGTTCCGGCTGCTCCGGTACCTGCGTTTCATTGCGGAGGATCTCGAGAAGGACAAGCCCCTCAAGAACTCGCTGCTCGTCTTTTCGCTGATCAACTCGGAAGTGCGTCTCCTGCTTGAGTTTATCGAGAGCAAGGTGCTCAAGCTGCGTGACCTCCCGCAGGAGGTGTTCCAGGCCGTCGATTCGGTGGCGTACGCCCTGAACATGGAGCTGCGCAAGATCTTCAGCCGGGAGCTCGTGGGATTCGTCTACCTGAGGCAGGCGCCGCCGATCTATGCCAAGGTCGAGAACAGCCACGGCCTGCTGCGCGACGCGTTCCAGCAATCTGTCGTCGCGCTCGCGCAGGTATTCGATCCGGACCTGCGCGGCGACGAGCTGTTCCCCGCATTCCAGACCAAGCTCGAGCAGTCGCTGACGATCCGCTCCGACATCTGGAGGCTGCTCGTCTACTGCCGGCGATTCATCGAAAACGGCACGAAGGAGGGCGTCGCTCCGCTTATCGAGCGGATCGCGCTTTTCCGCGATTCGTCGCTCAAGTACCTGATGTACAAGGACTGGGACGCGTACGAGCTGTTCCTGGAAGAGGTGATCGTCGCTCGAAACATCGACGAGGTCGTCGAGGGGATGCACGGGTTCAGCGTGTTCCTCGAAACGCTGCTCGGGCAGGTCAACATGCGCGCCGTGCTGGCGGAAGACCCGTTCGACTATCCGGACGTGGACTAGCGGGCTCGCGGGCTTGGTTTCGCGCAAAGGCGCAAAGGCCTTCGCGCCTTTGCGTCCCGCTCGGCGCCTTTGCGCTCGTCCCTCGGAACCGTTCTCCAATTCCCGCGTCTGAAGCGGGCAAGGAGGACGGATATGAAACGCAAGATCTGCTTTGCCCTCGCTCTCTCGGTCGCCGCCTCGGCCGCCGCTCTGACCCTTCTCGCATCCAGCACCGTAACCCACGCCGCATCGGCAACGAGCACCCAAGGTGAGCTCAGGATCGTCGATCCCAAGGGCCAGCCCGCCGGTCTGTGCCCCCTCGAGCACACCGACGTCCATGCCGAAATCAGCGGCTTTCTCGCCCGTGTCACGGTCACACAGCGCTTCACGAACCCGTCCACCGAAGCCATCGAGGCCGTCTACACGTTCCCGCTGCCCGATTCGGCAGCGGTGGACCGCATGACGATGCACGTCGGCGACCGCACCGTCGCCGGAACGATCAAGCGCCGCGAGGAAGCGCGCGCAATCTACGACGCCGCGAGAAATGCGGGTCAGGTCGCGAGCCTGCTCGACCAGGAGCGCGCCAACATATTCACCCAGTCCGTCGCCAACATCATGCCGGGCGAGCGCGTCGACATCGAGATCAGCTATGTCGAGACGCTCGCGTACGACGACGGTTCGTATTCGTTTGTGTTCCCGATGGTCGTCGGCCCTCGATACATCCCCGGTGCGCCTGGCGGCAAGCAGGCCGGGGGGTGGTCGCCCGACACGGACCAGGTCCCGGACGCATCGCGCATCACCCCGCCGGTCGCGGTGCCCGGCACGCGGGCCGGCCACGACATTTCACTGGAAGTGGTTCTCGACGCTGGAGTTCCGATCCAGAACATTTCGTCGACCCTTCACGACGTCGATGTCCAGCGAACCGGGCCCGGTTCCGCGACGGTTTCGCTGAAGGACAAGGCGACGATTCCGAACAGGGATTTCATCCTCACGTACGACGTCGCCGGCGCGGCCCTGAGCGACGCGGTCCTGTCGCACAAGGACGACCGCGGCGGGTTCTTCACGCTCATCCTGCAGCCGCCCGCGCGCGTCGCCTCGGAGGACGTCGCACCGCGCGAGCTCGTCTTCGTGCTGGATACGTCCGGCTCGATGAGCGGCTTCCCGCTCGACAAGGCCAAGGAGACGATGAACCTGGCCTTCGAGGCCCTCAGGCCCGATGACACGTTCAACCTGATCACGTTTGCCGGCGACACGAGCATCCTCTTCCCCGCGCCGGTGAAGGCGACACCCGAATCGCTCGCCAAGGCGCGGGCGTTCCTCGAATCGCGCGAGGGCGGCGGAGGCACCGAGATGATGCAGGCGATCCGCACCGCGCTCGATCCGTCCGACAGACAGGACCACATCCGGATTGTCTGCTTCATGACGGACGGCTACGTCGGCAACGATATGGAGATCATCGCGGAGGTGCAGAAGCACCCGAACGCCCGCGTGTTCTCGTTTGGCGTCGGTGACTCGGTGAACCGGTTCCTGCTGGACAGAATGGCCGTCGAGGGACGCGGCGAGGTCGAGTACGTGACGCTCGCCGACGACGGGTCAGCCGCCGCGCGACGGTTCCACGAGCGCGTCCAGAATCCCTTGTTCACCGACATCTCCATTGACTGGAATGGCTTGCCGGTGTCGGACGTCGCGCCGGCGCGAATTCCGGATGTGTTCAGCGCCAAGCCGATCATCCTGACGGGGCGGTACGACCGCGCGTGGAAGGGCACGATCCGGATCAGCGGCAAGGTCGCCGGCCGGGACGTCGTGCGCGAGGTCGCCGTCGATCTGCCGGACCGCGACGACAAGCACGACGTGCTGGCGTCACTATGGGCGCGGCGGAAGGTCGAGGACCTGATGCGAGAGGACTACGCCGGCGCTCAGAACGGCACCCAGCGCGCGGATCTCGCGGCCGAGATCACAAAGATCGGCCTCGACTACTCGCTGATGACCCAGTACACGTCGTTCGTGGCTGTCGAGCAGATGGTCGTAAACGAAGGCGGACAGACGCGCAGGATCGACGTGCCGGTCGAGATGCCGGAAGGCGTCAGTTACGACGGCGTGTTTGGCAAGGAGAAGGCGGCGGACGCCAGACGACAGTTCGCCGCGTCAGCGGGGCGCGGGTACATCAGCGGCGCTCCGCCGCCACCTCGACCCGCCACAAAAACCGAAGTCGACAGAAAGAACGTCGATGAGGCTATTGGCGAGGAGTCGGAGGTCAGGCTCCCTGCGCACCTCGCAAAGCTCGATCCGGAGCTGCGCGCGATCGTCGACCGCCTGAAGCGTCACGCGGCCGCGCCGGCAACCGAAAGTGCGTTCGTTCGAGATGGTCGTGCCGAAGTCCGGATCTGGCTTGCGGACAAGAGTGCCGCAACGATGGCCGAGCTTTCGAAACTTGGCATCGAGATCGTTCTCGATCCAAAGACGGCCAAGATGGTGATCGCACGCGTCCCGCTCGGGAAGCTCGAATCGCTCGGAAAGCTGGCGTCCGTCCGGATCGTCGAGCCGAACACGAACTGACGGACGGCCTGGGTTCCGGGCTGCAGGGAGGGTCGCGCCGGGACGCGGCCCTCTTTGTATTTGATTGGAGGAAAACACGATGACCCGCTGCTGAGTTCGCGTGGTATAGTGGCGCAGGGTCTGGAACATTTGGAGTGGAGGTGATGTGACGTGATCGCCACACGGATGTCCGCGCTTCTTTGCACCCTGATGATCGCAATCGCCGTACTGGTCTCACCTATGTGTGTGACCGCGCATGCAGGCCAGGGCGGCGGCGCCTCGAGCCCGAACGCGGTGCTGGCAGGTGTGACCATCTACGGTCTGACGTCGAGCAATCAGATCGTCACGTTCGATTCGTCGGCGCCTCAGACTCCAATCCTGACTGTCGGCATCACGGGGCTCTCGCCCGGTGACGTTCCACTGGCGATCGACGTCCGGCCGGCGACCGAGCAGCTGTACATGCTCGTGAACCCGAGCAAGCTGTTCGTCGTGGATCCTGCAACGGGCGTGGCCACGCACATCGGCGACTTTGGGACGGCACTCGTCGGCAACGAGTTCGGGTTCGATTTCAACCCGACCGTCGACCGGATTCGCGTGGTCAGCGATTCGTTGCAGAACCTGCGGCTCAATCCCGACACCGGCCAGGTTGCCGGTGTCGACGCGTCACTTGCCTACGACGCCGCGGACCCGTTTGCCGGCGTCGTGCCGCACGTCACGGCGGCTGCTTACTCGAACAACTT
>JBGAKX010000221.1:0-5005 GCA_044224215.1 Blastocatellia bacterium
TGTCTTCACGCGCTTTTACCAGCAGGCCAGCCTCATCGTCGACGCGCGTCGGAACGAACCAGCCTGTCGTGAGCTGCGACGTCCGGAAAATAGCCCGCGCGACGCGCTGGACGTCGTCCGGCGTCACGCGCGCGACCGATTCCGGATAGTCAAAGAACCACTGCCAGTGGACGGACGAGACGGCTTCGCTCAGTTCGTATCCGAAGTTCGTGGCGCCTTCGCGGCGAAACACGAGCTCGGTGTGCACGAGTCGCCTGGCCTTCTCGATCTCGGCGTCGGGGACACGCTCGGTCCGTAGTCGCTCGAGCGACTCGAGCAGGCGCCGCTCGACGAGCGCGTGCGGGACGTCGGGCATCGTCGTCGCGTAGATCTGGAACAGGCCCGGATCACGAAACGTCTCGGCGGTCGCCGACGCTTCGGACGCAAGCTGCGTGTCGACCAGGGCCCGGTACAGGCGGCTCGATCGTCCCTTTCCGAGCATCGCCCCGATGACGGCGAGCGTCGCGGTGTCGGGGTCTGCAGCTTCCGGCGATCGGAAGCTCAGCAACACGATGCCGTCGGGACCGGTCCGGTGAACGACGAAACGGCGTTCGCCCTGCTGTTCCGGCTCGCGCGTGTACACGCCGGGCAACGCGCGCGGGGCGCGTGGAATGCCGCCAAAGTACGTCTCGACGAGCGCGATGGCAGCGGACGTCTCAAAGTCGCCGACGATGACGATCGTCGCGTTGTCCGGCCAGTAGAAGGTGTCGTAGAACTCCTTGAGGCGTGCTGTTGGCACGCCTTCCACGTCGGCGTGCCACCCGATCGTCGGGTGGTGGTACGGATGCTCGCGGAACGCCGTGGCATGCGCCTGGATGTCCATCACGTTCAGCGGCTCGTTCTCGCCGCGCTCGAGCTCGTTGCGCACGACCGTCATCTCGGACTGGCGGTCCTCGTCCGAGATGAACGAGTTGCGCATGCGATCGGCTTCGATCCGGATCGCGAGCTCGAGCTGGTCGGACGGCACCGTCTCGAAGTAGTTGGTGCGATCGCACCATGTCGTCGCGTTGAAGTCGGCGCCGACCTGCTCGAGCATCGCCGCGATCTGCGTGCCGCGCTCGCGGTTCATCTCGGGCGTTCCCTTGAACAGCATGTGCTCGAGCATGTGCGTCGCGCCGGTGTGCCCAACAGCCTCGTTGCGCGAGCCGACGCGATACAGCACGAGGAACGAAACGACGGGCGCCGAGTGATCCTGCTTCAGGAGGATCTCGAGGCCGTTGAACGACGAGACGTATCGTGCGACGCCTTCCCGCTCACCGGTCTTTTGTAGCTGCTGCATAACGCGTTTCGACGCTCTCGAGGCTCAGTCGCCGCTCTCAGGCAATGCGCCGCCCGAGAGCTCCTTGACGCGCGCGAGCAGAGGCGCGCCATCGCCGGCCGACAGAAACCGTGGCTGGAAATCAACCGCGACCGGCAGGTACGCGACGGACGGCGGACCCGTGTCGCGAAACGTCATGCGAATGGCCAGCCCGCGGTCGGTCCACGGATCGAACTGTTTGAAGACAAAGTTGCCAAGCGAAAAGAAGATCGGCTTCCCCTTGTAGAACTCGACGCCCTGCGTCACGTGCGGGTGGTGCCCGACGACCACGTCGGCTCCGGCGTCGACGCACGCGTGGACGAACGACCGCGTCTCGTCCGTCGGGTCGCCTGAATACTCCACCCCACCGTGATAGCTCACCACGATCACGTCGACTCCCTGGCGTCGCAGCTCCTTGATCCTGAGCGAGACGACGACGGGATCGGCCCACGCGACGTGATCGCGGGCCGGCGATGTCTCGAACGGCGAGTTGAAGATCCCGGTGACCGCCAGGAACGCCACGCGCCACCCGTTTCGCTCGATGATCGCCGGTTGGTAGGCCTCCTCGATGTTCTCGCCCGTCCCCGCGCTCGCGACGCCCACACGCTTCAGGTTGGCAAGCGTCTCCCGCATTGCGCGCAACCCGTAGTCCCACGCGTGGTTGTTGGCCGTCGACACGACGTCGAACCCGGCGTTCGCCAGCTCGTCGGCGCCCTGCGGGGGCCCGGTGAACACGTAGTTGGACGAGCCTTCCGTCTGGCCCTTCTGGTCGGAGATCTGGCTCTCGAGATTGCCGAACGTGATGTCGGCGCCGCTCAGCTCGTTCCGGACATAGAGGAACGGGAAGTCCTTCTTTCCGGCCACGAGCTGCTTCCCGAGCTGCCGGCCGAGGTTGATGTCGCCGACCATCATGACCGTCAGGTCCTTGCGCGGTTCGGCGGATCGCTTTGCGACTGGCGGCTCAGGTTGCTGCGATGGTTCTGGCTCCGCGCTCCGGCTGCAGCCGAGCGTCAGCGCTGCGAGCACACATGCCGCAAGAACCCACGCATTTCCAGTCCTGCCGGTCGTCCGCATAGCGCAGGAATATACCACGCTGGCCGGGGGCGGCGCGGCGCGTTGTCAGCCGTGATCCGAGCGCTTCATGGACACGAGCTGGCTGATGAGGGTGGCCAGATAGATCTGTCCCGCCAACCCCTCAAAATTCGCCAGCGACCGAACGAGAGGATTAACCGGCGTAATGTCCCCATAGCCGACCGTTGTGAGTGTCGTAAAGCTGAAATAGATGAACGTGTCGCTCAGCGTTCCCGGCGGGAGCGGACCTCCGGACATCATGAATGCTTGTGGATCAAGTGCAAACGCCGTCATGAAGGCCTCCGCGCACATCACGCCGAAGACAATGTAGACGAGGAGCGCGCCCTCGACGCGATGCCACGTGATCGGCCCGGCGCGAAACACACGCCGCATGACCACCACGCAGATCATCCCGAGCCACAACACATCGACGGCCAGCCGAAGCCACCGCAGACCAGGCGACGGCGAGAAACGCTCGAGCGCTGAGGAGGCGAGCGCCAGCGATGCGACAACGAGAAAGACCACCCTGAGATGCGGCGACGACGCCATCGCCAGAACGCCTGATATCGTGACCAGCCCGACCACGATCATCAGGACGCTCGACGAAAATACGCCCATCTCCTCGAGCGGCCGGAACAGGAAGGTGACGGCGACAAAGAGCCACAAAAAGGCGCTGAGCCCCTCGTCACCCGACCAGAATCGTCGGATGCGTGAGCTGAGCGACCGTTGGTGGCTCTTGTGCGCTCCGGTTCTGGCGACTTTCTGTCTTGGCATGAGGTCCGCAGGCTGTTCGCCAAACCTGCTTAATCGTGGTGGTTTCAAGCGCGCCCGGCCGCGCCCGATCTAGTCCGGGAGCACCGCCGCGGGTTCCGCCTCGTACTCCACACCCTCGTATCGCGGAGGCAACGCCGCCTCGTTGACGAACTCTCCCATTCGCTCGACGAGCGGAATGAGCGACCGTGGCTCGAGCGCCGACACCGAGATCGCGTTGTGCACGCGCTCGATGTTTGCAAGCGTGTCGGCGTCGACCTTGTCGCGCTTGTTGAGGACAAGCAGCCGCGGGATGTCCGCGAGCTTGAGTTCTTCGAGGATCGATTCGACGGAATTGATCTGCGCCTCCATCTGCGGACTCGATGCATCGACGAGATGGATCAGAAGGTTCGACCCCTCCATCTCCTCGAGCGTGGCGCGGAACGCCACGATCAGGTCCTGCGGCAGATCGCGGATGAATCCGACCGTGTCGTTGATGATGACTTCGCGGTCGCGCGGTAGCCGCAGACGCCGGCTCGTCGGGTCGAGCGTCGCAAACATGCGGTTCTCGGCGAGCACGCCGCTTCCGGTGAGCGCGTTGAGCAGCGTGGACTTGCCTGCATTCGTGTAGCCGACGATCGACACGACCGGCAGCCCGAACCTGTCGCGGTTCGACCTCCGGGTCCGGCGGTGCTTGCGCAGTTGCTCGATCTCGCGCTCGAGCTGGTGTATCCGGTCGCGCGCGCGCCGGCGATCGACCTCGAGCTTTGTTTCGCCGGGTCCCCGGCCGCCGATGCCGCCCGCCAGCCGCGACAGCTCCGAGCCGGAGCCCGTCAGCCGCGGCAACTGGTACTTCAACTGCGCGAGCTCGACCTGGATCTTGCCCTCGCGGCTCTGCGCGCGCTGCGCAAAGATGTCGAGGATCAACTGCGTTCGGTCCACGACCTTCAGGTCGGTCGCGGCGTTGATCGAACGCACCTGAGCCGGTGTCAGGTCGCGGTCAAAGATGATCATGTCCACGCCGAGGTTCATCGCGTGGACGAGCAGCTGCTTGAGCTTGCCGCTGCCGACCAGCGTGCGCGGATCGAGCTGGTTCCGGCGCTGGATAATCGAGTCGAGCACGACGACGCCGGACGAACGCGCAAGTTCGCCGAGCTCCTCGAGGGACTCTTCGGCCTCGAACGTCGGACGCGTCGTGACGCTCACCAGGATGGCACGATCGCGCTGGTCCGACGCGGATCGCGCCTGGCGCGTGCGCGCAAATTCGGCTTCGAGCTCCTCGATCAGTTCGAGAAAGTCGTCGTCCAGCTGGCTCGGCGCCTTGGGAGCAAGCACGGTCCACGGTGCGATGTCGTCGAGGCCGTCCGTGACAGGACCCGCCGATGGGCGAGCCGTTCCGGGCACGAGATGCGCCGAGTGCACGAGGGCCGGGAGACCGTCGGAGTCGAGCGTCACCGCGGCGACGAGGTCGAGACGCAGCAGCGCAAGATCGGTGAGGTCATCCTGGGTGAGCTCTTCGCCGCGCAGGTGCGTGTGGAGCAGGCGCACACCGCGCAGACGGGACGCACCCGCGCGTGCGCGGCTGATGTCCGGCATCTCGAGAGACCCCGCGTCGCCAACCATCACCGAATCGACGTAGCCCGAGCGGTCGACGAGCACGCCGACCTGCCGCCGGATCTCGTGCGAGATCTCGGTCAGGTGCCGGGCAAATTCCTGATTGATGATTCGGTGCGGAGGGACTCGTCTGTCGTAGAGTTTCTGGATTCGCCGGAGCTGGTTGGGTTTGAGCCCGAGAGTGTTGCCGTAGACGGTTTCTGCCACGACGGCAGTATAACAGCCGCGGACGAG
>JBGAKX010000038.1:0-34814 GCA_044224215.1 Blastocatellia bacterium
AGCCTCAACATCGTTTTGCATGCCTCGGTTACGAATCGACGCGGGCTTGTGCGCGCCGGTGGCACCGCGCCCCGTCGATATGGTCAAATGGCGCCATGCACCCTTCACGCGGAACACTCGCGATTCTGGTGGGCGGAGGCCCCGCTCCCGGAATCAACGCCGTCATCGCCGCGACCGCAATCGAAGCCAACAACGAGGGATTCCACGTCCTCGGCGTCCAGGACGGGTTCAAATGGCTCGTTCGACGGGACACCAGTCACATCCGACCGCTCGGCATCGCGGACGTGTCGCGAATTCACCTGTCAGGCGGCTCGTTTCTCGGAACGTCGCGCGAGAACCCGACGCGATCCGCGGACCGACTCGACGCCGTCGTCGAGACGCTCGTCGGACAGGGCGTCACACACCTCGTGACGATCGGCGGCGACGACACGGCGCTGTCGTCGAGCGCCGTCGCGCGGCACTCCGACGGCAGGATCCGGGCGGCGCACGTTCCCAAGACCATCGACAACGATCTTCCCCTCCCCCCGCACATTCCGACGTTCGGCTTCCAGACCGCCCGCCACGTCGGCGTCGAACTGGTCCAGAACCTGATGGAAGACGCGCGGTCCACGAACCGCTGGTACATCGTCGTGGCGATGGGCCGCAAGGCAGGCCATCTTGCGCTCGGCATCGGTAAGGCCGCCGGCGCCACGCTGACAATCATCGGCGAGGAGTTCCCGGGCGAGCACGTCCGGTTCAGCCAGATCTGCGACATCGTCGAAGGCTCGATCGTGAAACGACGTGCCGATGGACACAACCACGGCGTCGCCGTTCTCGCCGAGGGGCTCATCGAAAAGCTCGATCCCGTTGAGCTTGAAGGACTTCAGGACGTCGAGCGCGACGACCACGGCCACGTTCGGTTCGCCGAGATCGACCTTGCTCGCCGTGTGAAGGTCGAACTTCAGGGCCGCCTCGCCGAGCGAGGCATCCGAATCCACGTCTCGAACAAGACGCTGGGCTATGAACTTCGCTGCGCGCCGCCGATCCCTTTCGATGCCGAATACTGCCGCGACCTCGGATACGCCGCGGTCAGGTTTCTGCTCTCGGGCGGCAGCGGCGCGATGGTCAGCATCCAGGGAGGCAAGCTCGTGCCGCTTTCGTTCGACGCGATCCGAGACAGCGAAACGGGAAAGACGCGCGTACGGCTCGTCGATACGACGAGCGCCGGGTACAAGGTGGCTCGCCGGTACATGATCCGGCTCGGCGCAGACGACTTCGAGCGACTCGACCGCGTTGAGCGCCTCGCGAACGCGGCAGGACTCACACCTGAAGCGTTCCGCTCGCGGTTCGAATACCTCGCTGCGGCGGAACAGGCGATCACGTCATGAGAATCGAACGAATCGGAGTGCTCGTCGGCGGCGGCCCCGCTCCCGGCACGAACGGCGTCATCGCGGCCGTCGCGATCGAAGGCCTGAATCGTGGATGCACCGTCCTCGGCTTTCACGACGGATTCGAATGGCTCGCCCAGCACTTCACGGACGAACAGCATGCGCTGTCGATCCAGGAGGTGTCACGGATACACCTGCGAGGCGGGACCATCCTCGGCACGTCGCGTACCGACGCCGCCAGGGACTCGCAGACGCTCGACAACACCATAGCCGCCCTCAACAAGCTGAAGGTCGAAGCGCTCGTCGTGATCGGCGGCGACGATGTCCTGCGCAGCGGCGCGGCGATCGAGAAGGCGTCCAACGGTGCCATACGCGTCGCGTTTGTCCCAAAGACGATCGACAACGACATCTGGCTCCCGCTGCCGATTCCGACGCTCGGATACGAAACCGCGCGCCACGTCGGCGTCGGGATGATCCAGAACCTGATGGAGGACGCGAAAACGACCGGGCGCTGGTACCTGGCCGTCACGATGGGCCGGCCAACCGGACATCTCACGCTCGGGATCGGAAAGGCCGCAGGCGCAACGGTGACGATCATTCCGGAGGAGTTCGGCTCGCGGTTCGTCACGCTCGACGACATCGCGGACATCGTCGAGGGATCGATCATCAAGCGGCGAGCGCTCGGGCGGGACTACGGCGTCGCCCTGCTCGCCGAATCGCTGCCGGAGCGCATGCGCCACGAAGAGGTCGAGGAGCTCGAAGACGTCGACCGCGACGTGCAGGGCAACATCCGAGTGACCGAGATCGATCTGGGCCGCAAGGTCAAGAATGCCGTCAGCACGCGTCTCGAGGCACGCGCGATCAAGACCACGATCGTCGACAAGACGATCGGCTACGAACTGAGGTGCGCCGCGCCGATCCCGTTCGACGCGGAGTACGCGCGCGACCTCGGCTTTGCCGCAGTGAACTACCTGCTCGAAGGCGGTACCGGCGCGATCATCACGCTGCAAGGCGGCGAGTTCCATCCCGTGCCGTTCGACGAGGCGCTCGATGCCGGGCACGGGCGCGGGCGCCAGCGATTCGTCGACATCGACACGGAGAGCTACCGAGTCGCGCGCGACTACATGGTCAGGCTGGAACCGCGGGATTTCGAGGACGAAGGCTGGGTGAAGCAGCTTGCCGAGGCGGGCGGGCTTTCGCCCGAGGAGTTGCGCCGCAGGTTCTGCGCTGGGACGCCGCTCGGCTAGACGGCCGGCGGCGTCCCTCGCGCGAACGCTGTTACACCTTTGGCGGCTGGGGCTTGGGAGCCTCGGGAGGCTTGGCGCCTCCGCCCATGGCCTTGTTCGGCTCGTCGCCGACCTCGAGCACGCAGTCCCCGAACGAGACCTGCAGCTTGCCCTTGTCCGACGAAAGGTTTACTTCGAGCGACTTGGTGCGGATGACCGTGTTGTTGTTGACGCGGCCCGACAACTTGACGGTCTCGGCGTCGAACTCGCCCGCGATCTCGCCTTCGGAGAGGATCTCGCCGACGCGAACCTTGCCGTACACGCCGCCCGTCGTGCTCACCGTGAGCGACGGAGCGTGCACTTCGCCATCGATCTTGCCGCTGACGACGACCGGGCACTTCGAAACGAGTGAGCCTCGGAATTCCGTTCCTTCTTCAACGAGCGTCTTCTTTGCTTCTGCCATTTTCGGATCCGCCATTTCTGACCCCCTTCTCCAGGTGCCTTATCGGTGATTGTTCGCGTGCAAGATCCGCATGCGAAGCTTGCAACCGGGCTCAAATGAAAAGTGCGTTGCGTTGGCCGGCTGCTGGACAACGCCAACGACCGATCCATGCCTGCTGACGATCAGCTGCTTGGGTCCGCTGATGCCGGGGCTCGCGCCCTCAAAGAACTTGCCGTGGATCGTGATGTTCCCGCCGCCGGTCACCTGGCAGTCGACCAGCACGCCATCCTGACCGACAACGAGCTCGGCACCCTCGCCAAGAGCGATCGTGCACTGCTCGAACCGGCTTTCGATCTCGACGTACGCCGAAGCGCCAAACTCGAGGTTGGCATTCCGGAGCACGTCGCCCTTTCCAAAGTAACGCTTGATGGCGCCGTCCGGGGCGGCCGATGCAGCAGCGGCAGCGGCGGCCTTGCCCGACATCACGGCGATGATCTGGTCGCCCGTCGTACGGGCCGAGCCGTCGCCTTCGGCGCTCGCGTCCACCCAGTCCGCGACGATGCCGTCGAGCGGCGTATCGCCGGGAACGATGCCGAACACGCGTGCGCCGGTCAGCTTGGCTCCCTTCAGCTTGGCATTGCCGAGCGTCGCGCGCCGCAAGTCGGCTCCCGTCAGGTCGGCCTTGGTGAGGTCCGCGCCCGTCAGGTCGGCCTTGCTGAGATCGGCGCCGGCGAGCTTTGCCCCCGCGCCATAGATCCCCGCGAGAGACGCGTCGGCGAGCAGCGCGCCGCTCATGTCGGCTTCTTCGATATTCGCCTTGGAGAAGTTCGACCCCGTAAGATCAGCCTTTACAATCTTTGCGCCGCCGAGATAGCACTCGACGAGATCGGCGTTCGATATGACGGCCGTCGTCAGGTCGGCGCCGCCGAGATTTGCCGAGTCGAGTTGGGCGTAGGGCAGCCGGGCCCGGACAAGGCTCGCACCCTCGAGGCTTGCGCCTTCGAGGTTTGCACGGCTCAGACCGGCGCCAGACATGTTGGCCTTGTCGAGGTTGGCGCCTTCAAGATCCGCCTTGTCGAGGTTGGCGTCCTGCAGATCGGCGGCAACAAGGTACGCCTCCCGCAAGCTCGAATTCGCCAGATTCGCTCCCTTCAACTTGGCGCCTTCGAGATTCGCCCCTTCCAGGTCGGTGCGCCTGAGGTTCGCGCCCTCGAGAGCGGCATTCGAAAGGTCGACGCCGCGCAGGTCAGCGCGCTCGAGGCTTTCGCCCTTCGTGATGCGCTCGAGGATCTCTTCGCGTGTGAAATCTGCCATTGGAGTTGCTCTCCTCCTTGGAACTTGGGTCGCTTCTGTGGCGAATGCTTACAGTGGGACGTCCCCCGATGGCGCCTCGGCGAGGAATGCGCCAAGACGGTCGAGTCGTCGTTCGAACGGGAGCTTCTCAATTTCGTGAATGAGTTCTACCTCGCCGAGCTGCGCGAGGACGACATTGATCTGCAGCAGCGTATCCTGTCGGGCCTGCCGGAGCCGCTTCTTCTCTTCCGCGGCATCCTCGGTCCAACCATTCGACGCCCGCTCGTAGCCTTCCTGCTGCTGACGCAGATCGCCAATCAGCGTCGCGAGCTTTGCGCGCTCCGCAGTCCGGTTCGCATCAGGAGCGACCGACTGCATCTCAGCGCGATACGACTGGAACTTGTCGACGATCTTTGCTCCCAGCCAGTCCGGAATGCCCGCCGTTGCGGCAAGGTCTTCGGGCTTGGCGAGGAAGAACACCTCGAGCGTCGTCAGGCCGGCGGCGTACAGCTTGTCGACCGTGACCTTGCGCACGTCGGGAATCTGCAACAGCAGCGAGTGGATGATGATCGACTCGCGCTGGTCGCGCTCGGCGTCGAGCGTGAACGCCTGCGGCATCAGCTCGATGAGCTCGGAATACGTGTGGATGAGCTCTTCGCGAATTTCGCCCGTGATCAGACGGCCTTCGCTGCTGGCGGCGAGATCCAGGATCGCGTCAAAGTCCTCGACCGCACGATAGACGTCGGCGAGCTCCATCTTCTCGGCCGCGCGCTTGATCGACTGAACGGCCGGTTGCGAGATGTCGATCCACTCCTTGGCGGTGTCGCCACGGTTGATCTCGAGCATGAAGTTGCGGACTGCGCGAACGTAGTTCGCGGCGATGTCGGCAAACAGGTCGCGAATTGGCGTCTGGTCGACGACGACGCCGGGACCTGAGTCCGGCACCTGGCCGCCAGCGGGAGGGGCCGCGCCGCCGAGCACCGCGTCAAAGTTGGAATCGAAGTCGTCGAGCAGTTCGTCAAAGAAGCCGTCCGAAAGGTCGACACCTGCCGAGAGCGGCACCGTCGCGGCGAGGGCTCCCGGTCCCTGCGAGGCGTCGGTCGGCACGCTGCGAGCGGCCTCGACCTCGGGAAGCAGCGCGGCGGTTTCGTCGTCCTTCTTGATCGTGGGCGCAAGCGGGGGTTCGGGCACGCCGGGCATCGAGGGGACCGGGCGCGATCCAAACATCTGCGTGCCGCCCGCAACCGGTGGCTGCTCACGGAGTTCGGCTGGAACCTGATTCTGCGAAGTTGTGTACGATTCGGGTCCTGGAACGGGGGGCATCGCCGGCTTGGGCGCCAGGTTTGGCGGCGGCGGAGGTGGCGGAGGCGCCGGTCTCGGAATCTCCCGCTGTATCGGAGGCGGCGCTGGGCGAGGCGGCTCGGGAACTTCTTCCTTCTTTTTCTTGAAGAATCGCGAGAGAAAGCTCATGAAATGCCCTCGATAAGTTCCATGGCCCGACGCCAACCGGCCTCGTCCACGTGATCGTTGCCCGTGCAGCGATCGCGGTTTCGAGACCGCGATCGTACCGGGAGGTGAAGGCCTTTCAGCCCCCAAACCCTTATCGGCACACTTCTCGATGAGTTTAGGCTCAAACGAAGATTCCCAACCCAAGGCAAGAGAAGCGAACCTATTGCTGAATCACGCGATATCGAAGTTTTGGTCGCTTTAGCGGTTTGGAGGGCAAGAGTATCCACAAACGTATGGGGTGTCAATAGGACGGCTCAGAAAGCGCGCACCCGTGGGCAGAATGCCTCACATTCCGGCATCTGGACGCGCCAAATCGTCTGGCTGGAACGAATGGCTCACGGCGACCGGCGCACGAATTCGGCCATCGCCGACCGCCAGTCGCGGAGCTCCGGAAGACCAAGTCGGCGCGACAAGACGCACGTCATGACCGAATACGGCGGACGGTGCGCGGGCAGGCCGAGCTCGACCGCAGTTACCGGGAGCACGGTCACGTCCGTCCGCCCTGCACAGTCGAGCGCGAACCGCGCAACGTCGAACCACGTCGCCGGTTCTCCACCTCCCGTGACGTGGTAGATCCCCGGCTCGCCGATCGCGACGAGTTGCAGCAGCCGCGCGGCGAGGTCCGGCGCGTACGTCGGGAGGCTGCGCATGTCTGTGATCCCCTTGAGCGTATTGGACTTGGCGGCGAATTCGAGGAGGCGGCTCGCAAAGTTCTTGCCGCCCGGGCCAAACACCCACGACGTCCGGGCGATGATCGCGTCTGGCGCCGCGGCTCGGACGGCCTGCTCGCCCTCGTACTTCGTCTGTCCATAGACGCTGAGCGGGTTCGGCTCGTCGAGGCACGTATACGGCGTCGTCTGGCGACCGTCGAACACGAAATCCGTGCTCACATGGACGAACCGGATGCCGCGCGAGGCACACGCACTCGCTAGCACGCGGGGCCCGTCCACATTTGCCTGGCGCGCCGCATCGGGCTCGCGTTCGCACCGGTCGACGTCGGTCAAAGCGGCCGCGTTGATGACGGCGCAGGGCTTGAACCGGTCAAGCACTGCTACACCCGCTTCTGAGTCCGTGATGTCGAGATCGCCACGCCCGAGGGCGACGACGGGGCGTTCGGGTGACGACAGCGCGGCGAGAGAGCGCCCGAGCAATCCCTCTCCTCCGGTTACAAGAATCACGCCGTCGCGCATCGCCGCAAACGAATATCACGATTTTCGAACACGGGGCGAGTGCGCGTCGTACAGGGTGCTGTTCTCGTTCTTTCTCTCTCTAGTGTAGGAGCCGAGACTCTGCGTGAGCAGAGTGCGGGGGACCCAATCGTTTGGGGTGAATTCCGCGACATCGCGGATAGAGCATCTTCCAGCTCGAACCCGACAGCTAACCTCGTAGGCTTTTGGAAGAGCCACCTGTCGACGGGCGACACAATCTTCGTTCGGATTGCGCCGCCGCGCGAGAGTCTTTGGCTCTTGCGCGGCGGCTTTTCTTGTGTCGAACAGCCGCCGTCATCGACTCCTATCGGGAGACATGTGCCATGTCAAACCACGTAGGAGTCCGAATTACCGTTCTCGAGCCCGCCGTCGCCGAAACCGCGACCGCGCGAACAGCGACGTGCCGATTCGCCGCCGAATCGACCCGCGAGCTGCCGCGCGCGCACGCGGGAACCGTGCGGGTTGGCGCGCTCGAAACGCTCCCCTCCGGCGCCCATCCGTGCCGGTTGCTCAAGCACTACGCCGTTGAGCGCGACGCGTACGACATCGCGGCCGACCCCGGACGCGCGACGTACCGCGTCACGATCGACCTCAGTGACGAGAGCGTGGCACAGGGCGCCGTCTACCTGGCGCCGGGCTGCGGCGTGCGCCGCCCAAACGAGCCTGTCCAGGAAGTCTGCCGGCGGGTTGCCGGCGTGTTTGCCCGGTACTGTGAACAGTACCGGCCTCCGTCGATACGGATTGAACTGGGCGATGCCTAGCGCTCGGGCGCTCGGTCGTCCGGTGGAGAAGTCACGATGAACACAGTGTTTCTATTGTCCGTTGGTTTCGGCGTGATCTTTGTCGCGCTGATGTGGGTGGTTTCGTCGCTCTATCTCATCAAGGAGTCCGAGCTCGGGCTCATCGAGAAGAAGATCCTCGGCGCGAGCCTCGCGCCGAACCGCGTGCTTGCGGCGAACGGCGAGCAGGGCCTGCAGGCGAGAACGCTGACACCCGGCCTCCACTTTCTGCCGGCGCCGTTCTTCAAGGTATGGCGTCGTCCGATCATCGAAGTCCCGCAGGGTCAGATTGCGCTCGTAACGGCGATCGACGGCGCGCAGCTGCGCTCGGGCCAGCTCCTCGGACGTGCCGTTGCCAATCATCACGCGTTTCAGGATGGCGAGGCGTTCCTCAGAAACGGCGGCCAGAAGGGTCCCCAGGTCGACATCCTCACGCCCGGCCAGTACCGCATCAACACGCGGCTGTTCAAGATCGAATTCGCGCCGGCCGTGGAGGTCAAGCAGGGCGTCGTGGCCACGCTCACTGCAATCGACGGGTCGCCGCTGCGAACCGGACAGCTTCTCGGCAAGACCATTCCCGGGCACGACAACTTCCAGAACGCCGAAGCGTTTCTCGCTGGTGGCGGACAGAAGGGGCCTCAGGTGGACATCCTCACGCCGGGCATGTACTACATCAACCCGCTGATCTTCTCGGTCCAGCGCGCACCGGCCGTGAAGGTGCGAACCGGCGAGATCGGAATCGTCGAGGCGTTCGACGGCGCCGAGCTCCGCGAAGAACAGATCCTCGGCGACTCGGTGCGAGGGCACAACGACTTCCAGCACGGACAGGCGTTCCTCGACAGCGGCGGCCAGCGCGGTCCGCAGCTCGACATCCTGAAGCCCGGGATGTACTACATCAACCCGCTGCTGTTCGACGTGGCGGTCCAGGACGCGACCGTCATCAACATCGGCGAGGTTGGCGTGATTCGCTCGAACGTCGGCATCCTCCCGCCGGTTGGTGAGGACGGCCGCACGCCGGATCTCGTCGACGAGGGCTACCGGGGCGTCCTCAAGACGGTGCTCGAACCGAACACGTACTATCTGAACCCGATCGCCCACGTCGTCTTCCCGATATCGACGCTCAACATGACAATCGACTGGAGCACGGCGAATCGCGAAACACCGCTCGATTCGATCACGGTCAAGAGCCGCGACGGCTTCTCGTTCCCTGTCGACGTCAAGGTCGTGATACGCGTCCTGAAGGAGCACGCGCCGATCGTGGTCTCAAAGATCGGCTCGATCCAGAATGCGATCGACCGCGTCATCCATCCTGCGATCGGCGCCACGTTCCGGAACAACGCCGAGCGCTGCGACGCGCTCGACTTCCTCAACAACCGTTCGCAACAGCAGGCGAACGCGAGGGAGATCACGACCACGATGCTGCGCGACTATGGCATCGAGACAGTGGACGTGCTCGTGGGCAACGTCGGCATCCCCGAGGAGCTGCTGAAGACCCAGACCGACCGGTTTCTCGCGAAGGAGCGCGAGAAGACCTATCGCGAGCAGCGGATCGCGGAGGACACGCGGCGCGAGCTCGAAGGCGCCACCGCACTCGCAAACCAGCAGAAGAACATCGTCGCCGCACAGGCATCCGTCGACATCGCGCGGTCGACCGCCGCGGCTGGCATCGCGACCGCAGAGGGCGATGCACAGCAGATCCGATTGAGGGCCGAGGCGAACCAGTCGGCGTACAAGATGCTGATCTCGGAGATCGGGCACGACGGGTTGATTGCGATCGAGTTGCTCAAGCTCGTCAAGGACGGCAACATCAAGATCACGCCCGACGTGTTCGTGAACGGTGATCACGCGTCCCCCGTCTCGGCGCTTGCCGCGACGATGCTGCAAGGACAAATGGCTGTCCGTTCGTCCAACGGCGACGGCGTGCCCGCGCTCGAGGCGCGCTAGACACCGGGCCGGGCCGTTACTGCGTGGCGCCGCAGTTCATGCAGACGCGCGCGTCGCTCTTGACGGCCCGGCCACAGTGCCTGCACAGGTTCCCGCGTCCCGCGAGCGCTCCCGGGCCGGGAAGCGGCATCGGCGGCCGTCGGCGCGGCGCGGGCGACGGCGCGTACCGTTCGGGCTCGGATCGTGTCGGCTGCGGCCGCTGTTCCGAGCGGAACCCGAACTTTGACAACAACCCGCCGCCCCGCTTGAGCTGCTCGAACGCGACGCGGATCTCGGAGCTGTTCGGCTCGAGCCGGCGCGCCTCGAGCAGCATGTCTTCGGCGTCCTCGAGTCGCCCGGCCTGATGGTACAGCTTGGCCAGCGCGACGAGCGGGCGCGCAGACTTCGGGTTGGCGTCGATTGCCTGGTTCAGGATCTTCTCGGCGCCGGCGAATCCACCGGGGCGCTTGCCGAGCACGCCAGCATACGCGACGAGCGTGTCGAGATCGTTCGGCTTCTGGCTGAGCGCCGACTCGAAGCACTGTACCGCCGCGGCGTAGTTGCCGGCAGCCGCCTCAGACTCGCCCATCTGCACGTACGCGGACGCGAGCAGTCGCAGCCGGCTCGTGTCGCCCCGCGGACGGGGCGGCGGATACTGCAGCGGCGCGGAGTGCCCGCGTGCGGGTGAGACGACAGGGTGCGGCGAGTGAAAGTCCTCCATGGTGATCGCCGCATCGCGAACACTTTCAACCGGTGGCGCCTCGGTCAATCCGAGCGCCGCCGCAACACCCGCAGGGTCGATCACGAAACCCGCGTCTACGACCGACTGCGGCAGTCTCAGCCGCGCGCTGTCCGATATCGATCGGGCCTCGAAGAACGGTTCGATGACGCCTGCGAGGCGCAGCGTGAGAATCGAACGAATCGCCTCGGATTCGGCGATGCCGGACAGCACGACGAGATCCTGCAACGCGATCTGTTCAAATACCTGCGCGGCGACAAGTCCGTCAAAGAACGACAACGGGAGCTCGGGAATGCGGTCCGAATAGACGTCCGTTGGCCGCGTGTGGCGCGTAAGCGGCCCGACGGCAGCGTGGATGGTCGCATCGTCACGCATCGCATGCGATGCCTCGACGATCAGGCTCAGAGCCGGCAGCCGGTACGGCAGCGGATGCGGCGCGCGGACGCCTTCGCCAAGCTTGGGCGGTTGCTCACGAGCGTCAAAGGCCCTCGCGAACACTTCAACGGCATAGTCGACGAGCCAGTCACGCACGGTATCGGCGTCTCGCACGCCGCGATCGACGACGAGCGAGACGAGCGACTGTTTCCGCGAGACCTCCTTTTCGAGCTGGAACAGCGTCAGGCGGTCGACGGCGCTCTCGATCCTGCCGGCGCGTGAAAAGAACGCGGCGAGGTTCTCTTCGGGCACATCCGAAACGAGGTAGACGAGGTCGCCGTCCTCGAAGAACGCCATGCGGAAGTGTCCCGCCACGTTCATTCTGAGAACGCCTGTCCGGGTCTGTTCAGCTATGTCTCGGAGGTAGTCAGCAAGCCCCGTAACGGACTGGTCACTCATTGCGAGCTCTCCAGGGGGCAGTGTACTTCAAGGCTTTGGCGGCAACAAAGTGCGCAACAAAAAGGAGCGCCCCGACAGAATCGGGGCGCTCCGCAGGCGAGCAATCTCGCTGGAATCGGTGACTACGTGTCTTGGCGGTAAGTGCGCCGGAAGCCTGTCAGGTTGATGTACTGGAAGTACGGCGTTCCAGGCGGGAGCCGTCGCGGATCCAGGAAGTTCGAGTCGAACACCCAGTTACGTGTCGGCGGTGTGTACACGTGCGTGCAGCACTTGAACGTCCCGTTGTTTCCGACGCTGTTGAACAGGTTGATCAGCGACCCGCAGTAATTGACATTGTTTCCCCATGTCTCTCGGAACCGCTTGAAGTTGTGGACGCCACCGGCCAGGTGGATGTCGCCACCCTGGGTCGGACCATTGTTCTGGTCGAAACTGAGTGTGTCGCCCATCAGAAGTGCACATCGAACCGTATCGTCACCGCCTGACACACGACCACCCAGCGCCGTCGTGCCGAACTCGAACGCCCAGCGGAAGCTCTTTCCGTCATTCCACTGGTTCGAGAGGATCGTGACGGCGTCCGCCACCACCGATGCCGGCACCATTGTTCCGGACGCGTTGATGTACTGGTCGTACGGCGTCGGGTCGCCGCTGCCCGACATGCCGACCGCGACACCGCTGGCGTTGTAGTTGCCCTGGATGTAAACGCCGTTCTCGGAAGCGAACGAGAAGCCCTTGAACTGGTTTCCCGGAAGAAGCTGGCCGTTGACGAGCCGCTGCGCCCGCCGGAAGTACGGCGTGTCCATGACGGCAAGCACATCCGCCTCGTCGGACTTGTTGTAGGTCGCGCCCTCGCCAAGCCCCGTGCCCGTGTTGTCGTAGCTGACATCGAGCGCGTTGTTGTGGTTGACGTCCTCGCCAACGGTAAAGCCGGTCGTGTCCGAGGCGTTCGTGACGTAGACATTCTCCATGTCGTACTGACCGTCGTCGTCGCGATCGTTTCGGCGATCCGAGAAGTAGACGATCCAGCCCACGCCGCCATTGTCCGGGATGTCCGAGCCGCGGAGACCGTTTGCGATCGTCCCGTCGAGCGCACCGGTCACGAGTCTCCGGAAGTTCGCGACGTCAAAGTCGATCAGCCCCATGACGCCGTTCACGGGAACGCGCTGCGAACCCACGCCCTTGTAGAGCGATGTCCAGCTTGTGGTCCCCGTGTTCGTCAGATCGTCGTTGTAAAGCCCCTCACGCGTGTCGAACATCATGATCGGGATGGGAACGAGCTTCGTGGACTGCACGGTCGCGCTTGGCGTCGGATTGCCCGACGCAACGCCCGGATAGATGATCATCTGGGGATCGGTGCCCGATGTCGGGTACTGGAACTGTGCCTCGTTGCCGTTAATGTAGACGTTGTCGCGGTTGACGACGTTCATGCCGCCTGCGGCAGACGCTCCTGGGATGAACGTGTAGACGTTTCTCCTCATGCCCACGGTGCGCTGGGCTGCCCTATCGGTCGTGACAGTGTATGCGACCGCGTTGCTATTCGCTGACTGAAAGTAGGCCGCATCAGTTACTTTCAACGGCGGCCCGGCAATCCCGAACCGCTGGATCTTGATGATCGCGTCGGCGTCGCCCATGGCGACGTTGTTTGTTCCAATCGTGGTCTGTTGAGTCATTCCAAGGCTGAGGAACGCCTCGGTGACATCCGTCGCCACGGGATTCAGTCCGCTGTCGATGTTGACTGTTTCGACCTTGATCCACACCTGACGGCCCGCGACTGGCTGAAGCCGGTATCCGTTGACCTTGGTCGCACGCGGCGCTCCGCCTGGCCGCGCCGTCGGCCAGTACCCCGGGGCGCCACCGCCAACCGTGTTGCCAGCGATGGGCTGGATCACACCGGTCAACTGGACACCACCCGTGCCGCCGGGCAACTTGGCCTGCGTGTCGCTGAGCGTGACCCGGACGCACGGTTTGTTGTAGTAGCGTGAATCGCGCAGGATCGCATCGTCGGTTCCCAGTCCGCGCTTGATGATCTCGATCGGGAGGCTTCCACCCAACTGGAGCGGCAGCTTCAGTGCGCTGACGCGCGCCGTCAGGTTGCCGCGGAAGCGCGCCGAAAACGTTGACCAGTTCGCATTTCGAGTCCCTGCCGGAACGTCCGTGTCGTTGTACGGCGGAACACCAGTGACGGGGTTCGGCGTCTCGGCAATGCGCTCTGGAGTGCGCGGGCCGCCGATGACGCTGCCTTCCGAGACGAGCTGGAACGTCGACCCGTCCTTGACGTAGACGTGGTTTCCCCAGTGGGTCCAGGACCAGCCGTTTCGCGCCACGTCGGTGACGACCTCGCCGTGCGCCGTGACGCGGTCACGGAACTTCGTCGAGTTGTTGCCAGCCATCAGGTAGATGTCGCCGTTCGAGTGCACTCGACCGCCGAATGCGAATGCGGGACCCGGGTGATGCTCCATCGGATCGTCGTAGAAGATGCCGAACTGGAAGATCGGAATGGTGTAGTTGTTGAGCGTGCGCGTCAGACGCACTTCGCCGCCACCGGTCTTGCTTTCGGCCGTGGAGTCGATTCGCCAACCCTCGCGGAGCGCGATGAGGCCAGCAAACGGCGAACCGCTGTCGACCGTCGTCTGCTCGGGCGGAGCGCCGGGATTCTCGCGCGCCAGAACCTGGGTAATGTTGAAGTTCGTGTACCCGGTCGGCAGGTCGTTCTGGATGTTTGTGATGTCGGTCGTCGTCGGCGTGATCCGGACGTCAAAGATGTCGCTGAAGTTCCGCGACACATGCTCGAGACTCGCCTGCGCGGCAAAGTACGAATCCGTCTCGGCCTGATCGTTGCCCATCATCAGCGCCTCGTTCGTGATCCGCGAGAGGCTTGCCGCCACGAAGATCGCGAGAAGCGCCATGACCATGATCGCAATGACCATCGCGGTGCCGCTCTGCGCCCGACCAACCGTGTGAACCCGCCTGGCTCCCGTGCGACGAAGTTTCTTGATCGTCTTCATAAAATCTCTCCTCGATCTTCAGCCTCAGGCTCCCGCGCCACTCGGACGCTCGGGAACGACGACATTCGGCGTGTAGAACGACCCTGTCAGCTTGACCCTGACGGGCTGATTGGTCTTGACATCCTCCTGCGAACCGCGGAGGTCGATCTCGATCTTCACGAGCCGGATGTTCTGTCGGACAACGTTTGCGGGGATGACCGTGCCTCCGGCATCCGTATAGCCGACCACGTCGTCGACCGTCGTGCCGTCCTCCATCACATACTTCACCTGGAAGTCCTCAACGCCAAAAGCGAGCGGCATCTCCACGAATCCGACGCCGCCGCCCGTGCTGCCATCCTCGGGAACGATTCCGCCGATGCCTCCATCCTCGACACCCGTGCCGACGATGGCGGCCGTCTTGCCGTACACGCGGCGCACCAGCACGTGGTTGTCGGTGACAAAGTAGGTCACCCACGTGATGCGCTTGCAGGCGGCCGACGCATTGAGCGTCCGGAAGGTGCTTGCTCCGCCAGGGTTGTTGAGCTGGAGCGGATCGCCGGCGCCAAACACGAGCGTCGTGCCGCCGACGGACGGAATCGACGTCAGGGATCCGAGCGCCGGCTGACCGCCATCGTCGATCATGTACACATACAGATCGCCCGATGCAGCCTTCGAGTTGTTCGGCGAGACGGTGAGCGTATTGGTGGTCGAGTCGACGGCCGTCACCGCGAGCGACCGCCCGTCGTTGAAGCTGTTGTCCTGATAGACGAACGTCACCGCGTCGGTTGCGACGTCCGTTCCGTCGACGTCGATGACACGAACCCCGTTGCCGGGAACGATCGGTGTCAGCCAGTCGTCGAGCGTATCGGTATCGGCTGGAAGAAAGAGCAGCCGCTCGAGCGTTCCATCGGGAACGCGCCCTCCCGACTTCCAGTAGCCGACGCCCGAATTGATTGCGTCGCGACCGATGGTGTTGAGCGCGATGCGCCCGTTCTGCATGGTCTCGGTTCGCTGGGACGTGTTGAACGCGTCCGAGCGTCCCACCTCGAGCAGTCCGTAAATTGCTCCGACGACCACCGTGAAAATCGCCATGGCGACGATCAGCTCGAGCAGCGAAAAACCTGCCTGCGAGCCGGCCGGGCGTCTGTCACGGATCGTCTGTGTCTCTGTGTTCATCTGTCCGGCCTCCTAGTAGTTGTCGATATTGGTCGTGAGCGTCTCGGTGCGCTCGATGTCCTTTTCCTTGTAGTAGATCGTGACCTTGATCTGCCGCTCCGTGATCGGGTTCGGTGGGCTGGGACGGATCGGATTGTTGACGTCGGTGATCTCGATCTTGCGCTGGAATCCCGGAATCACGTCACCGTTGTCATCTGCCGTTCCAAAGAGCCCGTCAGGTCCCGGCAACTCGTGGATGTCATGCTTTGTCGCGAGAAAGACCCCCGGAGGCGTGCTCACGTTGCGAATCGCGTCGAACGAGTACGCATTGCCGCCGAGCTTGATGTACCGGGCGCTCATGACGTTCTCGAGCTGTGTCGCGGCGAGCGCCTTGGCCTTGATCCGGCTCTCGCCTGAGCTCGTCTGCACGAGCCCCGCCGTGAGGGCGGCGCCAAGCGCCATGATGCCAATCAGAAGAATCGTCATGGCGATCATCACGTCGATGTATGAGAACCCACGCGCGCTGTCGATTGTCTGGTGTCTGCGTGTCATTGCTTACATCTCCACGAAGTCATCGGCGGCGGCGTCATAGCGCCACGTCCTGACGGATGAGGTCGGTCCAAACAGCGTGATCGCCCGAGTAAATCCCGGGTCAGGATCGCCTGCAGCGTCCGGCGTGAAATAGTAGAGCGAGAGGCTCTGCGGCGTGTCGGCCGCGTTCACGGCGGATCCGTCAGGATTGAAGCGGATCGTCATCTTTCCACTCGTGAACGGCGCGTCGAGAAAATTGAATGGACTCGGAGGAAGCTTGAAGCGGTTCGGCGTCGTGTTCACCGTCGTCTGCGAGTTCAACGGCAGCAGCTCGGAACGGATGATCTTGTCGTCGGCCGTTCCCGGGGCAATCTTCTCCTGATCGATGACCTCGATCTTGCCCTGGGTGGTGCCGGTGCTCGGCGTGATCTCGACACGCATCACCTGGCGTTCAGAGAGCGCCCGCTGATTCGCGAAGCGAAACACGTCGATCATCAAGGCGCCCGTGTCGTCCACGAGATACGTCCGCTGATGCGCCGTCAGAATCGGCAACGCAATGCCGATCATGATGGCGACGATCGCGACCACAACGAGCAGTTCCATTATCGAGAAACCCCCTCGAGCGGGGCGCCCCGAACGTGACCTCGAGCGCATACGATTTGCCTCCGTGGTGCCAATGCGGGTGGAATCACCCGGTTGAATCATTAGCAATCACCGTTCCGACAAGTACGGCAACCGCTAACCTTAATGAATCCAATATGTTGTGGTCCAAATTGGAGGGCCCGCGACTCGAGATGTCGCGAGATGTGTTTCAAAAAGTAACAGGCCGAGGAAGGTGGCTTCCCTGTTCAGCGCGGCAGAAAGCACCGGAAAATCGCGCCGGGCGCCGCGTCGTCAACCTCGATCCTGCCGCCGTGCGCAAGCACGATCTTCTGCGTCAGCGCCAGTCCGATCCCGTATCCGCGCGCCCTCGTCGTGTAGAACGGAATGAAGATTTTTGCCACGTCCTCGCGAGGGATTCCCTTGCCGTTGTCGGCAACCGTGATGCACACCCAGCCGCCCGGCGTCTCGCGGACACCGACCGTGATTCGTCCACCCGTCCCGCCGCCGTCGAGCGCGTCAATGGAGTTCTGGACGAGATTGAGCACGGCTCGTCCGAGGAGCGCCTCGTCGCCGCGAACGACAAGATCGCGAGACGCGTCGACCTCGCGTTCGATCCGGATTCGCAGATCCCCGCATCGCGACTCGAACTTCGCGACGACGGCGTCCACCATGTCGACGACCGCAATGGGCGCGACAACCAGGTCCGCAGGCCGCGCAAAGTTCAGAAAGTCGGTGACCATCTGGGACAGCTCGGCGACCTCCGAAAGGAGAGCGTCCGACGACTCCGTCGCCTTGTCGGGCGCGAGCTCGGCAATCAGCTGTGTGAACCCCTGAATCGTCGCGAGCGAGTTCTTCAACTCGTGTGCGAGACCGGCTGCCATCTCGCCGAGGTTCGCGAGATTCTCCTGGAGACGCAGCCGCTCGCGCAGCCCGACAACCTCGGTCAGGTCCGTCATCAGAACCAGAACGACGTCCGCGGACCCGGACCCGTCCGAAATCGGTGACACCGACACACCGATGCACCGAGGCGTCGCGTCACCCGTTCCGGAGCGCTTCAGGACCTCGCGGCGCTGGAACGCCTCGGCGTCCCTGAGACACGCGTCGACAAGGTCGCCGAGCTCGCCCGCATCTCGAAACGCGTCGCGCGCGGTCACGGATACGTTGCGAGCGCTTGGAAGGTCCGGGAACAGCTCGCGCGCCGCCCTGTTCGCCGCGGTGACGCGGCCCGCAGCGTCGATCACGACCAGGCCCGTCGGCATCTGCGCGATCACTCGCTCGCTGAATCGCTCGCTGCGCTCGGCGCGCGCGCGATCGACCTGCGACCGCATTTCGAGCTCCTTTCCCTTGTGCTGCAGCTCGCCGATCACGGAATGGAACGTCTCGACGACGAAGTCCGCCTCGCGGTTCGCACCGTTCTGCGACCCGGTCTGCGACGGCGCCGACGCGCGCGCGCCGGCGAGTCTCCGCATCCGGATCACGAGAAACCCGATCGCCGCGAGCACCACGAGCAGCGTGAGCGCTTGGTACGCCGCAACCGTGTTCGCCCACGAACCGGCAGGTGCATCCGGCTCGGCGATCGCGACGGACCGGTTGTCGGCGAGGCGCACCAGAAAGATTCTCACGTTCGGCGGCGCCGGCGTCACTCGCGCGGGGAACATTGCGCCGGACTCTGCCGGCCTCGGAACCGACTCCGAGAGCGCGTCGGCAAGCGACTCGCCACCTCCTGCTGATGCAATCGCCGTCCGTTCGCCTTCGGCAGAGTAGACGGCAGCCGCCACCGCGACGTCGAGCTCCTCGAGCACGCGCGCGAGCGGCGTGTCGCCGTGCTCGACCGCGCGCGCAACCGCGAGCGCATCGACGCGCTCGGCGTCGACACGCGCCTGCTCGGTCCGGACGCGGATCGTCGTGTCGACGCTCTGCCACAGCACGAAGATCAGCAGCACCGAGATGGCGGCGAGCCCTGCAATCAAGGCCCGGATGGCGTTGTCGCTGCGTTGAACGGCCATCTCGCGCGCCCTCTAGAACAGACCCAGGTACAGGGCGATCAGGCGCTCTCCGAACAGCAGCGACACAATGGCACAGATCCCGAGGAACACCCCGAACGGAAGCTTGAACTCGGCTAGCTTCTCGCCGCGCAGAATCACGAGGCCCGTCACGGCGCCGAGAAGCGAACCAAGCAGGATCGTGAGCAGCGTCAGTTCCCAGCCGAGGTACGCGCCGACCATGCACATCATGCTCACGTCGCCCAGGCCGAGGCCTTCACGCTTTCGAATCAACCGGTACGCGACCGACACGACGAACAGCAGCCCTCCGCCGAACGTCGCTCCAAGCGCTGCGCCGGTAAACGAGATGAACCAGTCCGGGCTCGCGCTGATTCCGAACAGCCACGCGCCGCCGAACATCGACGAGCTCATTCCGACCAGGTTTGGGACGAGAATCCGTGCGCCGAGCGCAAACACGAGTCCGGTATGCGTGATCGCCGACGGCAGCAGCTGCCATTCCGCGTCGATGAAGATGAGCGGAACGAGCATTGCGACGAAGACGAGATCACAGACTGCCTCGAGACCCGGCCCCTTGACGACCAGCACGGCAACGAACAACGCGCCGGTGACCGCCTCGACCAGCGGATACCGGACCGGAATCGGTTGCTTGCACGCGCGGCACTTTCCGCCGAGCAGGACATAGCTGAGGAGGGGAATGTTGTCGTACGGCTTGATCGCCGTGCCGCACGATCCGCAGTGGCTCGCAGGGAGCACGATCGACTCGTCGCGCGGCCACCGGTGGATAATGACGTTGAGGAAGCTCCCGATCACCAGACCGAGCAAACCGGCGATGATCGTCCACACCGCCGGCGGCAGCACGTCGTAGAACATGGCGCCTAGAATACTCAAGCCGGTCCCGGACACAAGGTTGGAAGCTGGGACGAAACAAGAAAAACCGCACGCAAAGACGCAGAGACGCAACGGCACAGAGACGAGTGCTCATCGTCGCTTGCCGGCTTTGGATCGTTCGCGTCTTTGCGTTCCCGGTTCTTTGCGTGCGGTGATAGTTGATGCGTTCAGAGTGCGCCGAATGCCCGGTTGACACCCATGGACTACCTTTGTAGACTGCCGCAGGTCGTTCCGACCATCGCGGCACACCGCTCCAACCACAGCATTCACAACTGAATCACCGAACCACGAGGAGGCATGTTTCCATGCAGAACCCACCGGGATCGTATCCGCCACCGCAGGGCTTCCAGCCGGGAGGCTATCCCCCGCCAGGTCCGCCCACGGGCAAGACCCAGACTCTCAATCTCGACTACAACATCGCGTCGGGTCTCTGTTACGTCCCGGTCTGTGCGATGAGCATCATCTTCCCGATTCTCTGGATCGTCACTGAGCCAAAGACGAACAAGCTCGTTCGTCAGCACGCATTCCAGTCCCTCTTCCTCGGCATCGGCGGAGCGGTGATCTGGATCGTTTTGGCGATCTTCAGCGCAATTCTTCAGGCGGTTGCTGCAGCAGCCGACAGCGGCGTCCTTGCCATGATCGTGGGCCTGGTCTTCATTGCCATCTTCGTCGTGTTCGGCCTGTTCATGCTGGCGATGGTAATCATGGGTCTCATCAAGGGTTTCAAGGGCGAATACTGGAAGATGCCGATCTTCGGTGCGTTCGCCGAGAAGTTCGCCTAAGGTCTCGCCTACGAGTTCTTTATGACGATGCGCTCGAGGATGTTTGCGACGTCCTCGCACCGGTCGATGGATCCCTCGATGCACTCGTAGAGGTCCTTCAGCCGGATGACCTCGATCGGGGAGGCGTTCCCCGAGAAGAGCTCACGAATCGCATCCCGATACTGTGCGTCGGCCTCGGCTTCCAGCCGGTGGATCGACGCGCAGTGTCCGGAGATTCCGTCGCGGTCGTTCAGGTGCTCGACGGCCGAACTGACCTCGCGCGCGCACGCCGCGAGCGACGTCGCGAGCGCCCGGAGCGACGCGTTCGTCGCGGCGAGCGACGACAACTCGGCAAAGCTCGCGGCTGAATACGCCCCATCGAGAATGTCGTCGAGGGCCGTGGCAAGCGCGTCGATGTCCTCGCGGTCAATCGGCGTGACGAACGACTTCTGGAGCAGCGCCATGATCTCGCGTGTCGCGTCGTCGCCCGTGTGCTCGAACGCCTTCAATTCGGCGACCCGCGCGGGCCATTCGCCGTCTTCCGAGAAGATCCGGACGAGGAGCTCGCACCCGCTGACCATCGCGCTGACGAGCGTATTGAACAGCTCGTAGTAGCGCTCCTCCTTGGGGAGGATCCGGAACACGCGGTCGACTCGCTTGAGGTCCATTGCGGCATTCTAACCGAGCCGACAACCGCGGACTAGTGTGCCGTGCCCGGGACGGCGTCCAATCCGCGCGTACCAGCGTCTCATCCGTTGTCCAATCTTGCGGACTCTGGTGGTACAATGCGCGCGCTTTGGCACTCAACCGCAGAGACTGGACCTTCCTGGTGATCGCGGGAGCCGTCATCGGCGTCCTCGTTGTTCTGTCGATGATGGGCAAGAAGCCGCCGCTGATCTCGGCGATTCCGGCGCACGCGGCGGTCACGAACGAGAGCAAGCGAACCGAGTGCGTCGCGTGCCACGACCCCAGGATCGAAGGCGTCGTCGCGCCGCTGCCCGCGTCGCATCCGACCAAGTGGCGCGACGAAAAGACCAACTGCACGCTGTGCCACAAGACCTCTCCCGCCTCGACGGCCTCGGCCGCATTACCCCTCGCACAGGAGACGAAACACCAATGATTGTCGGACTGCCGAAGGAGATCAAGAACAACGAGTATCGCGTCGGCCTGGTGCCGGCCGGCGCCAAGGCGCTCGTCGATCACGGCCACACGGTCATCGTCGAGCGAAGCGCGGGCGATGGAAGCGGCATCGCGGACGCCGAGTACGAGAAGGCCGGCGCGCGCTTGATCGACACAGCCGACGAGGTCTGGGCGAGCGCCGACATGATCGTGAAGGTGAAGGAGCCGATAGAGCCCGAGTATCCGCGGATGCGCGACGGGCAGATCCTGTACACGTACCTGCACCTCGCTCCTGCGGCCGACCTCACGCAGGTCATGCTCGATCGCGGAGTCACCGGCGTCGCCTACGAGACGATCACCGACGCGCGCGGCGGACTGCCGCTGTTGACCCCGATGAGCGAAGTGGCCGGCCGCATGTCGATCCAGGTCGGCGCGACGTACCTCGAGCGCATCAACGGGGGACGCGGCGTGCTGCTCGGGGGAATCCCCGGCGTGCACCCGGGAAATGTCGTGATCATCGGCGGAGGCGTCGTCGGCACGAACGCGGCCAAGATGGCCGTCGGTCTCGGCGCCGCGGTCACGATCGTCGACCTGAATCTCGACAGGCTGCGCGAGCTCGACGACATATTCGGAAGCCGCATCAAGACGCTCGCGTCGAATGACTACACGCTGCACGAATCGGTCTCAAAGGCCGATCTCGTCATCGGCGCGGTGCTGATACCGGGCGCGTCGGCGCCAAAACTCGTCAAGCGCGCGATGCTCAAGGACATGCCGCCCAACTCGGTCATCGTCGACGTGGCCGTCGACCAGGGCGGATGTATCGAGACGACGCATCCGACGACGCATTCGGATCCGACGTTCTTCGTCGACGGCGTGCTCCACTACTGCGTGGCGAACATGCCGGGCGCGGTGCCTCGAACCTCGACATTCGGGTTGACGAACGCGACGCTGCCGTTCGCGCTCCAGCTCGCGAACAAGGGCTTCGTCGAGGCGGTGCGCGGCAATCACCACCTTGCGGAAGGCGTGAACACGTACAAGGGCAAGATCGTCTACGAGGCGGTCGCCACGTCGCAGGGCCGGCCGTACACGGCACTGGAATCACTCCTTTAGGCCGCGAATTAACGCAGATTCGCAATATCTGCGTTGATCCGCGTTCGGTCTTTGCTTTGCTATACTGACGGGATGGCGCATTTGATCGACATCCCGGATACCGGCTTTGTTGCGCTCCGACGCAGCGGAGTGTCCGTCCTCGGTGTCGAACCAGGCTCGCTCGCCGAGGAGATGGGGATCGAGCCTGGTGACCGGTTGCTGCGCGTCAACGACGACAAGCTGCGTGACGTCATCGACTGGCGGTTCTACGCCGGCGGCGAGACCGAGATGGTCGTGACGATCGAGAAGGCAAGCGGCGAACTGTGGGAGCTCGACGTCGAGATCGACGAAGGCGACGAGTGGGGTCTCGAATTCGAGACGATGATGCCGCGCCAATGTGCGAACGACTGCGTCTTCTGCTTCATCAAGCAGAACCCCGCGGGGGCTCGCCGTTCGCTGTTCATCAAGGACGAGGACATCCGGCTGTCGTTTCTCCACGGAAACTACACGACGATGACCAACCTGACCGAGCGCGAATTCCGCCGGATCGTCGAACAGCGACTCTCGCCGCAATACGTCTCGGTGCACGCGACGGACCCCGAATTGCGGCGCGTCATGCTCGGACGTGAAAAGGCCGACGACATCGTTCGCACGATCGAACGTCTCACGCGCGAAGGTATCGAGGTGCACGCCCAGATCGTACTGTGTCCGACGATGAACGATGGCGACGCGCTCGAGCGCACCGTTCGCGATCTCGCGGCCCTCCATCCCGGCGTCGTGTCGGCGGCGATCGTCCCGCTCGGCGTCAGTCAGATCCACACCGATCGCGACAAGCTGACGCCGGCGACCGACGAATGGTGCGCCGGCATCGTTGCGCAGGTGCGCCCGTGGCAGCGCGAGTTTCGCCGGTCGATGGGCACGACGTTCGCGTTTCTTGGCGACGAGTTCTACCTCCGCGGCGGGTTGCCATTGCCGTCTGCGCGCCACTATGGCGAGTATCCGCAGATCGAGGACGGCGTCGGTATGGTCCGCCGGTTCGGGCGCCGGTTCGACGCGGCAATCGAGCGCAACCTTGCATTGCCTGAGCACCTGCGCCGCGGGACGCTTGCGACCGGGCGACTGTTTGCGCCGGTACTCGCGAGAGCCGTCGAACAGATGAACGACCGTCTTGCAGGCGAGCTTTCTGCGGTTTCCGTGACGAACCGGTTCTTTGGCGAAGAGATCACGGTTGCCGGCCTGTTGACGGGCGGTGACTTTGTCGCCGCGCGCGGCGATATCCGCGGTGAGTTCCTTGTCGTGCCCGCCGACTCCCTGCGAAGCCACGATCGCATATTCCTCGACGGCATGTCCGTGGCGGAGCTCGAGGCGGAACTCGGGATTCCCGTCCACGACAGCGACGCGTTCTTTGCCGAGGCGGGCCTCGGCGACCCGGACGAGGCCTACGTTCCGGCCCAGATGTATCCTCAGTGGTGATCGCACGAAGGGTCGCCAGGGCGCGCCGCGTTCCCTGACGCGCGGTCCGCGCTTCTTCCACCGACAAACGGAACGCCAGCTCTGCAATGACATCGCCCGACGTCATCCTCGAACCGCTGTCGACCGGCGACATCATCGACCGGTCGGTGCGGATCTACCGGCAGAACGTCCGGCCGTTGCTCGCAACGGTGCTCGTGCCGTTTCTCGTCGGAGCGCTTGGATGGCTGATGATGCAGTTCGGCAAGTCCAATCTCTCGATTGACGAGCCGACGCCCGGAACGCTCGCAAGCAGCATCATTCTGGTGGGCGGCGGATTCGTAGTCTGGCTGCTGTACGCCTACCTGATGGTGCTGACGGTCGCGGGGCTGTCGCGAACCATCGGCGACTACCTCATGCTCGGCAAGCCGATCACGGTACGCGCGTCGGTCGTGGCTGTCCGCAGCCGCATCGGCGACCTCACGCTCGGCAGCCTCTTTCTCGCCGGAAGCGTGATCGTCGGTTCCATCATCATGATGGGCGTCTTCTTTGTCGCGATGCTCGTCGTCGGTATCGTGACGGCTGCGCTCGCGTGGTTGCAGCTGCCGCAGCAGTTGACGGGTGTGCTCGCAGTCGTCGTCCTGCTCGCCGCATTCGGTTTCGTCATTCTTGTCGTGGTCCCGTCGCTGCTCGCGCGCGTCGTGTTCATCCCGCAGGCGATCATGATCGAGGGATGCTCGGCATCGACGGCGCTGTCGCGGGCAATCGAGCTCGGCGCGCGGAACTGGAACCGCGTGCTCGCTATCCTGATCTTCAGCTACTTCACCGGGCTGTCGCTAGCGGCAGCGGTGCTGGCGCCGATCGCGCTTCTGTTGTGGCTGTCCGGCTACCTCGTGTTCGACACGGCGTCGTTTGAGGCCGTCACGGGAGGCGTGCAGCAGTTCTCCTCGTTTCTCGTAGTGCCGGTCTGGTCGATCGCCTACACGCTGCTCTACTTCGACAGCCGCGTCCGACGCGAAGGGTACGACGTCGACCTGCTCGCGCGACGATTGCCGCCGCCGCCCGTTCCACGCGCGGTGCCCGCACCCGCGTTTGCGTACGGAGCGCCGCAGCTGGCCGCGCCGGTCCAGTCCGGGTTTGCACGCACCAAGTTTGCGAGCGACGGGCGGTGTCTGCGGTGCGGCCGCTACAACCTCTTCAACTCGGCGAACTGCCCCGGATGCGGATGGTGACGCATGGCGTTCCACTCCGCCGGCGCGCGTCCGGACGCGTCGTGTGTGGCGCGGCGGTCGTGCTTGCGATCGTGTCGTTCATACCACGCGTCACGCATGCGGCTCCGCTCGCCGACTATGACCAGCGGCTTGGGCGTGCCATCGAAATCGCCGACAACGTGTACGGTGGCGACACGTCGGTGCCGTTGTCGCAAATCGGCGAGCTGCTGCCGCCGCACGAGACCATCGAATACGGCAACCAGTCCTTCAATGTCGACAACTCGTGGCTTGCCGCGGCGATCGCGCAGTACGACGGATCGACGGACACAAGCGTCAGGGCCGTCGCTCTGAATGCGATCGTGACGCGGCTCTACGCGATGAGCTCGGCCATCACGATGCTCGACAAGGCGCCCGAGCACGCAACGCCGGAAGACCGCGATCGGCTCGAGAAGATCCTCAAGGATCCGGAGTTCCGCCCACCAGCGGAGGATCCGCTTGCCGCGTATCTGCGCGACCTTCGGCGCAGGATCTTCGAATTCCTCGCCCGCGTGCTTCAGAAGCTCTTTGGCGGCCAGCAGTCGTCTTCGTACGCAAGCGGGGTGCGAATCATCGTCGTCGCCGTCGGCGCGGTGGCCCTGTTCGTGCTCGGTCGCGCGATCGTGCAGGCAGTTGCCCGGCGCAAACCAGGAAGAAGGCGGGCAAAAAAGGTGGTGCTCGGCGAGGAGGTCGACGAGTCGACGACGTCGGACGACCTGGTGACGGCGGCGCGAGCCCTCGCGTCGAGCGGCGATTACCGCGGCGCGATCCGCAAGCTCTTCGTCGCATTGATCTACGAGCTCGACGAGCGGGGCGTGGTCACCCTCCGCAGCGAAGCGACCAACCGCGAGTACCTCGCGCTCGTACGCGACGCGGGGCGCCTCTATCCCGTCATGACGGCGATGACCGATGTCTTTGAGCGCGTGTGGTACGGGCAGGCGGACGTCGATCGGATCGACTTTGACGAGTTCGAAAGGCTGCATTCGCAGGCCCGGTCGGCATTTGCGGCGCCTGCGGTGAATTGACGCGTGGACGGGGTCTGCGGTCTACTCAACGTGTCCGATGGCTGAGACAAAGAACAACCAGGAGAGTCCGACGATCGCGCGCGGCCGGCTCGTGCTCGAAGTGGAGGCGCGCGCCATCCGCGACCTGGTCGACCGGCTTGACGGGGCGTTCGAGCAGGCGGTCGAGCTGATCTACACCGCCGGCGGCCGCGTGATCACGAGCGGAATCGGAAAATCGGGGATCATCTGCCAGAAGATCGCGTCGACGATGTCGTCGACAGGGACACCGGCAATGTTCATGCACCCGGTCGAGGCGATCCACGGGGATCTCGGAATGCTCGTCGAGGGCGACGTGGTGATCATCGCGTCGAACAGCGGCGAGACGGACGAGCTGTTGCGCGTTGTCCCGATCGTCAAACGGCTCGGCGCGCCGTTGATCGCAATCGTCGGGCGTGTCGAATCGTCGCTGTCGCGCGAAGCGGACGTCGTTCTCGACGTCTCGATCACCGAGGAGGCATGTCCGCTCGGGCTCGCGCCGACGGCATCGACCACGGCGGCTCTTGCGATGGGCGACGCGCTTGCGATGGCGCTGATCGAACGGCGCGGGTTCTCGGCCGAACAGTTTGCCGAGCGCCATCCCGGCGGCAACATCGGCCGCAGGTTCCTGCGCGTGAGCGACCTGATGCATACGGGCGAGCGGTTGCCGGTGGTGACGCTCGATACGCCGATTGGCGAAGCGATCTTCGAGATGACGTCCAAGGGATTCGGCGCGACGTCTGTAGTGGATGGCGACGGCCGGCTTGCGGGCATCGTAACGGACGGAGATCTGCGGAGGTTGCTGGCACGCCACCCGGTCGATGCGCTGACGGTGCCTGTCGTCGATGCGATGACTCCGCGACCGCTGACGATCGACGGTGACGAGCTGGCGGCGGCGGCGCTGGAGGTGATGGAACGACGGCACGTGACCGCGCTGCTGGTCCTCGACGCCGATGCGCGGCCGCTCGGGATACTGCATATCCACGATCTGTGGCGGACGCAGCTGTTCTAGACGCGGGGCGACCCTTACAGGGTCGCGAGCACTGTGGTGGCGGAACCGGGGGTCGGCGTCGCTTCGCTCCTTGACCCCCGGCTATTCTCGCGCACCCCTGCGGGGTGCTCGAACCAACGCCGCACGTTTCGGCCACTCCGAGGGGGTGCGGGCAATGTTGCCGAAGGATTCGGGTCCCCGTAGGAGGTGCTCGTCGTGTTGCCGTTAGCGTCACGCGTTCGACCTTTCGAGCACCCCGAAGGGGTGACTGGCATGTAGCGGTTAGCGCCGCGACGGTCGACCTTCCGAGCACCCCGAAGGGGTGACTGGTGACAGGGCGGTTAGCGCCGCGACGGTCGACCCTTTCGAGCACCCCGAAGGGGTGACTGGCATGTAGCGGTTAGCGCCGCGACGGTCGACCTTCCGAGCACCCCGAAGGGGTGACTGGCATGTAGCGGTTAGCGCCGCGACGGTCGACCTTCCGAGCACCCCGAAGGGGTGACTGGCATGTAGCGGTAGCGCCGCGAATCTTCCGAGCAACCGCCGGGGTCGAGGCGCGCGGAGCGCGACGACGACCCCGGTGGGTCAGATACGTGATCAGGACCCTGTGGGCGGTCCGGCAATGAACGCACCGCGTCTCGATCATCCCGCGCAATCGGTCAAATTCGTCTTCGAAGACCAAGGGAGGCATTGTGCACGTGACCCGCCGCTCCTCGAGCATCACCCGAATGGCCTCGATCGCCGCTCCATCGCCGCTCGACGATCCCGACACGAACAACGCATCCGACATCCCAAGGACCCGTCGCGCCGACTGCTTGACCTCCGCCGAATCCGGCCGCGCGACCATCACGACAAAATCCGCCGGAACGTCGGTCAAGAACCCCGTGCCCTCGATCACCACTCCTGGACATCCAGGCGCCACGCGGCCGAGCGCGTCGCGCACACCGTCGGCAACCTGCTGCTTCGTGGCGATGACCCAGTGGACGTTCGCCGCGCCCGAATCCCAGAACCGCGCCGTGTCCTTCCCCGCCGCGTAGTTCGCGTCGCGACCCGACAGAATCAGTGGCGTGTCCGACAACAGGTGGCTCACGCAACACGTTTCGGGATCCTTGCCGCACGACCGGTAGTGACCCTTCGTCACCTTGATTGCCTCCCATCCCGGCAGGGACTCGATCAGCCGGCACGCGAGCGCCGTCTTGCCGACGTTCGACGAAAACCCGGCGACTGCGACGATGGATGGGCGTCGGTCCACGTGCCGATTCTCGCACATCTCGAGCCCCGACCGCAGGCGACGATCGCTCTGCTATACTGGCCGTCCGCGCTATCGTTCCACGTCGTCAGACCCCAAGGAGTCCCCGTATGAACGTGCGACCGTCCGATTTCGTAGGGCGCTGGGATGGCACCCTCGACCGCGGTCCGTATGCACTCGTCGGCGTTCTGCTGTTCTTTCTGAAGCACAACATCGACCGGGGCGTCGCGATATTCGCCTTCGACCGGCCGTGGTCGCTGTTCTACTACCTGTCGCCGACGGACGCGCTTCGGTTCTCTGCGATGTCGGCCGTGGATCGCACGTTCTATGCGACGCTCGTCGCCATCGCGATGCCGTTCATCTACGTCGGCACGCTGATGACCGTGAAGCGGCTCAAATCCGCCGGGCTCCCGCCGTGGCTCGTGCTGTTCTTCTTCATTCCGTTCGTCAATCTCGTCCTGTTCGCGGTGCTCTGCGTGCTGCCCGAGGCGACCGAAGTGACGCGCGACGCCAGGCCGACCGGGCGCTTCAAGCAGTTCCTCGATCGACTCATTCCAGAGAGCGCGCTCGGCAGCGCGTCCGTCGCCATCCTGCTCATCCTTCCGATATTCGTCGTTGGCGTGCTGTTCGCCACCAACGGGCTCGGGCAGTACGGCTGGGGGATATTCGTCGGTCTGCCGTTCTACCTCGGCATGTTCTCGGTGCTGGTGTACGGCTATCACGAGCCCCGCAGCTTTGGCAGTTGCGTTGCCGTCGCGATGATCGCAACGGTGGTCCTCGGGCTCGCCACCGTGGCGCTCGCATTCGAGGGCGTGATCTGCGTGGCGATGGCCGCGCCGATCATGGGGACGCTCGCGTTCGTGGGATCGGTCATCGGATACGTCATCCAGCGCCGGCCCTACGTCATGCGGTCCGCACCGCTGGCCATGTTCGTGCTGCTGCTCGTCGTTCCCGGACTGATGGGAGCGGAGGCGCGCATCGCGCCGCTTCCGCCGCTCGTCGCGGTGCGGACGTCGGTCGACATTGACGCGGAGCCCGCACGCGTCTGGGAACACGTCGTGACGTTCACCGAGCTCCCGGCGCCGACGGACCTGTTCTTCAAGACAGGCGTCGCGTATCCGATGCGGGCCGAGATCGCCGGCCACGGCGTCGGCGCGGTGCGCCACTGCGTGTTCTCGACGGGGCCGTTCGTCGAGCCGATCGAGGTCTGGGACGAACCGCGGCTACTGAAGTTCTCGGTGACCGCGCAACCGCCCGCGATGCAGGAGATGACGCCGTACGGGCGCATCGATCCACCCCACCTCGACAACTATCTCGTGTCCGAGGGCGGGCAGTTTCTTCTGACGCCGCTTCCTGGTGGACGCACGCACCTCGAGGGCACGACGTGGTATCGAAACAGGATGTGGCCGTCAGAGTACTGGCAGCTGTGGTCCGACATGGTGATCCACAGGATCCATCAACGGGTCCTCGATCACGTGAAGACGCTCGCCGAGCAGCCCGAATCGCAGTGACGCGTCGACCGGCGCCGGGAGTTACGGCTCGTCCGGCTCGTCGAACTCGACGAACAGATCGTCGAATCCCATCTGGGCGTCGTTGACGAACGCGGCTTCGTGCTCGCCGTGGGCGCGTTCCGAATTGCGCCCGAGCGCCCGCCGCACGTCCTTCAGGCTGTACCTGACGATCCGATCGGTCACGTAGAGCGCGGGAATCCGGCCGCCCCGGCGGAGACGGTTGATCGTCGACTCGCTGACCTGGAGCTGATCTGCCAGCTGTCTGGCGGTCAGGTACTCGCTCCGCTTGTCTCCTGACGGTTCGTTCATCTCGCGTGACGCACTATCGCGGTGACAGTGTAAGGGGCGGGGCGTTGAGAATCTCGCCGCCGGCAACGTTCACGACGACGCTCACGGTCTCGTGCTTCGGGCTCGTTGCCGTCAGCTTGTAGCGGCCCTCGCCGCCGGGCAGATGGAACACGAAGAAGCCGTTCTGATCGGTCGTCGCTTGACGCTTGAGCTGCTTGACCGGTTCTCCGTCGTCGCCCGGCACGCGCTCGAGATCGACGTGAATGCCGGAGAGCGTCCTGCCCACGGTATCGAACACCGTGCCGCGAACGACAGAGTCGTCGTCCACGTCGGGCAGCTCGACCCGGCTGTCGAGTTTCGTCGTCTTTCCGGGCTCGACCGCAATCGGGAGCCGCAGCGTCGTCGAGGCATAGCCATCCGCCTCGAACCGAAGCCGGTACGAGCCGGGAGGCAACTCGATCGCGAACTCGCCCTTCAGGTTCGTCTTCGTCTCGACGTCGTTGTCAGACGTTGCGATGACACGAGCGTCGGCGATGGCCTTTCCGTGCGTGTTCACCACGCGACCCGTCACCGTCCCCTTCCCGTCCTCGGCGGATGCGGGAGCGGCTATCGCGAGCAGCACGGCAACAAGACACGCAACGAATCCGGCACGACGCATCGAAAACCCTCTCGTATCGGGATTTGTCGAGTCTAGTGAGCGTGCCCGCAAATGTCAATTTTGGCGCACTTTGCCGCCCGCGTGCGTGCGGGTCGACGGATCGCGATGGCGGTCGTAGAATGGCCCGGACGATTCAAGCCGCGGGAGGGCCTGTGCAGATCGCCGGCTTCATCTTCACCGTGTCGGAGCTCGAGGGATACCGGTTCATCGAGACCGTGTTTCCTGAGGAATTCGATCGCAGCCGTTTGTGGGCTGCCGCGTCGAGCTATCCGACGCTCTGGGACGAGAGCCGCCCCACCGTCACGCTCAACGACATCCGGAAGATGCCCGAGCTCGACGACGAGGCGCGCCGCGTCCTCCGTTGGGTCCTTCAGCAGAACCAGATCCGGGCAAGGCTGCTCGCCACGTCGTGGGTGGCGGGAACAAACGACGCCGGACGGCAGCAGATCGAGCAGATTCTCACGTCCGTCGGACGCCCGACCTCGACGGTCTTCACGACGCGCGCCGAAGCGCTCACACACCTGCGCGAAGCGATTCGCGAGTGGCAAGCCTGACGGTCGCTAGAAGCCGTCGCTCCACAGGTTCTCGAACCGAGTGAACTCCTTGAGGAACGCGAGGCGGACGATGCCCGTCGGACCGTTGCGCTGCTTTCCGACGATCAGCTCGGCAACGCCCTGGTTCTCTTCGGTCGGCGAGTACATCTCTTCGCGGTAGATGAACCCGACGACGTCGGCGTCCTGTTCGATCGATCCCGATTCGCGGAGGTCCGAAAGCTGAGGCCGGTGGTCGGTGCGCGTCTCTGGTGCACGCGAGAGCTGCGATAGCGCGATCACCGGAACGTTGAGCTCCTTGGCGAGCATCTTCAAGTCGCGTGAAATCTGCGACACCTCGTTCGTGCGACTGTCGGTTCGGCCGCGCCCCTGGATCAGCTGGAGGTAATCCACGACGAGCAGGTCGAGGCCATGCTCCTGCTTGAGCCTGCGTGCCTTGGCGCGCATCTCGAGCGTCGAGATTCCGGGGGTGTCGTCGATGAAGACCTTGGATTCGCTGAGGCGGTGCAGACCGTCCGCAAGCCGCGCCCACTCCTCGCGATTCAGGTAGCCGGTGCGGAACCGGTGCGCGTCGATGTGCGCTTCCGAGCACAGCATTCTCGATACGAGCTGCTGCGACGACATCTCGAGACTGAACAACCCGACGGTGAATCCCGCGCGCGCGGCGTACTGGCCGATGTTGAGTGCAAAGCTCGTCTTTCCCATCGAAGGCCGCGCGGCGATGACGATCAGGTCGGAGCGCTGCAGGCCGGCGGTCATCTTGTCGAGATCCGTGAAGCCGGTCGGGATGCCCGTGATCATCTCGGTGCGTCCCGACATGGCCTCGATCTCTTCGAGCCGCTTGTGCGCGATCGCGCCGACCTCGGTAAAGCCCTCGCGCATGCGGTCCTCGGCAATCGAGAAGATCGCCTTTTCGGCCGCGTCGATGATCTGCTCGGGGTCGAGCTCCTGCTCGAAGCAGCTCGCGGTGATCTGGCTTGACGCCGCGATCAGCTTCCGCATCATCGACTTCCCCTTGACGATCTTGGCGTACTGCTCGATGTTCTCGAGCCGCGGCATGGCGTCCATCAGGCCCGCGATGAACGCGCCTCCTCCGATCTGTTCGAACTCGCCGGCCTTCTTGAGCTCCTCGCCGAGCGTGATCAGGTCGATCGGACGGCCCTGCTCCGACAGCGAGATTTGCCGCTCGTAGATCCGGCGATGGCTGTCGAGATAGAAATCGCCCGCGCCGAGCAGCGTCACGGCCTGATTGATCAGGCGATTATCGAGAAGGATCGCAGCGAGCACACTTCGCTCCGCCTCAACCGCAGACGGCAAACTCCGATCGAGGAACAACTCCTTGGCGGACGACATTCCCGGAACAACTCCTTCCTGAACTCCAGCACGCATTGCGGTCGGATACCGCGTGAATCACCCTGTGGGGGCATTTCAACACAAGCGCCGGGGCCGTTCAACGCAGCCCGGCGCGCGTCCCGCTAAACGCATGAAACCGGTGGAAATAGAACGGGGGCGCGAGTCCGTCACGGCTCGCGCCCCCGGGATCCGACTGCACAAAGACGTTACTCTTCGTACTCGTCAAAATCCTCGTCGTCGTCATCCTCGTCATGGTGGACCGGAGTGGCGGCAACCGGCGCCTCCACGGGAGCCGCCGGAGCGACCTCCGCCGGGACCGGGAATCCACCCTCGGGCGTCACGACGACCTTGAGGGGAACGATCACGTCGCGATGGAGCCGAATGGCGACCTCGAATTCTCCGAGGGCCTTGATCGGATCCTTCAGACGGATCTTGTGACGATCGACTGCACGGCCTTCCGCCTCGAGTGCGTGAACGATGTCGAGCACCGTCACCGACCCGAACAGCTTGCCTTCGTCGCCGACCTTGCGTTCAAAGGTCAGCTGGCCGCCCTCGAACTGCTTGACGGCGTCCTGCGCGGCCGCGCGCTCGCGCGCTTCGCGCTTTGCGAGCACCGACTTCTCGGTCTCGATCTGACGTAGATTGCTCGCCGTGGCCTGGACTGCCAGACCTCGGGGGAGCAGGTAGTTCCGTCCGTACCCGCGGCGAACGCGGACGATCTCGCCCCGGTCGCCAAGATTGTCGATGTCCTCCCGCAGGAGCACTTCCATGTAAGCCATTGGTGTTCCTCCTTGCGGTTAGTCCGTGGTGTACGGAAGGAAAGCAGCGTTTCGCGCGCGCTTGACGGCCTGCGCGAGCATGCGCTGATGCGTGGCACACGTGCCCGAGATGCGGCGCGGAATGATCTTGCCCCGCTCCGGAACAAAGGCCGAGAGGACCTTGATGTCCTTGTAATCGATGTAATCGATCTTCTCGGAGCAGAACCGGCAGACCCGGCGTCGGCGAATGAATCCGCCCTTGCGTCGTGCTCTTGGCGTCGCCATTTAGCTCACCTCCTCCTCGTCTTCCGTCGTCGCATCGTCCGCGGCTTCGACGAACACCTCGGCCGGACCGGCCGACCCGCGATCGCGGCGGCGTCCGCCACCGGCTGCGAGCCGGGCCGCGCGCTTTGCCTTGAACTTCTCGGCGCGCTTCAGGTCCTCGTCAATGCGGATCGTGATGTGACGGATCACCGACTCCGTGACACGCAGGCGGCGCTCGAGCTCGGCGATCTCGGAGCCCGAGCCCTCGATCGTCAGCACGACATAGTTGCCGTCGGTGTAAGTCGTCGGCGAGACGCGGATCTCGTATGCGAGGCGGCGGCGCCCCATCTTGTCAATCTTCGTGACCGATGCGCCACGCTCCTCCGCGACCCCGCGGAGCTGCTCGATCAGCGCATCGACCGCTTCGTCTGCCTCGGTCGGCATGACGATAAACAGCAGTTCGTAAACTCTCACTACATGTCTCCTTCTGGCTTTCTTCAGCCCCGGCTCGCGGCCGGAGCAAGGAGTTGTCTGGCGGAACGCGTGCGCGCTATCCGCCGTCCCCATTGAATCGCTGCATCGCCGCGTCGGCGCCCTCCGTGAGGATCGTCTCGACGGCATCCGCCGCGGTCCACAACATTCTGTCAACCTGCTCTCGCGCCGCGCGCGGGAACGGTTGCAGTACGAAACGCGCCATGTCCTCGATGGGATGGTCGGGGGCGATCCCCAACCGGACGCGAGAAAAATCCTGCGAGCCGAGTCGACCGATGATCGACTTCAACCCGTTGTGCCCGCCGCTGGTACCGGTCTTTCGAATACGAATCCGCCCGAACGGCAGTGCGACATCGTCGACGGCCACGACGAGATCGCTCGCCGGGTCCGCGTCGTAGCGCTTGACGAGCGCCTTGACCGAGTCGCCGCTCAAGTTCATGAACGTCTGCGGCTTGGCAAAGGTCACTTCGACGCCTCCGACCCGGCCGCGTCCGACGAGCGCCTGGTCTTCGA
>JBGAKX010000039.1:0-34292 GCA_044224215.1 Blastocatellia bacterium
GCCAGCTCCCGGCTGCGATCGCCAAGCGTCTCGTACACCCGGATCAACCCCTCGTCGAGCGCGGCAAGCGCCGCCCGGTTTCGTGCAACCGTCCCCTCGTCGCCACGCGCAAACGGCCCGGTCAACGCCTCCACCGTCCCAACGTCGCCGATGTTGTCGAGCGTTCCCCAGATCAGCGGCAGGATCGCCGCCAGCGCGTCGTCGTCGCCCATCCCCGTCCCGCGCATTGCTTCGAGACTCGCGTCGATCAACGCCGTCACGTGGCCCGACGCCATCACCGCCGCCGCGTGATAGAGCGGCTTTGCGTTCGCCTTCAACGTGATCGGACGCCCGCCCACGGCCCTAGCCATCGCGCGCGCCGTCGACACGGCCCGACGGGAGCCCTCCAGCGCGAACACGCTCCCCATGACACGACTTGCGCCAAGCCCCGGCGACGAAAAGCTCTGCAGCGGATGCATCGAACCAACGTCTGCGCCGCACTTCCGCAACGGCTCGAGCGCGGACGAATCAAGCGCACCGCTCGTGTGCAGTGCGACAACGCCCTTCATCGAAGCTCGCGCGTCGGCCAGTCGCGCGGCTGTCGACGCGATCTCGTCATCGGGAATCGCAAAGATCAGGACATCCGCCTCGATTTCCGCAATCGCGTCGACACGTCGCGGAGTCCCCGCACCGATGAACCGGATTGCCTTCCGTGCCGACGCAAGCGTCCGGCAGACCACATCCGTAATCGGATAGCCCGCGTACGTCAAAACCTTGCCGAGCGCCTGCCCTACGCGGCCGCCACCCACGATTGCCACCGTAGGCCGCGCGGGACTACTCATCGGCCGACGCCGGCAACAGACGGCTCACCTCGAACACGACACCGTCGTCCCCGGGCAGCTCCTCGAGCCACGCCATCAGCCGCATTCGCAGGTCCTGCTTCGTGATGGCGAGACCGGGCTCGAGCGCCGGAGGCACCGACACCACGACCGGCGCGGGCTGGCCCGCGACGCAGTTGTTGATCAACTCCACCGTCGACGGGGTGATCTCGGGAATCTTCTCTCCGCCGGACAGCAGCGAGATCAGTGGCACCGATGCGTCCGCGTAGGCAGCATCGGCATCCATCGTCCGCATCCCGATCAAAATGGTCTGCCGGAACTGTCGAATGGTCTGGATGTGCTCGGTCGTCCCCTGTTCGACGATCATCCGCAATCGCTCGCACATCCGGGCGACGCCGTCGGTGTTGCCGAGCCTGAAGCCGCACAGACACAGCGGCCTGTCGTGCAACAGTTCGCGCGTCGGGAGATCGCACGAGAGATCCCGGATAGCCGAAACGAACTCGAGCGCAAACTGGTAGTACCGGCTGTTGACGACTCGCACCTGCGACAGGAGTTCGAATCGCGCCCACGTCTCGCTGTCCAGGTATGCCGAGAGCGCGTCAAAATCGGCCCGCGACCCGACGTGCAGGTCGTGGGACGACGTGTAGTAGTCCGCGTAATGCTGCTGGAACGACTCGTACACGGTCTCGAACCGCCGGCGCTTCGTCTCCTCGAGCAGGCGGTGCGGCGCGGTGATGAAGTCGATCAACTCGGCACGCTCCGCCTCGATCGAGGGTTCGGGCGTGCGATCGGCGCTCAGGATGTACTCCTTGGCCTCGGAGTAGTACGGCACCCACTCGACAAAGCTCGTCAGCATCTTCAGGTCGCGCGTTGCGCGTTGGTAGATCGCGGGCTTTGCCGCAAACGTCGTCACGATGCGCCCGATGCCTTCCTCGAGCGAGATCTCCTCGATCAGCACGCTCTCGACGCTTCGCGCGGTCGTGTCAAAGTATTGCTTTGACGCCGAGATCAGCTGCCATGTCCGGCGCGTCGCCGCCTCGTCGGGCACCTCGTTAAACCGCGCCTTCAGGTCCATGTCGTGCCATCGATCCAGCCATGATTCGAGTGCCTGACGTACCAGCTGCCGGCCTTCGGCCGTGACGAGATCGTCGAGGTCGTCCACTTCGGACACGAGCCGCGCCCACTCGAGCAGCGTCTCGTTCGGATAGACAGCGAGCCCCGCGCGGCACATATGCGTGTAGCCCTGCAGATCGCCGGCCGTCGACAGACCGATCGCCGTCAACTCGCAGTCAGGCCCGATGAGCTTCAGCCGTCCGCTGCCGACAAGCCCTGCGAGAATCAGTCGCTGCGCAATACGCTGCAGACCGAACGGCTCGCGACGCAGGGCCTGGTAGAACGCCTCGAGCGGCACGCCCGTGTCGCCGGCCGCCTCGGCAAGACGCAGCGGCTCCACGTTGAACGAATGCGCGAGCGCGGTCTCGCCGTTCGGATTGAACCGGTACTGTCCGCCGTCGGCAGCCTCGGCAAGCCCGAGCGGCGCGGCAAGAGTCGCCGCAGCCTGCTGCACGTTCGGCGTCCCGGCGCCGCCGACAAAGAGCTTCTCAATGAGAAGGTGCACGGCAGCCTCGTCGAGCTCGCCAGTGAACAGCGGATGCTCGGGGAACCGCTCCGAAATGGGAGCTTCGAGAACGCGGGCCAGCAGACCGATGGTTGTCTCGCGCGCAGCCTGTTCAGCGGATCGCAGCTCCCAGTCCGGACCGACAAACCGTCCCTTTTCGAGATACAGGCGGTGGAAGACCAGCCCGCCCTCCGCCTCGACGTCGGCAGCGAGCGCTTCGCGATCGACCCCCGCCGCTTCGAGGCGCGGATCGTCCGATCGAAGCACCGTAAGCCGTCTGAGCACGCCGAGATCGTCGTCGTCCGGCTCGCCCGGAATCCACAGCACGAGTGTCGTCGGTCCATCGCGCAACTCGACCGGCGCTCCGAGCGGGACGAGCTGGACCTCCCAGTCGAATTCACAGATCGACTCCGCCGGCGTGAACCTGACGGTCCGTCGCTCGGTCGCGGGCTCCGTCTCGACGTCGTTCGCGTCGGAGCCGTCCTCGCCCGAGCCCGTCGTTCCGTCGAATTCCATCCGGATCTCCGCCGCCGACGGCGGATAGTCCTCCTTCAACGGTGGAATGACCGCGAGCTCGACAGGGATCCGGTAGCTCAAGAGACCACGGCGCCACGTTCCGCGCCACGGAATCTCGAGCTCGGCGCGACCACCGGCGTCAGGATCGATCACGGGCCAGTCTGGAAATCGCGACGCTCCGAGCCGCACGAGCATGTCCGCCAGTCTCGGATCGTCTTCGCCAATCTCTTGCGCGAGCGTCGCGACCACGCGCGACCCCGACTTGTCGGCTGCCGTCGGGAGCCGGTACGTGCGCGAGTCGCCCTCGCCCTCGATGGTGAACCGCTGAGCGGCACGCTCCTCGAAATTCGTCAGGATCGACTGCACCGTGCGCGCGCCGGTCTGCGGGTTCGATTCGTCGCGCAGCATCATCGTATCCGCGAGCTCGGCCGCAGATACCGCGCGGCCGGACAGCGAACACAGGAACAGGCCCTTGAGCACGAGCTTTGCCCAGAACCTGTGCTGGCTGTCGGTGAGCCTCGGAACGACGTTGTTCACAAAGTCGTCATAGATCTCGAAGACGTCCGCGAGATCGGCCTCCTTTCGAAGCTCGTACTCACACGTGTCGAACAGCTCGTCGAGCACGATCAGCGACAACTCGCGCCGGCCCTTGGCGCGGTTGCCCGCGGCGGACGCGAATCGCAGAAACGAAAAGCTCGGCGCATAGCGCGACAGGGCGGACGCGACTTCGACCGTCGCCGGATGGAGCGGATACATTCCGACGAACTCCTCGCGCGTCCACCGGAACGCAGGAGACGAGGACTTCAGCTCGTTGTAGAGATTTCCAAGCTCGGCACGCTGGCGGGCAGCCTTCTTGAACAGATGGCGGTCGCAGGCCTGGAACAAAACGACCGCCGGAAGGTACTCGACCTGGCACGAGCGGAGTAGCGGCAGGGCAAGACCCGACCCGCCGTCGAGCGTCTCTTCATCGAGCGCGATGATCAAAGAGACCGGCTCCTGCTGCGCTCGATCGGCGATCACCGCAAGCGATCCCATCGCGCCACGCGCCACGTCACGCTCGACGCTCCGGATCCACGATGAGGCGCCGTCGACCAGGAGCAGGAGCCGTACGCCCGACGGAAGCAACGCGAGCGCCTGGTCGGCCGGGTCGGGCGCGGCGCACGCTCCATCCCAGTCGGCGGCCGAGATTCCGACTCGCGACGCCGAGTTCGCCGCGGCGACAAAGCCCTTCCGGACCGCCGAAGCGAAGTCCGACGAGGGATCGTCCGACGGATCGATGAATACCGGAACGACCTTCAATTCCGCGAACAGACCCGACGCCGATCGAACGTCCTGGTGCGGCGACCGCGAAAACGTGGCGGGCTCGGACGCGATCGCGTGGATCAGGGCGAGCAGCGTGCTCTTGCCTACGCCGTGCGGTCCCGAAAGCACGCGCGCGGACGCCGTCGCCCCCACGGCCGATTCGGCGAGTCGAGCCAGCGCGCGCCCAAAGTCCTCAGCGACGAGAACCGATCCGGCAAGAGCTGCGGGCTCAGTTCCGCGCCCAGGACTGATCTCGTCGTATGGTTCGACCTCGACGTAAGCCTTGATCTGCTTCGCCATCCGGAATCCAACGCAAAAGTTGCCGAGTTTATGGAAGAAAACTGCTCAGGGGGCAGGTCCATCGAACGATAGCACACGCCCTGAACCTGTCGCAATTCACCGCTCAGCCAGCCTCGGCGTCGTGCCGGGCGCGGTTTCGCATGCGGAGGCGACGATTTCGTAGAAACCATCGGGATTGTCGAGCATCATCAAGTGCCCCGATCGAGCGACGAACCGCACCGCGACACCGTCCCCGATGACCCGGGCACAGAACGGCGTGTTGTCATGCAGGTCCCCGATGACGTACTCGAAAGGTCGTGAGATGCTCCGAAAGCGTTGATAGAGCTCGGGATCCGAGCACACGCGATGGAGGTCTACGGCCGACGCGTGCATGGCCTGCGCGCTCGTGTGAAGAATCGCGGGCGCGACGCGGTCGATCGCGCCCGGACGGCGTCTGAGCATGCCGCCGCGAGCCCACACCCTGGGCCGTCGCTGCATCTCCTCGAACTCGTCCTGCCAGTCGTCGAGCAACGCCCGTGCGATGGCCGCCGTCCAGATCGAATCGTCGTGGATGAGAACGGCCTCGGCCAGAACGAGCCTCTCCACGCGGTGAGCGATTCGATCGAGCGCAAGGATGACGATCGTGCCTCCCATGCTGTGTCCCACGAGCGTAACGTCCGATAGATCGAGCCGGTCGACGACGTGCGCGAGCACGGCGGCCTGCTCGCGCATCGAGAAGCCGAACCCCGGCGGCGGCGCGCTGTGTCCGAATCCTGGGAGGTCGACGAGCAGCATGCCGCGACCGGCGAACTCCGCGCGGTCCGCAGCGTCGATAAAGAACAGTCGCGACGCGGACAGCCCGTGCACAAAGACAAGCGGGCGCGGGCCAGGCCTGAACAATGCGCTGACCGTTGCTCCCTCCGCGGCGACCTCGACGGGTGTCAGTCCCGAATCACGCGAGTCGGACATCCCGGCATTATAGATTGCCGAATCGCCCGTTCAAGGAGCCGCCGTGTTGACGAATCGAACCGCGCACTCCAATATGCGAGCAATCGGAATCGGCTCCATCAAATCCAACGTCTGGTGACAATTCGGAGGACCGCACGGTGAGCGCACAGGCCCCAACGTTTCAGACCGGCGTCATTCGGCCCGTCGAGGCCCTCAAGGCCGGGTACGACGCGATTCGCGACCAGTACTGGCTGATGGTCGGCATCGCGTTTGTCGGCGTACTGATCGGGGGCATGGTGCCGCTCGGCATCCTGCTCGGCCCGATGATGGTCGGCATTCACATGTGCATGCTGCGCAAGATCCATGGACAGCAGGTCTCGTTCGACATGCTCTTCAAGGGGTTCGACTACTTTGTGCCTGCGCTGCTCGTCGCGCTGATCCACATCATTCCCGCGATCATCCTGATCATTCCGATCTACATCGGGTTCGTAGCGTCGATCGTTGGTCTCGCCGCGGCGGCGGACGCAAGCGGGGGCAACATCCCGCCCGACGTCGGCCTCGTCGTTCCGATCATCTTCGGCATCGTCATCTTCTTCGCGGCGCTGATTCTGATCGTGATCAACATCCTGTTCTCGTTCGCGTATCAGCTGATCTTCGACCGCGGCCTTGGCGCCGGGGACGCGTGCAAGCTCAGCGCAAAGGCTGCCATGGCGAATTTCGGCGGGCTGCTCGGGCTTGCCTTGCTCAGCGGCCTGATGAGCCTTGGCGGGCTGCTGTTGTGCTACGTCGGCATGGTGCTCGTGCTGCCGATCACGCTCGCTGCAACCAACGTCGCGTATCGAGCCGTATTCCCGGCCCAGGTCGTTCCGCCGCAGGCACCGTACGGCATGCCTCCGCAGCATCCGTGGCAGGGCCCGCCTCCGGGACAGTGGAGCTAGCGGGGCTCAGCATCGGCTACCGCCGGCCGCCGAAACGTCCGTGACGCGTACTACTTGGTGACGAGTCGAAACGACTCGACGAATCGTGTCGCGCGCGTGGTGTCCGGTTCGTCGACCGAGACGCCGGCGATCAGTGTGTAGATGCGACGGCCCACGACCAGGTAGCGAACGAGCAGCCTGAAATCGCCATCCTTGGTCTCGCCTTCCAGCTCGCGCCCGGGGATGCCCGCGACGACGACGTCACGGCGGTCCGCGATCTCGCGAATGCCAGAGCCCTGGACGAATCCATCGCACAGACGGCCAAGTACGTCGTTGGTGGCTCGCTTCAAGCCCTCTGGCATGTCCTGGTAGATCACGCTGCAGTAGATGTTGTCACCCGAGCACGCCGTCGTGAAGAGCTCCACCGGCCCAAGATCGCTCTCGGTGGTGCCCGTCGACACCGACGGTTCGCAGGGCATCCTGACGATGAACCTGCCTTCGTTTGATATGTAGTCCTTCCACGATGCCTGTTGGGATGGAGCCGAATGGACCGCGGCAACCGGAATCCAGACGCCGACGACCGACAGGCAGACCACGACGGCCCGCACCACGCTTCCGGCATTGAACGCAGAGCCCATTCGCAGGCCCTACCAGATCACGCAGCGCGACGAATCCGGGCGCACCATCGGCTGACCCGCGGCGCATTTGAACGCGTCGGTGAACGCGGGCATGTTCGACAGCGGGCCGTTCACGCGAAACCTCGACACCGGGTGCGGGTCGGTGTCGATCCCGAGCAGCGTGTACTGCGCCCGGGCATTCTCGGCCCACACCTGCGCCCACCCGAGAAAGAACCGTTGCTCGGGCGTGAACCCGTCGACGTCCGGAGGACGCGGCTTCCCCTTGAGCGATCTCTGAAACGCCGCATATGCGATCGTCAGCCCGCCAAGGTCCGCTATCGACTCGCCGGCGACGAGCTTTCCGTTCAGGTTCTTTCCCTCGGCAACGTAACCGCTGAACTGGTCCTCAACGCATTTGGCTCGAGCCTTGAAGTTCGTCAGATCCTGCTCGGCCCACCAGTTCTTCAGATTGCCCTGCGCGTCGAACTGGCTTCCCTCGTCGTCGAACGCGTGCGTCATCTCGTGGCCGATGACTGCCCCGATCCCGCCGTAATTGATCGCATCGTCCGCGTTCGGATCAAAGAACGGAGGCTGGAGGATTCCGGCCGGGAACACGATCTCGTTCATCAGCGGGTTGTAGTACGCATTCACGGTCGGCGGCGACATGCCCCACTCGAGCCGGTCGACCGGCTTCCCGATCTTCGCGAGATCGCGCGCGTTCTCGAATTCCCTCGACCGGAGAACGTTCAGAATGAACGGTCCGCGATCGACCTGGAGTTTTGCGTAGTCGCGCCATGCATCCGGATACCCGATCTTCCGGACGAATGCGTCCAACTTTCCGATAGCCTGCTTTCGCGTGGCGTCGCTCATCCACGGCAGCGTCGCGAGGTCATCCTTGAGCGCCGCCGACAGGTTGTTCACCATCTCGAGCATGCGCGCCTTGGCCGCCGGCGTGAACGTCTTGCGAACGTAGAGCTGCCCAAGCGCCTCGCCAAGCGCACGGTCCGTTGCGCGAACGCGGCGCTTCCACAGGGGCTGGTTCTCGGTCGTTCCGGTCAGCACGCGTCCCTTGAAGTCAAAGTCCTCGTCGACGAATTTCGCCGGCAGGCTGCGCGCCGTCGAGTCGATCAGGCGCCATCGCAGGTAGACCTTCCAGTCGGCGAGCGGTGTCGCCGTGAGCTCCTTGTTGAGCCCCTTGAAGAAATCGACGTGCGCAACGTTGATCGCGTCGATGGGCGGTGCTCCGATCCGCGAGAAGTACCCGGGCCAGTCGAAATCCGGCGTGAGTTGCTTCAGCTCCGCAACGGTCATCTTGTGGTAGACGTTGTTCGGATCGCGCTGATCGACAATCGGCATCGATGCCGTCGCAAGACGCGTCTCGAGCGCCATGACCGTCGCGGCGTTGGACGTTGCCGTCGCCTGATCGTCGCCGAGAAGCACGAACATCCGTGCAACGTGCTCGACGTAGGCCTTGCGGATCTCCTTGTAGCGCTCGTCGTCCTTGAGGTAGTAGTCGCGCTCGGGAAGCCCAAGGCCTCCCTGCACGGCCTCGCCGATGACCTTTGTCGACTCCTTCGCATCCTGCGAGGAGCCGAAACCGAACGCAGCGTCGACGCCGAGGACCTGGAGCCGTGCAATCGTCGCCTGCAGCGACGCAACGTCCGCGATCGCCGCGATCCGTTTGAACTCGGGGTCGAGCGGCGTGATTCCGGCGGCATCGATCTTCGCGGTGTCCATGCCGCTGGCATAGAAATCGCCGATCTTCCGATCGGGGCTGCCGGCCGGCGCAGACGTGTTCGCGGCTGCTTCGTCGCAGATCGTCCGAAGGACGTTCAGGTTCCGCTCGGCGAGCTCATCGAAGCGGCCCCACGACGGATAGGCCGCCGGAATCGGGTTCTTCTCGAGCCAGCCGCCGTTGGCGAACTGGTAGAAGTCCTCGCACGGTTTGCACTTGGGATCGAGATTCGCCCGGTCGAAACCGTGTGTGGCGGAAGCCTCGTCGGGAGGGCCTGCGACGACCACTCGCGAGCCGGCGCCACCGGCCAAGACTGCGAATACGAGACACAAGGAAGCGAGCCGTGATCTACGTTTCATCCAGCACAAATATCACGACTTTGCAGCAGTCTTCCAGATCGAATAGGCTGTGCCGCGATGCCGACGACCTGGCCACGCGGCGTGAACGTCGCACTCGTCCTCTTCACGGTCTTCTCGGTCGCGCTGACCGTGCGCGTCCTGTACCGGATCGACCGGTCGGCGCGGTTCGACGAGATCATGCCGTACCAGTCGTTCATCAGCCATCGGCGCGCCGAGCGCATCCTGGCCGGCGAAGGCATTCTCGTGTGGGACGACACGAATCCCCGGCTCCTCCGGCAAATCCGACGGCCGCCCGGTTTTCCGGCGTTCCTCGCGGCGATCTACACGTTCACTGGTCCCGATCTGAGGCGCGCCCAACTCGTGCAGGTGCTTCTGGATTCGCTCGCTGCCGCGCTGGTCGCCGCCATCGGCATCTGGCTTGTCGGCATGCGCGCGGGTGCAACCGCGGGTCTTCTATACGCGTTCTCGCCGCACTTGTCGGCGTTCGCGAACATCGTGACACCGGACGCTCCCGCAGCGTGGCCCGTGCTCGCGGGTGTCGCGTTGTTCATCTGCGCGCTCCGCCGCACGGACCGGTGGTCGTTCAGGCTGGCGGCCGTCGGAGGCCTGCTGATCGGCGTGTCGTGCTGGCTCACTGCGCAGGGCCTGACGCTGCCGATCGCGCTCGCAGCAGCTGGCCTCATCGTCGCATCGCCCGACCAACGAAAACGGAGCGTTGCCCTCGGCGCGACGATGGCGCTCACGGTTGCGCTCGTCGTCGCACCGCTCACGATCCGGAACGTCGCGATCTACGGCGCGCTCGTGCCGATCCGTCCCGGTCTCGGCACCACGTTGCTCGAAGGGCTTGGCGTGTACGACGCGTCGCTGCCGGCCACGGACGGCGAGCTTCTGACCGACGAAGCGGCCCGGTTCGGTCGCCCCGACTACGAACGCGCGCTCTACAGTCCCGACGGGCTCGAGCGCGAGCACGACCGGCTCGATCGGGCGCTCGCCGTCATTGCCGCGCGCCCGTTCTGGTTCGTGCGCGTGATGTTCGACCGTATGGGATTGATGATGACGTACGAGTACGAGGGCGACCTGCCGTGGCCTGACAATACGGCATATGCCGCGTCGGTCGAGCGTGGGAACGGCAATTTCGCGGAACGCGCGCTGCGGCGAGGGATCATCGCGGTCCACTGGGTCGTGTACAGGTCGTGGTTGATCTGGGCGTTGATCGCCGCCGGAATCGCGTGGCTCGTCAGGTCCGGACAATGGCGCACGGCGGTGCTCGTCGGGCTCGTGCCGCTCCATCATCTGGTACTGCAGTCGCTGCTGCTGACTGAGTACAAGTACGCGCTGCCGATCCACGCGTGGCTGTTCCTTCTCGCGGGATGCGCGGTCTGCTGGACGGAGAGCGCCAAAGGCGCCGGTACTTCTCCCGTCGAGTAGGCCGGCGGACCCTTTCAGGGTCCAACACGCGATGTTGCAATTCCGGGGGTCGTCGTCGCGCTCCGCGCTCCTCGACCCCCGGCTATTCTCACGCACCCCTTCGGGGTGCTCGAAATGACTTGCCGGGTGAGCGCTTATGGAACGCCTCACGCCGATCTGATCGAGGCACGCCGTAGGCGTGCGGGAGAATAGCCCGGGATCGAGGAGCGCAGCGACGATGACCCCGGGTTCGCCACACGATGGCCAACGACCCTGTAAGGGTCGGCTCGCCCTACTCCCGCCACTCGTCGATCAACGACGCGACCACGCCCGTCCAGCCCGTCTGGTGCGACGCGCCGAGACCCTCCCCCGTGTCGCCGTGGAAATACTCGTAGAACAGCACCAGATCGCGCCAATGCGGGTCATCCATGAACATCTTCCGGTGGGCGTGCACGGGCCGATGGCCCTTGCCGTCCGGCGTGAAGATGCCGATCAACCGGTTCGCAAACCCCGCCGCCATCTGGTCGAGCGTCACGTTCGGCTCGCCGTCCGCGGCGCTGTTGATGACCATCGTGTGACCGAACGCCTTCCCGAGCTTCCGCAACGCCTCGATCATCATGAAGCTCGTCGGCATCCACACGGGTCCGCGCCAGTTCGAGTTTCCACCCTTCAGCTTTGCAACCGACTCGGCAGGCTCGTACGACACGACGTTGTCGCCAAACACGAACGGATGCGTCTTGTGGAACTTGGACATGCTCCGCACGCCATAGTCCGATCGGAACTCGTTCGGGTCCCACACGTGCTCGAGAATCCGCTTCAACTGATCCTCATCAACGATCGCGAGGATGTGCACCCGCTCGCCGTTCCGCTCGATCGTCGTGACGCATCGCTGCACGATGTCCTGGCGATTCTCGAGAAACCATTTCAGATTCAGCCGGAACGTCGGGAATGGTTCGAGCCAGTTCTCCTCGAGCCGTTCGACGGCAAACAGCGGGATCAGGCCGACCAGCGAGCGGACCCGGAACTTGTGGAAACTTCCATCCGCGTACCGCAGCACGTCGTAGAAGAACCCGTCGCGCTCGTCGAACAGCTGGTATTCGCGTCCACCCATGTTCTTCATCGCGGCGCCGATGTAGACGTAGTGCTGGAAGAACTTTGTCGCGAGCCCCTCGTAGACCTGGTTCTCCTTTGCCAGTTCGAGCGCGATTCGCATCAGGTTCAGACAGAACATGCCCATCCAACCCGTGCAGTCCGACTGCTCGAGCCGCGCACCGTTCGGCATCGGCTCGCTGCGATCGATCACCGTGATGTTGTCGAGACCGAGGAACCCGCCTTCAAAGACGTTGTTCCCCTCGCTGTCCACCTTGTTCACCCACCATGCAAAGTTGATGAGCAGCTTGTGAAAGCACTTCTCAAGAAAATCGCGGTCCCCCTTGCCCGAGCGAATGCGGTCCATGTTGTAGACCCGCCACACGGCCCACGCGTGGACCGGCGGGTTCATGTCCGAGAACTCCCACTCGTACGCGGGGATCTGTCCGTTCGGATGCTGGAACTGCTCAAAGAGCATCAGCCAGAGCTGCTCCTTTGCGAACTCCGCATCGACGAGCGCGATCGGGACCGTGTGGAACGCGAGATCCCACGCGGCGAACCACGGGTATTCCCACTTGTCGGGCATGGACAGCACCCGAGCAGAGATCAGGTGCTTCCAATGCTTGTTCCTGCCGTTCCACCGCGAGTCGGGCGGTGGAATGTCCGGATTGTCCCCTTCGAGCCAGACCTTCATGTCGTACATGTAGATCTGCTTGCTCCACAGCATGCCGGCGATTGCCTGCCGCTGGACCTGCTTCTCGTCATCCGTCGCCGTCTCCGGATGGATCGATTCGTAGAACTCGTCGGCCTCGCCGCGTCTGAGCGCGACGATCTCGTCGACGTGCGTAAGCGGGTGCTGCAGCAGCTCGTTCGTCAGACGCAGCCTGACGACGACCGAACCGCCAGCCGGAACGTTGAGCGCCTCGTAGTGGAGGCAGGATTTTGTTCCTTCGCCGTGCGGATTGACGCAATTCTCGCCGTTGATGATGTACCGGTGGAACGCATCCTTGACGTACGGGCTCTTGCTCTCGGCGTTCCCGCCCCAGACTCGCGCGGCGTTGGTTTCGTTGTCCGTAAAGAGCGGATGGCAGCCCGACTCGCCATACAGCACGCGCGGTCCGAGCGAGTAGTCGAACTGCAGCTTGCGCATCTGCTGTGCGGTCGAGTCGTCCGCAAGCACGCTGACATAGCCCTCGCCCGATGCGCCGAGCCGTATCCTCGGCTGGGGCAGCGGCGTCTTGTCCCACGACCACGTGTTGCGGAACCAGAGATGCGGAATCACGTGGAGCGGAGCATCCTCGGGGCCGCGGTTGAAGGCCTCGATCCGAATGCAGATGTCCTCCGGGCCCGCCTTGGCGTACTCCACGAACACGTCAAAGTATCGGTTCTCGTCAAAGACACCCGTGTCGAGCAGCTCGTATTCTTCGAACGGCTCGCCGGACTGGCGCTTTCGATTCTCCTCGATCAGCTTGCCATACGGGTACGCCGCCTGCGGGTACTTGTACAGGTACTTCATGTACGAATGGGTCGGCGTCGAATCGAGGTAGAAGTAGTACTCCTTGACGTCCTCGCCGTGGTTGGCTTCGCCGGGTACGAGCCCGTACAACCGCTCCTTGAGGATGCCGTCGTTTCCGTTCCACAGCGCGAGACTGAAGACGAGCAGCTGGTACCGGTCGCACAGGCCGGCGAGTCCGTCCTCGCCCCACCGGAACGCCTTGGATCGCGCGAGGTCGTGCGGGAAGTAGTCCCACGCGTTGCCGTCCGCGCTGTAGTCTTCGCGTACCGTTCCCCACGCGCGTTCGCTCACGTAGGGGCCCCACCGTCGCCACGGTGCGATTGGTGTCGTGAACGGCTCGTGCAGGCGCTCGTATTCGCTCGTCTCTCGTGTCTGTTTCATGATCTGGCTAGAGGCTGGCAGCGATGCGGGCCGCCCCGTAGAGCGCGGTCTTTGGCTCGAGTATGACGCGCACCGGGATCTTCTCCATCATCGCGGCGAATCGACCTTTCTGTGTGAACGAGGCAAGAAACGCTCCGTCCTTGAGCTTCTTGAGAATCTTCGGGGCAATGCCGCCGCCGACGTAGACGCCGCGCGTCGCCATGAACATCAGCGCAAGATTGCCCGCCATCGCGCCGTACATCGAGACGAACAAGTCCATCGACCGGACGGCGAGCTCGGACGACCCGTCGAGCGCCGCCTTGGCAATCTCGGCCGCCGGATCGCCGGCCGCGATGCGCTCGCCAAGCCAATCCTGCTCAGCGCGAGGGTCGGCGTCGCGAAAGTACAGGTAGATGTGGTGGAGTCCCGGTCCCGACACCACCCGGTCGTAACTGACACGGCCGAAACGCTGCCGAAGATACTCGAGCAGGCCAAACTCGACGGCGTTGCGCGGAGCAAAGTCGATGTGCCCGCCTTCGGTCGGCACAGGAACGGCATGCCCGTCGATGTAAACAAGGCCGGTCATGCCGCATCCCGTTCCCGCCGAGATGACCGCAGCATTGCCCTGGTTCGTCGGCACACCCTCGTTGAGCATGTGCATTTGTGCCGGGCCAAGCATCGATATTCCCGTTGCATTGGCAACGAGGTCGTTGACGATTCGAACTCTCTCTGTCCCCAGCAGTGCGCCAAGGCCCGACTCCGACACCCGCCACGGGAGGTTTGGCGTGACCACAGTCCCATCGACGACGGGGCCTGCGATGCCGAACGCGGCGCTGCGAACAGTGCACGCATGTTGCGCGAGAAAGCCCTCGAGGATTCGCTCGAACGAGGCAAACTGCCGGCTCGGGAAGCTCCCCTCGGCGACAGGCGTTCGGAACTCCGCGTCCTCGTCGTTGAACAGCGCAAGATTTGTCTTTGTCCCTCCAACATCGCCCGCAAGGATCATAGACACCTAACCGTTTGCGGAGGCACGGCCCTCGAAAGCCCCGGCTCCGCACTCCCCTGTTCTGCCGTCGAGGCCAGCCGCGAGCCCCGCCAACGCGCCGCCGCGCCGACACATCCTCCGTTGCCTAGTCCTGCTTGATCGACCCGATCTGGCCCGCGACCCTGATCGCCGCCTCGTACAACCGGTCGTGTCCCGAGATGGACAGTTCCGTGGCAAGCAATTCGCCCTCGTTCTTTGAGCGATATGCAAGCACGCGACTTGTATGCAGCGTGCCGTGCATCCAGATCTCCGACGAGAGTTGCTTCAGCTCGTTCCGCATCACCCGGAACTGTGCGCCGTCGTCGCCGCTGACCCCGAGCGTGGCGCTCGCGAGCAGATCCTGGAATCCCTCGCGCACAACCGGCACAAACGTTGTGACGATCTCGCGGCCGTTCTTGCGGAACACGAAACGGTTGTTGTTCCCATCGTGGGACGATGCATCCGCGTCGAGCGTCCATTGGAGCCGTTCGGCAAGCCAGGAGGCCAGCAATATAGAACGCGTCGTGATGTCGGAGTGCTCGGTGTGCGGATGATATTCGATTGTCAGGCTGTCCACCCGGTCGAGATACGGCCGGTGGTCAGGCATGTCATAGAAGCTTGCGATCAACTCGCGCCACGGCGTAAGCCGCTGCCACGCAAAATCGGTGAGCGCGGGGAAATCGACGCCGGACGCAAGAACCTGAGCGAGTCGAACAAAGCCTTCGCGCGGCGTGGAGCTCACCGTCGAGTCGAACAACACGCGGTCCGCCATCTTGATCAGGTGGTTGAAGACGTAGTTGTCGAGATCCGGCGCCGCCCGCCACCACAGAAAGACGGGAACGTCGGGCGCCAGCAACTGCGCCACGGCGCTTGGCAATTCGTCCGCCCCGGATCCGAGCGCCGTGAAATTGACCTGTTCGCAACTGAGCTGCTTGGATCGCTGACCCGCCACGCGGCACGCAGCGGTCACGACCGCCTCGACACTCGACTCCGTAGACGTCGGCTCGACCGACAGCACGAGAACCCGGGCCGGGTGCATCTCGGTCACCGCATAGATCGTGTCTTCGAGGTTCGCACTGGAGGCCGACTTCTCGTCATAGATGATGAGAGTGAGCACCCGAGCACGAGTGACGGCGCGCTGCTCCTCGTCGCCGGCAGCTTCCTCTCGCCAGAGTTCGGCCAGATCGCGCTCGATTGCAGAGATGTTGATTCCGGTTGATGTCGTCATATGCGCACCTCCCCAGCCTATAGCCGCCGCCAGCGGTGGCCGGCGCGCGCGAGCAGGTCGTCTGAGGCCTTGGGACCCCACGAACCGGCCTCGTAGTTGGGGAACTCGTTACCAGGTAGTTCCTCGGCCCAACGGTCGAGGATCGGCGTCACGATCTCCCAGCCACGCTGGGTCATGTCGCGACGTGCGAACAGTGTCGAGTCACCCAGAATGCAATCGAGGATGAGCCGCTCGTATGCCTCCGCGAGCCGTGCGCCGAACGACGACCCGTACCGGAAGTCCATGTTGACCCCGCGAATCGTCGTCGTCTGCCCGGGAACCTTTGCGTCGAACCGCAGCGTGATTCCCTCGTTCGGTTGAATGCGGATGATCAGCACGTTCTGTTCGATCGTTCCGCCGACCATGTCGCCGAACAGGCGGTGCGGCGCCTCCTTGAACTGTATGGCGATCTCGGTGATTCGCCGCGCACAGCGCTTGCCGGACCGGATATAGAACGGAACGCCGGCCCATCGCCAGTTGTCGAACGTGAGCTTGAGCGACGCGAACGTCTCGGTGGGCGAGTCGGGAGCGACGCCCGTCTCCTCGCGATAGCCGGGAACGCTCTTGCCCGCCACGTGGCCCGGACCGTACTGCCCGCGCACCGCGATATTGGGCACCGCGTCGTGCGTGATCGCCTTGACGGCCTCCATGACCTTGATCTTCTCGTCGCGCACGGAGTCCGACTTCAGGTTGATCGGCGGCTCCATGGCCACGACCGACAGCACCTGGAACACGTGGTTCTGGATCATGTCGCGAACCACGCCCGTGCCCTCGTAGTACGAGCCGCGGCCCTCGACGCCAACCGTCTCGGCGTTCGTCACCTGCACGTTGTCCACGTAGTTCCGGTTCCAGAGCGGCTCAAAGATTCCGTTCGCAAACCGGAACGCGAGGAGGTTCTGAACCGTCTCCTTGCCGAGGTAGTGGTCGATTCGATAGACCTGATCCTCGGTGAGCACCTTGCTTACGTTCTCGTTCAGTTCGATCGCCGATTCCAGGCTGTGGCCGATCGGCTTCTCGATGATCACCCGGCGCCACTTTGCGCCGTCGGGCTGAACGAGCTTCGCGTCGCCGAGCTTGTCTACGATCAGCGAGAACGCGCTCGGCGCCGTCGACAGGTAGAACACGCGATTGCCGGCGGTTCCGCGCTCGGGCTCGACCGCTGCCAGCTTGGCGCCAAGCCGGGCGTACGTGGCCGGGTCATCGAACTCGCCCGAGACGTAGTAGAGCCCTGCCGCAAAACTCGACCACACCGCTTCGTCGAGCTCCTCGCCACCCGAAAACTCGATCACGGATGCACGCATCGACGTCCGGAAGTCCTCGTCGCTCGTCTCGCGGCGCGCAACCCCGATCACGGCGATCTCGGCGGGCAGCAGTCTGTTCTGCGCGAGGTGATAGAGCGCCGGAACCAGTTTCCGTTTGGTCAGGTCGCCGGATGCGCCAAAGATCACGACCGTGCACGGATCAGCCGTGCGTTCAAGTCTCACACCTTCTCGCAAGGGATTGTCTGTTGAGGATGCCACTGCTCGCTCCTTTCGGTATGTGTGTGGGTCGCATGCCAGCCACCCATCATTTCGGGACGTACCAACAGGTCGTCCCTGTGCCGGTCCGTCAGTCAGTGCTTGTCAATACCGGCTTTCGCCAGAGACAACGACGCGGGGAGCATAAAACAACTCCCCGCGACGAGGTTTCCGCAGAGTGCTATTTCGACTGTCTTGGCCTGCCCCGACGGCGCATCCTGAGCAGGAGGCCCATAGGCAGCAGGAGAGAGACAACGTCAAAGAGCGCCGGCCGTTGCTGCGCGGCGAGTTCGCCGGGCTGGTCATCGTCGGCATTCGCCGTTTGCGGTTCGGGTCGTTCAGTTACAGCGACTGGCGGTCCCGGCGGTGTGTTCGACACCGTGTACGGTTCGCCCGTCGTCGAGCTGATGAACAGTTTGCGAATCTCGGCGAGGTTGAACGGCCGTGCGCCGCGGCGACCGAACACCGCAAGCTGGTTTCCGCTTTCGTCGACCGCACGGTCACGATCGATGCCCTCCGAGATTGCCAGCGCCGGTCCGCCAGTCTTCTTGGTCGCGATCAGCTTTGGCGACAGTTGCGGCGCGAACCCGTAGATACCCGGCGTGTCGTCGTACGACATCAACTGAACGACATGCATGCCGTTCTTTCCATCCGCGACATACGCGAAAAGGCTGTTGTTCGTCATGCCGATCTTCACGTCGTGGGTATCGTTGATCGCGCCGTTTGCGTTGAAGTACAGCCCGGGCAGCCACGGGAAGGCCTTCGGCTCGGTCGGCTTCTCGATGTTGACGATCGCGAGGCCCTGCGGTCCCGCGGCAACGAACGCATAGCTTCGGCACAGATAGACGGAGTTTGCGTTCGCGATGCGCACGATCGCTCCCGGGACCATCTGGGGGTCGTTGGGATTGGTGAGGTCGAACACCTTCAACCCCTCGGCGTCCGTGATGAACCCGTAGCGGAACTGAACCTGGACGGACGTCGGCTTGACGGCCGGCAGGATCTTGACGACCTTGGGATTGGGCCGCAGCTTGTCGTCAAAACCGCTGATGTCGACAACGACCACGCCGCGATCGGCGCAGATGTACGCGTAGTTGCCGGCAGTACGGATGTTCACCGCGCCGTCGAGCACGCCGTCGGGATTCCAGTGGTCCTGGCCGTTGGCATACTCGGCACGCTTCAGGAAGTTGTTCTCGGGATCGCCGTCGAGAAGCGTTGCCGCGCTGGTCTGGATGAGCCCCTCGTACTTGTCGGTGACATAGAGGAACGCGTAGAGCGGGTTGATGAGCTGCGGATCGTACATCGCTTCGCCGTCCGCCTTGCCCTCGTAGCGCATCTTCCGGGCCCAGTTGTGATTGATGCGATACGGCCCTTCCTGGTTCTCCTCGATGTGCATGCGGTAGTGCTCGCTGAGCGGCACCTTGGTCAGGTAGAAGATGCTCGCCGTCGGGTCGACACCGAGCGTCGTCGGCGACGCAACCGCCGTCGCATACTTCGTATCGAGGTACAGGCGTTGGCCGATCGGCGACACGATCGACGTCGAAATACGCTCGGAGAAGAGCTTGTCGTCGATTCGCGAGATGTCGTAGACCCAGAGCCCCTTCTTGCCGTTCGCGACGTACAGGTACTCGCCGCGGGCCTGGATGCTCAGCGCCTCGCCGTTTGCGTGATGGCCGTACGACTCGTCGAGCTTGCGGCCGTCCTTGACGAACTCCTTGTATTCGTCGGGGAACGCAAGCCGATGGAGCGTGCTGCCGTATACGGCCTGAGGTTCTCGACGCTCCGTGACGACCACGGCGTCGATGCCGTCGCCGCCCTCGGCAACCCAGGCATACCGCCCGATCCAGTTCGCGGCGTGTGTGCCCTGAACCGTCACGTGCGCCATGACCGCGTTGTTGTCGTTGTTCTTGTTGATGTGACAGTCCTCGCACTGCTTGGTTTCGCCCTTGCCGCGAACCGTGTGAGGCATGTACGTGCTGAAGGCCTGGCCCGAGTAGCCCTCAGCCGAAATCGTCTGCTGCTGGGAGTAGAACCACTCGCGGTTGATGCTCTGGGAGCTGACGAGCACGGCACACGACGACCTGACGGGCGCGATGCGAGAACCCAGCACGGTGCCGTCGCGGCCGAGCATGTAGATGTCGTCACGCAAGGTCTGGAAGTTGTAGTTCGTCCAGTTGCGTGACTGCTCGCCTTCGTTGTGGTTCATCGACTGCTCCTTGTTGGCGCGCATCGGGAGATGGCAGCCGAAGCAGCTCGTAGTCCAGGCTGTGTGGCACGCGAAACAGGTCATCTTCTGATCCTGGTGCGCGATCTTGTCTTCTGGTGCGTTCGGGTCGCCCCACGTTGCGTTGTCAATCTGCACGGTCTTGGCATACGCCGACTTTTCGCTGTAGTCCTCCGGGTGATTCCCGGTCTTCACAACGGTGTCCTTGGTCTGCTTGACGCGCCAGACCTTCGTCGGGTCCGTGTAGGACGCCTGCACAATGTCGCCCTTCTTGATGGTCGTCGTCGCGATGGCGGCCGTCTTGAGTATCGGCTTGCCAGGCTCGATGTCGCGCGTCACCTTCTGGAGGATCGACACCTCCTTGACCTTGCCGTCGATCATGAACTTGGTCTTCTGCTTCGACAGGTCGCGACCGCGCTTGCCGTTGGCCGTCTGGGCCGCAGGCCCCGACGTCAACAACGTCGCATAGTCGCTCATCGTCCCATGGCAGTCGATGCAGTCGATCTCGATCGCGTTGCGAACCTCGGTGTAGAGGTTGCCGTTGCCGTGGCCGTCCTGGCTGAAGTGGCAGTCCACGCACTGCATGCCCATCTCGAGATGGATGTCCTGCATGTGAACAGGGACGCCGTCCTTGAGCATCGGGAGCCCCGTCTTGGGGTCCTTGTCCGGAGTCATCGCCTGCGCAAGCACGTCGCCGTTCACACCGCTGACAATATTCCCCGAGTGATCAAGATAGTTGCCGTGGCGATCCGACTTGAACACCGCGCGATAGACCCAGCCATGGCCGTGGAAGTCTCCGAACTGGGTCACCTTGAGGTTCTTGTTGATTTCGCCGCCGGGCTTGCCGACGTCCTGGAGAAAGTCGAGCTCGCCCCACTTGCCGCGAAGTGCCGATTCCTCGGGGTTGCGGTTTCCGATTCTCTGAGTCTTGGCCGCGTCCGCATCCTTGATCTTGTCGGCATACATCTGGTCGCCGTCGGTCTCGTTGTCCCACCAGATCATCCCGTAGTAGGTCGTGACCATGTTCGTGCCGGGATGCATGTGGCACACCATGCACGAGCTGGACGGGATGTTGTTTGTCAGCGTGTGACGGATGGGATGCCCGGGCTCGCCGGAACTCGCCGCAGGTCCCGTCATCGGGTCGGTCGACTGCGACGTGCCGTTGTTCGCAAAGCTCGTCCGCATGTCGCTGCGCGGGACGACCGCGCCGTGGGAGATCTGCCGGTCGTTGGCGTACTGGACGTGGCACGCGCTGCAACCGCTCGACCGGTAGTCGCCCGGCTGATCGTTCGTGCCGAGGAAGTTCAGCGTCGGATCGAGCAGACGCGTCTTCTGCAGGCCGAGGAAGACGGGATCCGTGCGGTTCGACGTGCCGAATCCGCGCAGGCTGAGCCGATCCTCGCCGTGTTCGAACACGCGAAGGACGTTGCCCGGCTGCGAGATCTCCCACCGCGGGAGCGGATCGAGATACGGAACCATTCCATGGAGGATCAGCTTCTGCCACGCGTCCTTGTCGTCGATGGGCTCCACCGGATAGAGACGCTCGGGCTGACCTTCTCTCGTGTAGCTTTCGCCAAACCGGCCGTTCTTCAGGTTGAAGCCGCCGTTGTTGTAGAGCGCCGCCTCCCACAGGAGCGCGCCATGCTTCATCATGCTCGTGTAGACGTTCGCGACTTCCTTTTCGTGACATCCGGACGTGCCGCACGTTCGGTCGGCGACTCGCGTGTCGCCAGGGTTCACGAACTGGATGTACTCGAGGCTCTCACGATTCATCATCGCGCTGAGCCGGATTGGATTCGCGCCAGTCTCCTTGCCATCGCGTTTCCAGATGTCCGGATACCGCGCCTTTGGATGCGCCTGGTCCTTTGCGTTCTCGAACGTCGGATCGCCCTTCTTGGTGCCTTCGGGCTTCATCACGTCGAAGTTGCCGCCGTGGCAATCGGCGCATCCGATGTTGTCCGGACCGAACGGGTGCATCGACAGCGGCTCGGCCTGCTTGTCGTACGAATGGCACGAGATGCACCCGGCGCTCTTCTTGTCGGCCTCTGACTGCTTCTGTGCCGAGTCGAATGATCCCTTCTTCTCCGCCTTTGCGGCCGGCGCCTGGGCGGCGGCCGGTGTTTCGGCCGGCTTTGCCTGGCCTTCACCCTGCGCCGTGAAACCTGCAGCGCCACGGTTCGCGAATACACCCGCGGCTGTAACGAGAACGAAGAAGAGAATGACGATGAAGCGCTTCGTTTGGCTGATCATAATCCCTCGAGCACCTGCTGATGACGAGACTCACGCGAGAGCGCGGAGCGTGGTTTGCAACTCCGCGAGAAGGAGACCCTGAAGCTCAGAACGCGAACTTCACGAGCAGAAATCCGGAATAGATCACCGGCGATCCGTAAATGTCCTTGAGCCCCTGGCCGGGCACGAGTGCCGAGAACCCGCCCTGGATGATCCACTGCTCGTTCAGGTACGGCCGGTACTGGAACCCGAAGGCGTAGTCCCAGCCGATCTCCTGGTGGATCGTGTTCTGGAACAGCACCTCTTGAATGGGCTCCACGTGGTGGAACCGGAGGTAGTTGAAGTTGACCGTGCCGAGCAGCTTGGGAGTGAGTTTTGCATCGAGACCGGCGTTCGCGATCATGATGCCCGGATTGATGAAGTTCGACTGCCCCTGATCCTTGCTGCTGCGAAGGCTCGGAATCAGGCTCTGCGGTTGCTGCAGCCCGACATTGGACCCCGTCAAACGAATCGCCTCGCGATCCCAGAAGCTGACGCCTATCGGGATGTTCGGGTTGATCAGCGTGCGGTCCTGCTGGGTCAGCGTCGGATTGACGATGAAGCCCTGGCCGCCGCCCGCAAAGTTCACGTTGTCGAGGATCGAGTCGAATCCTCGAGCGACCGTGTCGCGGGGATACTTGTCGCCCGACGAGAAGAAGAACGATGCCTTTGGCCTGAGCCAGTCCCGGTCGTAGGAGAGTTCGAGCGCGGCCATCTGCGCGTTGACGTGGACAGGTCGCCCCGCGAGCGGGTTGTGGCTGTCGTGACCGAGGGCCCAGTACGCGGCGTGGCTCACGCCGATGCGTCCGATGTGACCATCGCTCGCCATACCGAGGTACGCGACGTTCAGCTGGTGCGGCGTGAAGTCGCCCGTCGCGGCCGGACGCACGAGAAACCCGTTGTTGTCGAACTTGAAGTTGCCGCCGCCCTCGTCGTCGTCACGGCCGGCTCGATCATTGTTGAAGTGGAAGCTGAGCTCGGCGTTCCATCCCTTGAACAGGAAGTCCTGACGGTAGAGATTCGCGATGTACACGCTCTGGTGCCGCGAGCCGAACGTGTTCAGGCCGGAGTTCGAGTCCTTCTCCAGCATGTAGAAGTACGCGATGTTGTACTGGTAGCGATTCGCCCCCATCGTCCCGAACAACCGGACCGCCGCGTTCTCGTCCGAGAAGATGAACCCGCGGAAGTCGCTCGTGAACCGCTGGATGCCCGTCCGCACGGCGTTGAAGTCGTACGTCGGCGACTTCCACGTATCGCCTTCTTCGACGCGGTCGTCGCCCTTGCGCGGAAGGAACGGGAACAGCCGCGGGTTGTCGTTCAGCTTGAGCTCGAAGTAAGCCTCTTGAAGACTGGTGTGTCCGGCAAGGCGTGTCTTCCCTTCGAGTACGCTTACGTTGACAAGTCCCAGTTCCTCCGTGTGGAGGTAGTTCACGTTGAAGACCGGTGTGATCTTGATCTCCCACTTCACCGGCTGGAACGACGTGTCGCCCTTGAAGATGCTGAACCCGGCACGCCACGTGTTCGCGTAGAAGAACTGGCCACCCTTCCCGAAGAACTCCTGGCTGCCCGGACGGGCGGCATCGAGATTGCTAGGGCTCGGCACGCGCCGGCCGTCGAACAGGCTGACGCTCTCGAGCGTCATGTTGAAGAAGATGTCGTTGCCCTTGATCGGGTAATCGCCCTTGAGCCAGTTCTGGTGGTACGGATCGCGCTTGCGTCCATGCTCGTGTCGCGTGTCGGGTGGGAAGCCGAACCGCCAACGGTCGGGCTTTGGCACGCCGCGGTCGTCGCCCTCGCCATCCTCGACTTCGACACGCGACTTTCCGGCCGCTCCGCTGGGATGACCCTCAGGCGCGGCGCTCGTCCCGCGCATCTTCGGATCAACGCCCTCGGCGTGCTCGGCCCCGTGACCCTCGGCCTTGTGCTCGCCCTCCTGGGCTGCAGCTCCGGCATCCTTCGCGGTGTCCGAAGTGGTCGCCGTTTCGCCCTTGGCGTCCGAGGCCGCTACAGACGCAGCGGCGTCAGGACTGGCAGCCGGCTGTTGCGTCGCGGCATACGCGTCGCGCCCGGCAAAAGCGCCAAGCAGCAGACCTAGGGAGAATGAGAGCAAGAGCGTGCAAACGCGCGTCGATCGCATTTTGCTGTCCTCGTGGTTTCGCAATTCAAGGGACCGGACGGCGGCCTCGACCACAGATAGCCGATTGGTCGCAGATTTTGGGCTTCGGCGAAGAAAACTCGCCGAGTCGATTCGAGCAGGTTCAGTAGAAAGTGGGCGGTTGCAAGGAACCCCCATACCGAGTTGACCGGGAGGCCGCCCAAGCAACAATTCGTCCAAGCCAAGCGAGGCCTGACCTTGTATGGTGCAAGGCTATAGCACAACGATTTGGGCGAGTCAATCAGCTACAAAATCGCTTTCGTCTCGGCGGGATACGCGCGGTTTCCGCCTCGCCTCGGAACGGCTAGAATCGGGCCGTGATTGCCTATGTAAACAGCGCCGAATTCCGCGGACATAGAAATGGTCCGTACCACAGCGGGCCCGAGCATCCCGAGACGCCCCGCCGGCTCGACGCGATCGAGCAACGGCTCCGTCGCGACGGCTTCTGGGAGGAGCTCACGATCGTGGACCCGGACCCTGCGACGTTCGAGCAACTCGCCGCAGTCCACGATCCGAACTACGTCCGTCATATCGAAGCGGTATGCGCTCGAGGACCGGCGTCGCTCGACCCGGATACCGGGGTCGTCCCGGAAAGCCATCGGGCTGCGTTGCTCGCGGCTGGCGGCGCATGCCAGGCCGTCGACATGGTCGTGTCGGGAGAGGTTGATGCGGCGTTCTGCGCGGTCCGGCCTCCCGGTCATCACGCAGAGAATGCTACCGCGATGGGTTTCTGTCTGTTCAACAACGTCGCGGTCGCTGCCGAGCATGCACGCGCAGCGCACGGTTTCACGCGTGTCGCGATCCTGGATTGGGACGTCCACCATGGCAACGGGACGCAGCACCTGTTCGAAGACGATCCGGGAGTGTTCTACCTGTCGATTCATCAGTACCCGCACTACCCGGGCACCGGCGCCGCGCACGAACGGGGCATCGGCGAAGGCCTCGGCGCAACGTTGAACGCTCCGATGGAGGCGCGCACCGGCGACCGTGAGTGGCTCGGTGTGCTCGAAGGCGAGTTCACGCAGGCGATCGCCGAATTCCGACCCGAGATCGTGCTCGTCTCGGCGGGCTTTGACGCGCACGCCGAGGATCCACTCTCGTCAACGCTCGTCACCGAGGCCGGATATGCGCGCATGACCGAGATCGCCACCGACTGGGCACGACGCCACGCCGGTGGACGTCTCGTGAGCCTGCTCGAGGGCGGCTACAACCTGGATGCGCTCGGACGGTCGGTCGAGGCGCACCTGAAAGCGCTGGCGGGCGCGTGAGACGCAGAGCCGATCCCGTCAGGGATCGGCGGAACCCTACGGTGCGCGCGCCGAGGACCTTCCCCGATCGCTCACGCGATCGGCTCGGCGGTGAGGTTACTCCACCGTTATCAACTCAGCCTTCACCCAGCCCGTCTTCCCGGCCGCGCTGCGAACCTTGAACCACGACCTCGCCGCAGTGCTCACCGCCGCCTTCTTGATGTACCCGCGAACCGTCCGGCCGCCGTCCGTCGTCTCGACGAAATACTCGTCGCCGTTCTCGTCGAGGATGTAGACAGCGCGTCCCGGCGGCAGCTCGATCGTGTCGTACTTGCCGGCCGGTCCAAACGCCGCCTTGCGGGCCACGACGGCTTCGTGCTGATCCGAATTCTCGGTCGTCTCGAGAATCTCCACACGCTCGTTCGGGCCAAGCTGACCGATCGGACGCGACCGTATGCTCGGCTTGTCACGCAGCATCACCTTTGACCTCGCCACCGTGCCGTACCGACCGACGTCCTTGGTTTCGGGCTGCTGTGCCGGCGGCTCCTTCTGTGGCGCCGCGTTCCGGTTCTCCGACGGCGTGACCGGCGCTGGCAATGAATTGGGCGTCGCGACCACACCGGGCTTCGATGCCTGCGGATCGTTCTGCCCCACCTCGACGGGAGTCTGTGAATTCGTCCGCTTCGGACCAAACGGCATCTCGCCGTCGATTGCATACTTCACAAGCACTGCACCACCCGCGCCGATCACGACGAGCAGCAGCGCTCCGGCAACCTTTGCAATCAACGGAATTGACGACCGCGGCGCCTCGGCCGGCGTCGGCACGTACGGATGGACCAGCGGCTGCGGAATCGGCGGCGTCACCTGCTGCGGCGTCGCGACCGACGACACCGCGTCGGTCGCAGCCATCGGTCGAACCGGCGACGTCTGGGCTCCCACCGGGACCTGCGACACCGGCACCGTGGCCGCGGGCGCCACGCCCCGCAGCGCGTCGCGCAGCTCGCGAGCGACATCCCCTGCCGTCTGCTGGCGCGCGTTCGGATCCTTCTGCAGTGCCCGCAGGATGACCGATTCGACGGCAGGCGTGATCGAGGGATTGATACTGCGGGGCATCGGAGGCACGTCGTTGACGTGCTGCACAACAAGCGCCGACGCGCTTGGCGAGTTGAAGGGCACGCTTCCCGTCAGCAACTCGAACAGAATGACGCCAAGGCTGTAGATGTCCGACCGGTTGTCGACCTCGCGCCCCATGCACTGCTCGGGCGACATGTAGAACGGCGTGCCCATCACGGTGCCGACCTGCGTGAGCGGACCCGAAGTCCCCGTGATGTCCCTGAGCTTCGCGATCCCGAAATCGAGCACCTTCACGCGCACACCGCGCGCGGTCTGACGCACGAGGATGTTCTCCGGCTTGAGGTCGCGATGGACGATTCCATGCTGATGCGCCTCGTCGAGCGCCGACGCGATCTGGTCCATCAAATCGGCCGTCATCGACGGCTCGATCGTGTGGCTGCGGGTGAGCACGGTCCGCAGGTCCTCGCCATCGGCGAGCTCCATGACGAGAAACGCCAGGTCGTTCCCCGCCACGCCAAAGTCGTGGATCACGACCACGTTCTCGTGCTTGAGGCGCGCCGCCGCCTGCGCTTCGCGCCGGAACCGGGCGACCGCGCGCGGGTCGCTCATGGTGTCGGGCCTGAGGATCTTGAGCGCGACCGTATCGCCGATCAGTATTCGCGACGCCCGGTACACCGCGCCCATGCCGCCCTCGCCGAGCTTTGACTCGATCCGGTACTTTCCCTCGATCGTGCGGCCGATGTTGGCGTCACCGCCACCCTTGCCCGACGCGTCCGGCGACACGGCCTCGGAGCCGCACTTCGGGCAGAACCGGGCGCCCTTGTTCATCTCGGTACCGCACGTCTGGCAGAACATTGTCCGACCTCGAAGTCTGTCCGCACCGTCCGTGCGTGATCGACCGCGGGACGGCGCCGGGGCAAGGCTACATCAGGAATCACCCGATCGCGAAACCACCTTTGGACGGGACGATTTGCGCCGAACGCGCAATCGGGCCGCTCCTTGACGCACCGGGTTTGCGGGCTATAGCGTACGATGGAATCGTCCGCGTTGCCTGAACCTGCTCGCACGCAGGATTCGGCGCCCGGTTCCTCGAGACATGACAGGCACGTCCAACAGTCAGCGCTCGGCGGCACTCCTTGCCGCCATCTTCGTGGCCATGGCGGTTGCGGGTTGCGGTCCGGGGCTGGCGAGCGCGCCCGCAGGCGGGAACGGCGCGCAGACGCAGGAGCCCGTGTCGCTGACCGCGACGGGATCAGCGAGGTTTTCCGACATGCTCACGAGTGTTGCCATTGACCGCAACGACCCGGTACAGATGCGCGTGCTTGCCGACTACGGAGCAATGTTCGTCGCCGGCGGCGGCGCCGTGCCTCCGCCAACCGTTCTGTTCACCAGCGACGCCGAAGTGTCCGGCTGGCAGGCCACGGTCGACGTCTCGCGCGAAACCGTCGGAAGGTTCAGCATCGAATTGCAGAAGCCGGCGATGGTCGCCCTGCGCGCCGCGGTTGCCGAGGCCTCCGCGGCGGGCCTCAGCATCACGCCCCGCGGCTCGGATGCCGCGCGCCGCAGCTACGCGGAAACCGTGTCGCTGTGGAAGAGCCGCGTCGATCCGGCACTCCGGCACTGGGTCGCCGCAAAGCGGATTACCCAGGCCGACGCTGCCCGCATTCGGGCGCTCGCGCCGCACGAACAGGTTCCCGAAGTGCTCGAGCTCGAAAAGAAGGGCATCTGGTTCAGCACCGACTTCTCAAAGTCGATCCTGTACTCGGTCGCCGCTCCCGGCACGTCGCAGCATCTGTCGATGCTCGCGCTCGACGTTGCCGAATTCGAGAATGCGCGCGTTCGCGCGATCCTCGGACACCACGGGTGGTTCCAGACGGTGCAGAGCGACTTGCCGCATTTCACGTATCTCGGCGTCGACGAGTCGGAGCTTCCGGGACGAGGCCTCAAGTCCGTCACGTCGTCCGGTCGCGTATTCTGGGTGCCGGCATTCTAGTTCGACACGACGTCCGTCATTCGATGTGCCATGGAGATTGAGAAGATAGAGTTCGACGAGCGAGGCCTGGTGCCGGCCGTTGTGCAGGACTCAACGACCGGCGATGTCCTCATGCTCGCCTACATGAATGCCGAGAGCCTCGCGCGCACGTTGCAGACCGGTGAGACGTGGTTCTGGAACCGGACGCACAACGAGCTGTGGCACAAGGGCACCGCGTCGGGGCACCGGCAGCGCGTCGTCGAGTTGCGTCTCGACTGCGACGGTGACGCCATCGTCGTGCGCGTTGACACGGACGGCCCCGCGTGCCACACGGGCGAGCGGTCGTGCTTCTTTCGCCCGCTCGCAGGCGAAGCACCCGCAAAGAAGACCAACGGATCGCTCGTCAGCGTTCCAGAACGCCCCGAGCCGACGTTGTCGGTCGTCGACATGAACTCCATGGAGCTCGGCATCCTGCTCAACGACCTGTACACGCTGATCCGATTGCGCGAAGCCGAACGCCCCGAGAATTCCTACACGTCGTATCTGTTCGACAGCGGGCTCGACAAGATCCTCAAGAAGATCGGCGAAGAGGCGACCGAGACCGTCATCGCCGCCAAGAACGGCTCGGCGCGCGAACTGACGTCCGAGATGGCCGATCTGCTCTACCATCTGCTGGTGCTGATGGTCGAACGCGGACTCGGGCTCCAGGACATCTGTCGCGAGCTGGCCGACCGGGCCGGCAAGAGCGCAGACCCCCGGTACGCGGCGCGAACGAGGGAGGAGTAACGGCGTGGAGCACATCGTCGACGAGCACCACCACGAACGCATCTCGCCTGCGAGCTACGATGCATTCCTCGCAAACTGCCGCGAGGGCACCGTCGTCCCCGTGGTCAAGCGAGTGCTTGCCGACATGCTCACACCGGTTTCGGCGTTTCTCAGGATCGCCGGCGACTCGCCGTACGCATTTCTGCTCGAGTCGGTCGAGGGCGGCGAGAAGGTCGCGCGCTATTCGTTTCTCGGCGCGAAACCGGACTCGGTGCTGCGCGTCGTATCGGGCGAAGTGTTCGTCGAGGAGAATGGCGTCACGCGCCGCGACGACCTGCCGCCGCTCCAGGCGATGCGACGCTACGCCGGCCGCTACGTTCCTGTCCGCTCGGACGACCTGCCGCCCTTCACCGGCGGCGCCGTCGGATTCATGGGCTACGGCGCGATTCACTGGTTCGAGAAGCTGCCGGACGCCCACAAGGACGACCTCGGCATCGACGATTCGATCGTCGCGTTCTTTTCGACACTCGTCGCCTTTGATCACGTGCGCCACGAGATGGTGCTGATCTCGAACGTGTTCACCGACGGGCGCACCGAAGGGCTCGAGGCCGAATACGACCAGGCGCTCGCGCGGATCGCGGCGATGGAGGCGCAACTCGAACTACCGGCGAGTGTTCCGGTGCCGCTCGGCGGCGAGCGCGCAAAGATGCGCTCGACGATGAACCGAGACCTGTTCGAGATGGCGGTCAATCGCGCCAAGGAGTACATCACGGCCGGCGACGCCTTCCAAGTCGTGCTGTCGCAGCGTCTCGAGCTGAGCATCACCGCGCACCCCTTCCAGATTTACCGCGCGCTGCGCGTCGTCAACCCGTCGCCGTACATGTTCTACCTCAGGCTTGGCGACGTGACGCTCGTCGGCGCCTCGCCCGAGATGCTCGTTCGTTGCACCGGCAGACGCGTCGACTATCGACCGATCGCCGGAACGCGTCCGCGGGGCGCGACCGATGTCGAGGACGCGCTGCTTGGCGAGGAACTGCGCACCGACGAAAAGGAGACCGCCGAGCACGTGATGCTGGTCGATCTCGGCCGCAACGATCTGGGACGCGTCTGCGATTTCGGCTCGGTCGAGGTGACCGAACTGATGACGATCGAGCGGTACAGCCACGTCATGCACATCGTGTCGGGCATCAAGGGGAGGTTACGTGCGGGCTCGGACCGCTTTGACGCGCTCGCGGCGTGCTTTCCCGCCGGCACGGTGACCGGCGCTCCAAAGTTGCGTGCGATGCAGATCGTCGACGAGCTCGAGCCGACGCGCAGGGGCCCATACTCCGGCGCCGTGTTCTACGTCGACTACACGGGCAATCTCGACTCGTGCATCACGATCCGGACGCTGGTCATCAAGGGCAACAAGGCCTACCTTCAGGTCGGCGCCGGTATCGTCGCGGACTCCGAGCCAGACAAGGAGTACATCGAGACGATCAACAAGGCGCGCGCCATCACGCGTGCAATTCAGATGGCGGAAGAGGGGTTGTAACTACCTATGAACGCAACGAAATGCGCAGTCGCAGCCGTGTTTGCGGCGATGGCCGTCATTGCCGGCGCGGCGCCCGTCGCGACTGCCCAACAGGACGCCGCCGAGGTCGAAGCGGTCATCGAGACGTCCAAGGGCGCGATCACGATGCGGTTTCTGCCAAACGTCGCGCCAAAGCACGTTCAGCATTTTCTGGAGACCGCCCAGAGCGGCGGGTTCAACGGGACGACGTTCTTTCGCGCGATACCGTACGCCATCATTCAGGGCGGCGACCCTGTTTCGAAGGACCCAAAGAAGAGAACGCTCTACGGAACGGGCGGCCTGAAGCTGCTGCCGGACGAGTTCGGTACCGTGAAGCACGACACAGGCGCCGTGTCCGCCGTTGCGATCCCGGGCGCCGGTGGAAATCCGTTGCCCAACAGTTCGGGGACGCAGTTCTTCATCTGCGACACGCCCCAGCCGTCGCTCGACGGCAAGTACACGGTCTTTGCCTGGGTCACCGACGGCATGGACGTCGTGCGTGCGATCTCGATGCTCCCCCTGCAGGGTGACAAGATCGTCGAGCGTGTCGAGATCAAGAGCGTGACCATCCGTCCCGTCACGCCAACCACCGACGAGATCGGTCGTCTGCAGGCCCGCATCGTCACACCGGCCGGCGAGATCGTCATGGAGTTTCTGCCTGCCGCGCCGGACAACGCCCGCCAGTTCATCCGGCTCGCGCGGTCGGGCTTCTACGACGGAGCGTCGATCTACCGCGCGATTCCGGGCGTGCTGATCCAGGGCGCCTCTCCCGAAGGCTGGGCGGCCGATTCGCCGAATCGAAAGCGCAGCTTCAGTCACTGGAACGTTCCGGACGAGTTTTCGCAGACCGTGGCGTTCGACCGGGGAATGGTCGGCATGGCGCACTCGGACCAGCCGAACAGCGGCAGCATCCACTTCTTCATCATGCTCAGCCCTGCGCACCACCTCGACGGCAAGTACACGCCGTTTGCTCGCGTGCTGTCCGGCATCGAAGTGGCCGAGGCGATCTCGCGCCAGAAGGTCGCCGGCGAACAACTCACACCGCCGGTCATCATCACGCGCATCATCGTAGAGGAGAGAAAGTAGCCGCAGATAAACGCGAATCTTCTCAGATCCGAGGAAATCCGCGTTCATCTGCGTCTTGGCGTCGAACCGCACCTGCGCGAGAATGGGAACAATGTCCACGCCCGTCTCCGGTGACTTCAATGGCAACGATCGCTTCACCGTAGTCGACCGCATCGGCTCGGGCGGCTTTGGTGTCGTGTACCGGGTACACGACCGCGAACGTAACGCCATCGTTGCGCTGAAACTGCTCAACAAGGCCGAAGCCGAGTCGTTGTACCGCTTCAAGCGCGAGTTTCGCGCGCTCGCGAACGTCCGTCATCCCAACCTCGTCTCGTTCTACGATCTCGTGTCGGATGGCACGCGCTGGTTCCTCACGATGGAGCTCGTCGAAGGCGTCCACTTCCTCGAGTACGTGCGCTCCCGGACGGGCCAGCTGCCGGTCGACACGGACCGGCTGCGTGCCGTAGCGCGTCAGCTTGCGGAGGGCATCTCGGCGCTGCATGCATCCGGAATACTCCATCGCGACCTCAAGCCCTCGAACGTTCTCGTCACGAGCGACGGCCGCGTGAAGATTCTCGATTTCGGCCTTGTTGCGGATCTGGCTCCACAGGGGAACGCGATGAGCCTCAGCTCGCTCGGTACCCCAACGTACGTGTCGCCCGAACAGTCGCTCGGCTCCGCCGTGACGACAGCGAGCGACTGGTACAGCGTTGGCACGATGCTGTTTCAGGCGCTGACCGGCAAGGCGCCATTCACCGGACAGATCATCGAGGTGCTGATCCAGAAACAGACGGTCGATCCGCCCGCAGCGAGCGCGCTTGTGCCGGGCGTGCCGGAAGATCTTGCCTCGCTTGCGACAGCGCTGCTCAGCCGCGACCCGGCCGCGCGTCCGACGGGCCCCGAGATCCTCGCCAAGCTTGGCGGATCGGCGGGTGTCACGACGACGCTCGAGCCTCCCGGGTCGCGCCCGGCGACGTTCGTCGGACGGTTTGGACAGCTCGGTTCGCTCGCGAACGCGTTCGACCGGACACGCCGGGGGACGCCTGTCGTCGCGCTCGTTCACGGCAGCTCGGGAATCGGGAAGACGGCGCTCGTTCGCAAGTTCGTCGAACGACTGTCGACGACCGTGCGCGGCAGCGTGGTGCTGAAGGGACGGTGCTACGACCGTGAATCCGTTCCGTACAAGGCGCTCGACAGCGTGATCGACGCGCTCAGCCAGCAGCTGCGTGCCATTTCGGATCCCGTCGCCACCGCCATGCTCCCGGCCGACATGTCGTCGCTCGCGCGGATCTTTCCAGTGCTGCGCCAGGTTCGCTCGATCGCTCGATTTAAAGGGCCCGAGCCCGGCGACGCCGTCGACGAACGCCGGCGCGCGGTCGCGGCGTTACGGGCGCTGCTCGGAAAGATGACGGAACGAGGTCCTGTCGTCATCTTCATCGACGATCTGCAGTGGGGCGACGTCGACAGCAGCGAACTGCTGTTCGACCTCGTCCGTCCGCCGGACGCGCCGCCGGTGTTCTATGCGCTCACCTACCGAACCGAAGAGTCGGGCACGAGCCCGCTCCTCAAGACGCTTCTTCCCCAACTGATCGACGCGGGAGTCGACACCGAAGAGATCGTCCTGAACGAACTGAGCGGAGACGAGTCGCGCGCACTCGTGGTCTCGCTCCTCCCGACCGCCACGGCGAACCGGGACGGTCTTGCCGAGGCAATTGCCAAGGAGGCAGCCGGCAACCCGTTCTCGATCCATGAGCTGGTGCGGTACGCGATCTCGTTCGGAGGGCTCGAGTCGATGGCGATGGGTACGTCCTGGGCTGGCCTGCACGACGTGACGTGGACACTGATCGACGAGATCATCAACGAGCGCATCACGCTGTTTCCGGAGTCCGCCCGCAGGCTGCTGCAGGTACTCGCTGTCGCCGGCCAGCCCATCGAACTGGACGTCGCGCGACAGACCGCGTGGCTCGAAGACAGCGACCACCCCTTGATCGACGAGCTCAGGCTGAATCACCTCGTGAGAACACGGCGTCTGAACGAACGCGAACTGATCGAGATCTACCAGGACCGGATCCGGCGCGCGCTGCTCGGTCGCATGACGTCGCGCGCCGTCCAGGACATCCACCTGAGGCTGGCGTTTGCGCTCGAGTCGTCGGGCCGGTCGGATCCGGAGATGCTCGCGCAGCACCTGCTCGACGGCGGCGAACGATGGCTCGCGGCGAAGCAGGCCGTGACGGCCGCGGACCGCGCCGCCGGTTCGCTCGCGTTCGAGAGCGCTGCACGGCTCTACCAGCTCGCGCTCGAACTCGGTTCATTGCCCGAGGACCATCAGGACGAGGTCCGCCGCAAGCTGGAGCTCGCGCTCGCGTCCAGACCCGTCTGACCGCGCACCACGCGCATCACATCGCGCGCGCCGGCGTCGCACCCCGACGCGATGTGCTCGCGCGCGCAGCACGCAGCCCGCTCGGCGTTCCGCGCCCGCGCGGCATGGCGCGCGACCACGCGCCACGCACGCACGGCGCGACGCGCGGCGGCGACGAGTAGACGCAGAATCTGGGCAACGGCGAGAACCAGCACGCACAATCCGACGACGGGAAAGACGGTATCCATTGGCAGCTCACCCCAAACGGTTTTTTGTGTGGGTGTGCGAATGGCGTACCGCGCAAAACGCCGCGAATATGTGACCT
>JBGAKX010000040.1:0-34216 GCA_044224215.1 Blastocatellia bacterium
CTGAGCGCGGTAGCGCTCAGGCCCCAAGGTGCGCTGTCGGGTGCGTGGGTTGAACCGTTCAACTCGCCCGCTCGGCTGCGCTCGTTGGGGCCTGAACGCTACCGCGCTCAGCTCTGTGCCTTACAGCACGTGGATGTTCTTCTCCCTGCAGATGTCCTTCAGGATCTTTGGCCACACCGTCACGCTCACCTCTCCAAGGTGCGCCTTCTGCAGCAACAGCATCAGCGTCCGTGACTGACCGATCCCGCCACCGATGCTCAGCGGCAGCTCGCCGTTGATGATCCCCTGGTGGTACGGCAGCTTCAGGAAGTCCATCTGACCCGTGATCTCCAGCTGCTGGCGGAGCGTCTCGGCATTGACCCGCACGCCCATCGACGACAGCTCGTGCCGGCGCTTCGTCACCGGATTCCACGTCAGGATGTCGCCGTTCAGCCCGTGCATCGGCCGCCCGTCCTTTGACGTCGTCGGTGTGACCCAGTCGTCATAGTCCGCCGCACGCAGCTCGTGCGGATACCCGTCCGCGAGCTTCCACCCGATCCCGTAGATGAACACGGCCGGATACTCCTGCAGGATCGCCGTCTCGCGCTCCTTGCGGGGCAGGTCCGGGTACCGCTCGAGGATCTCCTCGGCGTGAATGAACGTCAGCTTCTCGGGCAGGCGCGGATACTTGTCAGACCGCAGCTGCGGGAACATCTCGTGCGCATAGACTTCCGCGCCCTTGATCACCTTCCACAGCTTCTCAACCGTCGCCGTGAGGAACTCGAGGGTCCGCTCTTCCGGCGTGATCACCCGCTCCCAATCCCACTGGTCGACATAGGCGCTGTGGTCGTGATCGAGGAAGTAGTCCTTACGCACGGCGCGCATGTCGGTCACGAGGCCCTCGCCGGGCGCCATGTCGAACTGCTTCAGCGCGACGCGTTTCCACTTCGTCGCGGCCTGCACGACCTGGGCGTCGATCGGGTGGATATCGCGGTCGTTCGAGATATGAAACTCGATGGGCGTTCGCGAGCCGTCGCGATCCAGGTAATCGTTGACGCCGCTCTCGACGTCGACGATCAGCGGGACCGTGACCATCATCAGGTTGAGCTCCTTGCACAGGTGCTCCTCGATGTAGTTCTTGACGGCGAAGATCGCCCGCTGCGTCTCCTTGGGCGTCAACGCGGACTTGTAGTCGCGGGGCAGGACCCGTTCGATCTCTTCGTATGTGCCGATCCCCGGACCGGCGAGATCCCGCTCCTTTCTGGTACTTGACATGATGGCGTTCCTCCTGGAGGTCGTGTCGACCTTACGATCGCGAACGCACGCCGGATGCCAACCGATAAACCCAGCTTTCCGAGGGCTTTGGACGCAAGTGCACACGGAAACTGGGGGATTCTGCGCGTTTGCGAGCGGTATTTGTCGCGAAATCGCTTCACGCGGCGGCGCACGGGGTTATCATGCGCACAGCGCCGCGCGTGCGCGCTCCTTCTGCCCGCGCGCCTCAGCTGAGAGGATCCCCGAATGCTGTCCCCCAACACCGTACTTCAGGGCCGCTACTCCATCGTGAAGGAGCTCGGCCAGGGTGGCATGGGGGCTGTCTATCTTGCGCACGACAACCGGTTCCAGGGCCGGCCGGTCGCGCTCAAGGAGACGCTCGTCGACCGCGCCCGGCTGGACCTCCGGAAGCAGTTCGAGCGCGAAGCGCTCCTGCTGTTCGACCTCAAGCATCAGGCGCTCCCGCGCGTCATCGACTATTTCAGCGAAGGCCAGGGCGAGTTCCTGGTCATGGAGTTTGTCGAGGGACGCGATTTTTCGGAGCTTCTGGCGAGAAACGGCGGTCCGTTCGACGTCGCCCAGGTGGTCGCGTGGGCCGAGCAGCTGCTCGACGCGCTCGCCTACCTGCACACACAGGACCCGCCGGTCATCCATCGCGACATCAAGCCAAGCAACGTCAAGCTCACGCCGAAGGGGCAGGTCGTGCTGCTCGATTTCGGGCTCGCGAAGGGCGCACTGATGGCCCAGTCGCGCATGCTGTCGGGCAGCGTCGTCGCGGGAACACCGGCGTATGCGCCGCTCGAGCAGATGAACGGGCAGGGAACCGACGTTCGTAGCGACCTCTACAGCCTTGCGGCGACGATGTACACGCTGCTCTCGAACCGGCTTCCGGCCGACGCCGGCATGCGAGCGACCGAGATCCTCAACGGCCGGCCGGACCCGCTCGTCTCGTTGCAGGAGATCGTCCCCGGTTTCAGCGAGGCGATGTGGTGGACGCTGCGCTCGACACTGGCGCTCGCTAAGGACGGCAGGCCGCGCTCGGCGGTCGAGATGCGCGCGGCGTTGCGCGAGGCGCTGACGCACGCACCCGGCCAGGGCGCGCGCGCGACGATTCTCGCGGGCGTGCCCGTCGTTCCGGACGCGCCGCGCCCGACGGAGTTTCAGGGGGGAGGGCACAGCTCGGTCCCGAACTCGGCAACGCCGACGCAGCTCGCGCCGCCGGTGTCGTCGGGCACGTCCGCGAACGACCCGCACCGTTCGACGGTGCCGGGCCAGTTCCAGTCGACGATGCCGCTGACGGGCCAGCCGTCGGCGCCGCATTCGGCGCCATCTGCCGCACCGCCTCCTGTTTCGGCGCCGCCGGTCGCGCACGTTTCCGCGCCACCTCCTGTATCCGTACCGCCGCCGCCGGTTTCGGTGCAGCCTCCACCGCAGCTCTCCGCGCCGGTGTCGGCTCCGCCGCTCCCCGCGCCCGCACCTCCCATTTCGTACGGCGCTCCCGAGCCAACCATCGCCGCGAGACCGCCCGAGCGCTCGCGTTCGGGGCTCGCGCTTCTCTCGGTCGGGCTGGTGGCATTGCTCGGCGCGGGCGCAGTGCTCGGCTACCTCTACTATCCGCGCACGCCGGCCCCGCAGCCGGCCGTACCGGTCGAACCGGCTCCGAAGCCCGCGACGCCGACAACGGTCGCGCCGCCGCCGGCTCCCGCGCCCGTCTACGTCGGAGCGGTCCGATGGCGCTTCGAGCGCAAGGACGGCACGCCGATCGACACGCAGGCCGGTCCGGTCGCCACCGGCGAAGAGTTCCGCATCCGGTTCACTTCGCCAAAGGACGCGCGGATCTACCTGCTCGCACCCGATGCCAAGGGCACGTACCGAGCCTTCTTGACCGATCAGCCGTCGGCCGACACCAACACAAAGACGAACGCCATCGGGCCGGGCAAGGACGTCGTCTTCCCGGGGCTTCCGCTGACGCTTTCCGTGACCGAGGGCGAGACGCGATTCCTTGCGGTCCTCGCCGGGCCTGGCGACGTCGTACCGGCGCCGTTGCGCGGACCCGCGCTGGCGGCGCTCGCTCCGGCCGATGTCGAGTCGCTCAAGGAGATGGCAAAGGATTCCGCCGATTCGATCAAGACCGAGTCCGAATACGGCGACATCTCGGTTCGAAGGCTCGAAGGCGAGACCGGCACGCTCGTGTTCGAGATCGTGATCACCGGGCGCGCGGGGGGCCGCCGGTGAAGAGATTCGCGCTTATGCTGATCGCGGCGCTTCTCGCCACGGGTGCGGTGATGCGAGTTCCAGCGCAGGACGGCGGCGTGATCATCAACCGTCCGACCACGACGCCGACGACAAAGCCGAAACCGAAGCCAACGACAAAGCCCGCGACCAAGCCGACGACGAAGCCGGCGACGAAGCCCGCGACAACACCGACGACAACGACGGACCCGAAGACCGGCACGACCACGACCGTCGTCATCCCGCAGCCGGCCGAGCCCGCGACACCGCTGCCGCCCACAAAGGAGTTCGACGTGGGCGACGGCCTGGTCGTCGCGATGGTCGTCGTGCCTGCGGGCACGTTCACGATGGGAAACGCCGAGGGCGAGACCGACGACCAGCCGCTGCACAAGGTGACGATCTCGGTGCCGTTTCTGCTCGCAAAGACCGAGGTCACGCAGAAGCAGTGGACCGCGATCATGGGCTCAAATCCGAGCAGGTTCCAGGGAGACGACCTGCCCGTCGAGCAGGTCACGTTCGAGGATGTGCAGGAGTTCATCAAGCGTCTGAACGCGAAGTCTTCCGGCGGATGGCGTCTCCCGACCGAGGCCGAGTGGGAGTACGCGTGCCGCGCGGGGTCGACGACTGACGACACACTCGGGCTGGACGCGACGGCGTGGACACAGGCGAACTCCAGGGGCAAGACCCATCCGGTCGGATCGAAACAGCCGAACGCGTTCGGTCTGTACGACATGCAGGGCAACGTGCTCGAGTGGTGCGAGGACTGGCACGTGCCGTACACGGCCGACGACGAGATGGACCCGGTGCATCCGTCGATGAGCGCGTCCAAGTCGGCGTGCCGGATCGTGCGCGGCGGCAGTTGGAACGACGACGCCGACGCGGCAAAGCCCGGGTATCGGTTCTGGCTCGCGCCAAAGAACGCGAACGCGTTGCTGGGTTTCCGGCTCGCGCGCAACGTTCAGGAGTAGTCGATCAGATCCGCGAATATCCGCGAATATTCGCGAATATCTGCGGCAGCTGCTTCGTTACTTCGGCTGGATTCCGAGCGGGCGGTTCTGCACGTACACGAGCGAGAACTTCGACCCGGTCGTGAAGTGCCGGTTGATGGTTCCGGCCGGGTCAAAGAACCACTCGCCGAGCGGGCGGTCCTTCTCAGCGCTGTCAAACCAGCCCCACGGCGGCCGCGCCATGTTCTTGCCGCCCTCCTTGCCGTTGAACGCCGAACCCAGCGTCCCAACCTTCGCCGTGCGCGTTCCCGGCTTCGCGCCGGCGGTCTTGACCGAGAACGTGCCGAACGTCGAGGTCTCGGCATAGGTATCGTTTGGTGCGCCGGCCGCCTGGCGCCATAAGGTGGATTCCATGGGGATGAGCGCATACCCGACGCCGTCGCCGGACCGCTTGTCGGGGTCGTCCGCGGCGCCGGTTACGCGGTACGTAAGAAGCGACTTGACCGCTTCCCGCTTCGCGTCTGCGGTGGCGCCTGCCGACGCCTCGATGCCGTGGCCTTTCGGCTCGACGAAGAGCAACGGGTGCTCGCCGTCCATCGGGACGCGTTCGAAATTGTTCTTTGTGACGGTGCCCGCAACGTACTTGAGAAACTTGTTGTGCGCGAGCGTCTCGACGAAGACGACATTCAGGTCCGTCGCGCCGGGCCCCTTCTTTTTCGCCACGACGACGCAGCCCTCGAGGTCGTTCTCGTGCGCCAGCACGGCCTCGTCCGACTTGCCCGTCGGATCGTACTTGCCGTACTTCTCGGTCCCGGCCTGGATCAGGTTGCTCAGAATGACGCCTTTGGTGCTGCCGCCCTTGTAGTCCCGGGGATGGAAGCAAGCGTATTGAACAAAGACGTGCGTCTCTGTCTCCTTGACGTCAAAGTAGACGTACGCGCCAAGCGGATACTGGGTCTTCTCGGCGTTCGACCAGTTGTTGTCCCCTTTCCAATCGCCGTCAAAGTCGAATCGGGTGATGTAGTCGAACCGTGGCGTGTCGCCAAGCCCTTGAACGAAGACTGGCGCGACGGCCGCGGCGATCTCGGCGTCTCGCGAAACAGCAGTTTTCGTGGCGAGCGCTCGCGACGGGGACCGAGGTGCAGCGGGCACGCTGCCGGCCGCCAGCACGATCGCGAGTGAGAGGATGCGGATCGGAATACGTGGCATGCGACTACCTCCAGCGCGAGGATTCGGATCGATCGAGATCACCTGCCTTCATTCGCGTTCATCTGCGGCCTGTTCCGTTCGATGATGGCATTGAAGTCCGTGCCGGATGGAAGCGTACCGAGGGCGAACGAACGGTCCTGCGAGAAGCGTGAGGCGCAGAAGCCTTCTGCGACGGCCGAATTCCCCGCGCGGACCAGCAACGCGCCTTCGAGCGCCAGCGCCAGATCCTCGACGATGCGGCGCGCCTGGGACTCGATTTCGGCATCGCGCGCGAGCCCGCTTTCGATGCGCGAGACGAACCCATCCAGCCGCGCGTCCACGCCGCGTGCCAGCCGCAACTCCTCGAACAACGCGTCGACCGTCTCCGGCTCTCTCCGCATCGCGCGCAGCACGTCGAGGCACTGCACGTTGCCCGAACCCTCCCAGATAGAATTGAGCGGCACATCCCGATACAACCTCGCCAGCGGCGCCTCCTCGACGTAGCCATTCCCACCCAGCACCTCGAGCGCCTCGGCCACCACCGCCACCGCGCGTTTCGTCACCCAGTACTTGCCGATAGCCGTCGCAATTCGGCTGAATCGCCGCTGCCGCTCGTCACCGAGCGCCTCGTCGAAACTACGCGCCAGGCGCATCGCAAGCGCCGTCGCCGCCTCAGACTCGACGCACAGATCGGCCAGCACGTTCTGCATCAGCGGCTGCTCGATCAGCCGCCTGCCAAACGCCGAGCGATGCGCCGCGTGATGTGTCGCCTCCGCTACCGCGCGCCGCACCGTCGACGCCGACCCGATCGCGCAATCGAGCCTCGTGTGGCGCACCATCTCCATGATGCTCGCCACGCCGCGCCCCTCGTCGCCGACGAGCCGCGCCCACGCGCCGTGGAACTCCACCTCGCTCGATGCATTCGATCGGTTCCCGAGCTTGTCCTTCAGCCGCTGGATGTGAAACCCGTTGCGCGTACCGTCTGGTTGCCAACGCGGCAGCAGGAAACACGACAACCCGCCTTCAGCCTGCGCCAGGATCAGGAACGCATCGCTCATCGGCGCCGAGCAGAACCATTTGTGACCGTCGATCGTGTAGGCCTCGCCCGGCCCACGCGCCGCCACGGGACGGGCGCGCGTCGTATTCGCGCGGACGTCCGAGCCGCCCTGCCGCTCCGTCATCGCCATCCCAATGAGCGCGCCGCGCTTTCCATCGGCCGGGATCGATCGTGGGTCGTACTCCGTCGAAAGCACGCGCGGCTCCCACTCCGCGGCGATGTCCGGTTGCAGGCGCAGCGATGGAATCGCCGCAAACGTCATCGTCAGCGGACAGCTTGTGCCTTCGTCGACCTGGTGGCGAAGGAACATCAGCGCAGCGCGCGCAACGTGCGCACCGGCGCGGTCGCTCGTCCACGGCAGCGCGTGGACCTCTTGAGCGAGACCCAGCCGCATAAGCTCGTGCCAGGCCGGATGGAACTCCACCTCGTCGATCCGATGACCAAACCGGTCGTGCGTCCGGAGCTCGGGCGCGAAGCGATTGGCGAGCACGCCGAGCTTCAGCGTCTCGCTCCGCCCGAGCACCTCGCCGAATTCGTGCGCACGCCCCGCGATCCAGCCGCCGCCCTCGCGCTCGAGCGCCTCGCGGAGCACGACGTCCGTCGCGAACAGGTTGGTGTTCTCGAGAGCCGGAGGCTGGTTCAGGATCTCGTCGGACCCGATTGCAGTGAATTCCGAAGCGTCCATCGTCGATCAGATCCGCTAATATTCGCGAATATCCGCGAAAATCTGCGGCATCCGCCTCATCACGTCGGCTTGTCCGGCACCGGCATCGACGCGTGGAACTCGGTCGCGATCCGCTGCTGATATGCGTCGAGCAACTGCTCGATCCGAGCCGAATCCGTGGACCGCACCAGCAGCCCGACGTGGTGGTCCTTGTTCAATCGCCACACGATCTCGGGATCGTCGAACGACGACGTGTCGGGCGTCTCCTGCCGCGCGAGCGATATCACGATACCCGCGTACTCCTCACGATGGGGCGGCAGATGATACGGCACTTCGTCGGACCCGATCTCGATTCGTGCCCACTCGTTCCAAAGGTTGATGCCGGTCGCGGCCTCGACCGTCTCGGCGATGTTCGCGCCGCCGACTCGCGACGCCGTCTCGAGGAAATAGAACCGCCCGTCCGCCGCTCCCTTGATGAACTCGGTGTGCGTGACGCCGCGCACGAGCCCGAGCGTCGCCATCAGCTCGCGGTTGAGCGACTCGAGCGCCTGCGCGTCCGCCGAGTCGCGCGGCAGCGTTCGCGTCGTGAAGATCCCGCCGTCGTGCGCGACGCTCATCGGCGGGTTGCCGTACTTGTGCGCGACCGCGAACACGACCTCGCGCTCCGACACGATCGAATCGATATGGAAGATGTCGCCCGCGACGAACTGCTCGAGCACGTAGTAGCTCTGCCGGTCGTGCATCACGTCGAGCAGCGGCCACAGCTCGTCGGCGTAATGGACCTTTCGGATGCCGACCGCAGCGGCTTCCGATCGCGGCTTGAGGACCCACGGTCCCGGCACGCGCTCCATGAACTCGCGGAGCGCGTCGTAGTTCAGCACGTGCACGAACTCCGGCACCAGAATGCCGTGATCGCGCGCCTTCACGCGCATTGCGAGCTTGTCGCGGAAGTACCTGGCGGTCGTGTCGCCCATGCCCGGGATGCGCAGATGCTCGCGCAGCACGGCGGCGGTCTCGACGTCGTAGTCGTCGAGCGGAACGATGCGGTCCAGTTTTCGCGTGCGCGCGAGAAAGCTCACCGAGTGGATCGTCTCGTCGCGCTCCGACAGCTCGGGCATGTAGTAGAACTCGTCGATCGCCTCGCGCGGCCAGGGCTCGTCGTGCAGCTTTTCGAGGGTCAGCAGGATGACGTGGCACCCCTGTCGCTTGGCTTCGCGCAGAAAGTCCTCGCCCTTGAAATAGCTCGCGAGGCACAAAATGGTGAGTTGCGGATCGTTGGGCACAGCGTGCTCCTGACGTGATATCTTCTCGCCCGTGCCGCACGGGCCCGCGCCGCTCGAAATGGTGACCGTGCGGAGATTTAACCCGCTTTGGCGCGGTACAACAAGGGATGCGAACCGATGAGCAATGACCTGACACACGTCCACAAGGACTACACGCTGCAGGGGCTGACCGAGGCTGATGCGGGGCACGATCCGTTCGCGCTCTTTGGCCGGTGGTTCGACGAAGCGATCGCAAGCGGAAACCCGCAACCCGAAGCGATGACGCTCGCGACGGTCGGCGACGAGGGGCAGCCGACGACGCGTGTCGTGCTGCTGAAGGGCTACGACACGAACGGGTTCATGTTCTTTACGAACTATGCGAGCCGCAAGGGGCGCGAGATGGGCACGAACCCTCGCGTCTCGGTGTGCTTCTTCTGGCCCGAGCTCGAGCGGCAGATCCGGATCGACGGCAGCGTGTCGATGGTCACTCAGGAAGAGTCCGACGAGTACTTTGCGAAGCGGCCCGAAGCGAGCCAGATCGGAGCGCACGCGTCGCATCAGAGTGAAGTGCTCGCGACGCGCGAGGAGCTCGAGGCACGCTTTGCGGAGCTCGAGGCGCAGTTCGCAGGTGGGAGCATTCCGAGGCCGGCACATTGGGGTGGGTATCGGATCACCCCCGATGCGATCGAATTCTGGCAGGGGAGGCCGAGCCGCCTGCACGACCGGATCAGGTTCCGGCGCGAGAAGGCGGGCGTATGGGTGCGCGAGCGGCTCTCGCCGTGACGTGAACGGGATGGTGCTGCTCTATGACGGCAACTGCGGGTTCTGTGACTGGGCGGTGAAGCTCGTGTTGCGGCACGACCGGCAGAAGACGCTGAAGTTCGCGGCGTTGAAGGGCGTATACGGGAGCGGGGTGATCGCGGCGCATCCGGAGCTGGCGAACGTCGACTCGGTGATGCTGGTGGACGAGGAGTCGGGCGGCGTGCTGGTGAGGTCGGAGGCGGCACTGGCGATCGGCAAGTACCTTGGCGGGGTGTGGGCGCTTACGGGAGTTGCCCGGGTCGTGCCACGGTCGATTCGGGACGCGATGTATGATCTGTTTGCGCGGCACCGGTACCGGTTCTTTGGGAGGCTCGAGGCGTGCGAGCTGCCCGACAAATCTGTAAGGGCGCGGTTCCTGGAATAGCGAGTCGCGCGGCGAAGCGTTCACGCAAAGCCGCAAAGAAACGCAAAGGCGCCAAGACCGTGATGGTTTGCCAGTCTGATAGCCTTGCGTCTTCTTTCCTTTGCGCCTTTGCGTGAAACTCACCTTCAATCATGGACAACCGACGGACCACCATCCGGCCCGGCACACCACGCCCCGGCGCCAACTACGTGCTCTACTGGATGCAGGCATACCGCCGCGCACGCCAGAACCCCGCGCTCGACGAAGCCATCCGCATCGCCAACGACCTCGACCTCCCCGTCGTCGTCTACGAAGCCCTCCGCCCCGACTACCCCGAGGCCAACGCACGCATCCACACCTTCGTCGTCGAAGGCATGCCCGCCAACGCGCGTGACGCCGCCGCGCGCGGCCTTCGCTACGCCGCATACGTCCCGTCCACGAAGACCCACGACCGCGACACCCTCCCGCGTCTCGCGCGCCGCGCCGCCGTCGTCGTCACCGACGAGTACCCGGCTTTCATCATCCCGCGCCAGACCCGCGCGCTCGCCGCGCGGATCGACTGCCCGCTCGTCGTCGTCGACGCGTGCGGCATCGTCCCGCTGCGCGAACTGACAAAGCGCGAGTGGTCCGCCGGCACCATCCGTCCAAAGCTCCACAAGCTGCTTCCCGTCTACTTTCACGAGCTCGACGAGGCGACAGTTCAGCACGACGGAACCACGCTCGATCTCGAGCTCGACGAAACAGACGTCGTGCGCGAATCCGCAGCAGACATTGTCGCGCGCGCCGGCGTCGATCCGTCGGTCGCGCCGTCACCCGTCTATCACGGAGGCCGCGACGCCGCGCTCGCCCGGCTCTCGAACTTTCTCGAGAAGCACCTCTCGTCGTACGGCGTCGGCCGCAGCCAGCCGGGCGCGGACACGTCGAGCCGCCTCTCAGCGTACCTGCACTTTGGCCACGTGTCGGCGCTCGAAGTCGCGCTCGCCGCTCGCGCGTCGACAGCACCACAGGAGTGCATCGACGCGTTTCTCGAACAGCTGATCGTCCGCCGCGAGCTCGCGTTCAACTTCACCTTCTTCGAACCGAACCATACATCGGTCGAGTGCCTGCCCGAGTGGGCGCTGAAGACGCTTGCGAAACACGCGGACGACGAACGCGAAGATGTCTCCGACGAAGCGATCGAACGCGGCGAGACCTATGACGACGTTTGGAACGTGGCGCAACGCGAACTGCTCGTGACCGGCGAGATCCACAACCAGCCGCGCATGCTGTGGGGGAAGAAGATCTTCGAGTGGTCGCGGACGCCGCAGCACGCGGTCGACATGATGATCCGGCTCCATCACCGGTATGCGCTCGACGGCCGCAGCCCGCTGACGTACGCGAGCATCCTGTGGATCCTGGGGCTTCATGACCGCGCGTGGGGGCCCGAACGGCCGATCTACGGGACCATCCGGTACATGACGTCGGAGTCGTTTCGGCGCAAGTTCGACGTGCCGGCCTACAGGAAGAGAATCGAATTGGCCGCAGATCTGCGCAAATAGATGCAAATCAGGGGTGTTGTGGTACATTCGCCACCGAAATTCAATCCCTGCGGCGAACGGCGGAGACCATGACAAAAGCACGAGCAACAGTCGGATCTGACGGGAAGCCTCTTCCGATCCTGCCACCGGATCGCGACGGACGTGTGTGGGCCAAGACGGTGCGTGTGATGTTCTACACCCCGGGTTTTCTCGCACTGCTTCTGATCAAGGCAGGCGAGCCGGCGGGTTTTGGCATCACGGTCGAACTGCTGATGCTTGCGAGCGCTGCGGCTGTCATCGCCGGTCTCTTTGTCGGTGCGCAGGCAGTCGGCGGCGGCGCCGACAACGCGTCCAAGGTCGGCATCGCGAGCGGCTCGCTCATCATCGAGCTGCTCTCGGCGATTCCGTTTCTGTGCGCCGTGCCAGCATTGTTCCATCAGCTCGCGCACAGCACGCTGCTGCACGCTGCCGCGCCGGGCGGCTCGCTCGACGTGCCGCTCGGTCTGTCGGAACTGTTGCCGGCGATCGCGGTCCTTCCGTTCATGCTGTACCAGCTCGCCGGGTTCGGCACGCTGACGTACATCGTGTCAAACCTCGCGAACTGGATCATCAACGTCCTGATCTTTGTCTTCATCGTCACCGCGTACTACTTCAACCGCACGGGCCAGTTCGACTACGAGAAGAAGCTCGTCGTCGTGCTCATCCTCTTCATGGCGATCATCACGACGTACGGCATCCTGAAGCTCAAGAAACTGCAGGCCGAATTCGACGCGCGGGTGCCGACGAAGGGCGGCAAGAAGGACGAAGACTAGGCCGCGGGGAGTTTTCGCCGCAGATTTACGCGAATTTCGCAGATCTGATGCGAAATATGCCCCTTCCACCGAGGGTTACGGGGTGGTTTGGTCGGTGATTGCCCGGCACGCATGTTGCAGCAACTTCACGAGTTCGCAGCACGTGGAGGGACCGAATGAGCGCCAAACCCGCCGTTGACCACCTCAAGGGTCCGAGCCTTCTTCGAAATTTCATCAGCTTTGTAGGGGCGGCCATCGTGACGGCCTGCGCCGTCAGCATCGGCCTGCTCGTGCTGATCGAGATCACCGGGGCCGGGGACAGTCCGTACGTCGGCATCATCACGTACATCGTGCTGCCCGCGATCATGGTCTTCGGCATGCTGCTCATTCCGATCGGCATGCTGTGGGAGCGGAGGCGCCGCCGCGGGCTCGCGCCGGGCGAGATTCCGGCGTATCCCGTGCTCGACTTCAACGACCCGAGACGACGGCGGATGGTCGTGGCGTTCAGCGGTCTGACGCTTGTCTTCGTGTTCGCGAGCGCATTCGGAAGCTACCGCGCCTATGAGTACACCGAATCGGTGGGCTTCTGCGGCACGCTGTGCCACTCGGTCATGAAGCCCGAGAACGACGCGTTCCGGGTCTCGGCGCACGCGCGCATCCGGTGCGTCGACTGCCACGTCGGCCCGGGCGCCGACTGGTACGTCCGCTCCAAGCTGTCGGGCGCCTACCAGGTCTATTCCGTCACGTTCAACAAGTATTCACGACCCATCACGACGCCGGTCCATAACCTGCGACCCGCACAGGAGACGTGCGAGCAGTGCCACTGGCCCGAGAAGTTCTTTGGCGCGCAGTTGAAGGTATTCAACAACTACGCCTACGACGAGGCGAACACGCCGCATCAATCGCGCCTGCTGATCAAGACCGGCGGCGGGAGTGCGACGACCGGAATGGCTGCCGGAATCCACTGGCACATGAACATCGGCAACAAGGTCACGTATGGAGCGGTCGATCCGCAGCGTCAGGTCATTCCGTGGGTTCAGCTCGAGGACGGGCAGGGCAACAAGACGGTCTATCGCGACCGGACCAGCACGATACCCGCCGCCGAGCTCGACGCGCTGCCGCGCCGGCTGATCGACTGCGTGGAGTGCCACAACCGTCCGTCGCACGTCTACGTGCCGCCCGACCGCGCGGTGAACGAGGCGTTCGTTGCAGGTCGTCTGGATCCGGCGCTGCCGTACCTGAAGCGCGAGGCGGTCGCGGCGTTGGCCGGTCCGTACGAGACGACGCCTGAAGCCGTCGATCGGATCGGGTCGCGCCTGACGGACTTCTACCGGGCACAGTACCCGGCCGTGTACGCGGAACGCCGCGAGTCGGTCGACAACGCCATCGCGGAGGTCCGACGGATCTACACGACCTATGTGTTCCCCGAGATGAAGGTGGACTGGCAGACGCATCCCGACAACATCGGGCATTTCTATTTCAAGGGGTGTTTCCGGTGCCACGACGGGAATCACGTCAGCGACACCGGCAAGGTGATCCGGAACGATTGCGCGATCTGCCACACGACGCTCGACCAGACGGACGGGCCGGCGGTCATGCGGGAACCGAACGGTGAATACGTTCATCCGGTCGACCTCGGCACGTTGCCGATCCAGGAGTGTTCAACGTGCCACAAGGGGGATCGTCCGTTCACGCACCCGTTGAACCTGGGCGACATCAGCAGGTTCCAGTGTTCGCAGTGCCATCCGGGAGGAACCGGCCGCTAGTTTGCGCAAATTCGCGTGAATCTGCGGCTTGTGTTCAGTTAGCAGCGGCGGCGACCACCACAGCGACTGAGCCAAACTCACGAATGCCGATTCGCAAGCGTCCCGGCAACGCGGAGCGCCTCTGCGTGCCGGGTCCACCACTTCCCGAGCTCGAGTACTGCAAAGACGAGCACACCCACGCCAAGGCACGTGGCCAGATCGGCCGCCGAGAGCGGGATAGTCCCGAACATCTCCCTGAGCGGCGCCCACGAGATCACGGTAATCTGCAGGGCGACAACCGCGACGGCGAGCCCTGCGAGAAGCCTGTTCGACAGCACGCCGATGCTCAGGAGCGAGTCGCTGCTCGACCGGATGGCAAGCGCCTGTCCCACCTGCGCAAAGGCAAGCGACGTGAAGATCATCGTCTGCCACGCCGCATCGCCCGCGGCCCAGTAGAAGCCTCCGACCCCGAGTGCTGCGAGTCCGATGAGCGCGCCGGTCCACGCAATGTGGCGACCCATTCCGCCAGCGAAGATCCCAGCCTGCGGCGACTGGGGAGGCCGGTGCATGACATTGCGCTCGGCCTTCTCGACGCCAAGCCCAAGCCCAAGCAGGCCGTCGGTCAGCAGGTTCAGCCAGAGCAACTGAAGTGGCAACAATGGCAACGGCGTTCCCACGATCGGACCCACAAGGGCCACCAGGATCTTGCCGATGTTGCCGGCGATCGAAAACTTGATGAACTTGCGGAGGTTGTCGTAAATGACGCGCCCCTCTTCGACGGCCGCCACGATGGTCGCGAAATTGTCGTCGCGAAGAACCATCTCGGCCGCCTCCTTCGAGACGTCGGTACCCGTTATCCCCATCGCCACGCCGATGTCCGCCCGTTTGAGCGCGGGGGCGTCGTTGACGCCATCGCCGGTCATCGCCACGACGTGGCCGCGAGCCTGCAAAGCTTCGACGATCCTGTACTTGTGCTCGGGCGAGACCCGTGCGTACACCGAGACACCATCCACGCGCCCTCGCAGTTCCTCATCGGTCATGGTTTCGAGTTCAGGACCTGTGAGAACCTGACCTCCGTTCGAGATTCCGAGGTCTCGGGCGATCGAGCGGGCCGTGAGCGGGTGGTCGCCGGTGATCATCACGGCACGGATTCCGGCCGACGCGCACGTTGCGACCGCATCGCGCACCTCAGCACGTGGAGGATCGATCATCCCTGCCAGGCCAACGAACACGAGGTCTCGCTCGAGCGCGTCCAGGCTGCCAAGAACCTGAGACTCGTCAATGACGCGAAACGCGACGCCGATCACCCGCATGCCATCAGCCGCGAGCGTGTCGTTTGCGTCGGCAATTCGACGTCGTCCGGAGTCGTCGAGAGCCACCGCCCGGCCAGCAGTCCATACATGGGTCGACACCGAGAGCAATCCGTCAACCGCCCCCTTGACGAACGCAATGCGCGTGCGATCAACCGACTCGGCCTCATCGGAATGACGGCCGCCGACAGGCGCGAGCTCCCCTGCGAGTCCCCGGACAGAATCCGCGATCTCGACAGTGGGACGCGCGATGCGGTGAATGGTCGTCATGCGCTTCCGGTCCGAATCGAATGGAAGTTCGGCCACTCGCGGCAGCGCCGATTCGAGCTTCTCCTTCCACACCCCGGCCCCGGCCGCCGCTTCGACGAGTGCGACCTCGGTGGGATCGCCGAGCGAGCGTCGAGAACCGGTCGCGCTGTCCCATTGGGAGACGGCGTCGTTGCAGAGCGAAGCGCCGACGAGCAGAAGCTGTTCGTCCTGGTCGATCGCGCCGGCTGACAAGTCCTTGCGCCTGCCGGCCACGTCGAGCATCGTCACAGTCATCCGGTTCTGGGTCAGCGTACCGGTCTTGTCCGAGCAGATGACCGTGACGGAACCAAGCGTCTCGACGGCCGGAAGCTTGCGGATGAGCGCGTTGCGCCCAAGCATTCGCTGAGCCCCAAGGGCCAGCGTGATGGTGACGACAGCCGGGAGTCCTTCGGGCACTGCCGCAACGGCGACGCTCACGGCGGTCATGAGCATCAGCGTGAAGGACTCGCCCTCGAGGAGCCCGACCCCGAAGATCACTATGGCGACGGCGACGGCGATCACCCCGATGGCCTTGCCCAACTGGTCGAGGCGCCGCTGCAATGGCGTTTGCTCGCGATCGACCCGCTGGATCATTGTCGCGATGCGCCCGAGTTCAGTCCGCATTCCTGTCTCGACGACGGCCGCCGTCCCGCGGCCATACGCCACAACCGTGCCCATGAAGAGCATGCCGTGCCTGTCGCCGAGCGGAGCGGCTTCCTGTGCAACCGCGTCGATGTCCTTCTCGACCGGTTCGGACTCGCCGGTCAGAGCCGCCTCCTGCACGCGCAGGTTGGCGCTCTCGACAAGCCTGCAATCGGCCGGTACGAGGTTTCCCGCCTCGACGAGCACGAGATCGCCGGGGACAAGACCGCTGGCCGGCACCTCGTCCAGATGTCCGCCACGACGCACCCGCACAACTGGCGAGGCGAGCCGTCTGAGCGCCGCCATCGCCCGCTCGGCCCGGAACTCCTGGATGAACCCGAGGACCGCAAACAGCACGACGATTGCGAGAATAACGGCCGTGTCCTTGAGACTTCCAACGAGCGCGGCAACGACGGCGGCGGCTACGAGGATCAGGACCATCGTTGCCGTGAATTGCTCCCAGAGGATGAGCCAAGGGCTCTTGACGCCGGTCCCGGTTATCTCGTTGCGACCAAACCGGGCGGTTCGCTCACGAACCTCATCGGGCGAGAGCCCGGTTGCAAGGTCGACATCGAGCGCGTCGAGCGTCTCAGCTACGCCCGTGGTGTGCCAGTGTGCCATGTCGGCAGCGTCCCCCATCCGTAATTATCTCGCGTTCAGGCGCGGACCACGCAGATCCACGCCCTCGGACGTTATACGGGGCGGGCCAATGTTCGGCAATTAGATACTTTCGTAGTCATACTTTGCTATTTCCGATGATACTCGGCTCGCCGATTTCGGCAGGAGCCACGACGCGCGTGCAGACGCACATGTCTACAGGAACGTCTCGTTTCGCGCTGTCTCCGAGATGGCGACGACAGCCGGATGTTTGAGCCGCCGTTCGACCGAGATGGCATAGAAGCGCTCCCGCACCTTCTCTGCCTTGCCTATGGCGCGTACGCCATATTGGCGCCTGACGTCGGTTCCGATCACCGTCGGTGCGGCGAAGACACCGACGCCAGCCTGGCCGAACGCCTTGATGAGCGCTGAATCGTCGAACTCCCCGACGACTTCAGGCCGGACTCCATTTTCGTCGAACCATTGGTCGAGACGGTGCCTGACGGCAGCTTCGGCGGAGGGAATCAACATCGGCGCGCCGTTGAGCGATTTCGGGAATTTTCCCCGCAGACGCGCCGCGAGATCGGGTGACGCAAAAAAGGTGACACCGCATTCGCCGAGCAAGTGGTTGAAGGCGCGAACCTTCACGGCGGGGGGTGCGGGTGCGTCGGTGATGACGATGTCGAGATCATGAACGGCGAGGTCCGCGAGCAGTCGCTCAGTCTTGTCCTCGCGACAGACGATCCGCACGGGCTCGTGCAGTCGCAGGGCGGGCTCGAGCAAGCGATAGGCGACGAGCTTTGGCACGACTTCGCTTATGCCGACGACAAACCGGACAGGACGTCCCGACGGCCGGCCTTTGATCGCCTCGGTCAACTCCTTGCCGATCGCAAAGATCTCGTCGGCATAGCGGTACACCAGTTGACCGAAGTCGGTCAGCGCGAGCCCGCGACCCTTCCTGGTGAAGAGCTTGTGGCCGAGCGACTCCTCGAGTACGCGAAGCTGGCCGCTGATCGTTGGCTGCGCAAGGCGCAGCTTCTCGCCCGCCTTTGCGATGCTCCCCTCGCGTGCGACAGTCCAGAAATAGAGGAGGTGGTGATAGTTGATCCATTCCATGTGCCGGATCGTACATCGCTTTTCCCGATGAATCACGGCCGAACTTTCTATTTGTCACATTCAGGATCTGGACCTATAACTCCTCGGTACCGACATCAGGGAAGTGGAGCACGACGATGCAAACTCAGAATCGTTCGAAAAGGTTGTCGCGGGATCGCACCGCACAGCCGTCTATGCGTCGCGGTGAATCGGGCGCGGGGCCGAAACACCACGCGACCTCCACGACCGCCGATGCGCTGCGGACCGCGACCGGCATCAGCGACGAGGAGGCATTGCGAACGCTTGGCGAGCTTGGATTTACGCCCGACACGGTTCGCCTGCTTCATCTCATGCCGCTCGTCCACGTGGCATGGTCGGAGGGCGGCATGACCCGGCGCGAGCGCAAGCTCATCGAGGACCTCGCACTCCTGCGAGGTATCCGCTACGGAAGCCCCGCCTTCAAGGTGCTCTCCGAATGGGTCAAACGGCCGCTGCCGGAGGGGCACTTCGAGAAGAGCCTGCGGGCGATTCGGGCATCACTCGACGCCATGCCCGATCGTATGAGGTCCGAGAGCCTGCGGTCCGTCGTGTTTCAATGCACGCAGGTCGCAACCGCCTCCCGCGAGTCGTGGGCCGAGCGGGACAGCATCAGCACGCGAGAACACGCCGTGCTGGAACACATCGTCGGGGCCCTGCGGAACTGAGAGGCGCTCGTCGGCAGACGTGTCGGGCGTCCCGACCAGTTGTCCGAATTTGCGTGAACCCGCGTCGACCCTGGGTGAATTCCTTACCGCCCCATCACCCCGAACGTAATCGACGTCGGGTACTTGGCCGAGCGGTACACGCGGATCGTCGCCTTCTGGAAGTCCGCCTCCGTCGCCTTGTAGATGTCGCAGAACTTCTGCGGATTCCGGTCGACGAGCGGGAAGTACGACGACTGGATCTGCACCATGATCCGGTGGCCCTTCTTGAACGTGTGCAGCACGTCGTTGAGCGTCAGCTTCACCGGCGTCACCGCGCCGGGCGTGAACGGCTCGGGCTTCTCGTACGAATTGCGGAACTTGCCGCGCATCACCTCCCACCTGAGCAGCTGCTGGAACCCCGCATACGGAGACAGCAGCCGCGCCGGCATGCCGTCGCGATCGGGCCCGGGCGTGTTGTCCGGATAGACGTCGATCACCTTCACGATGAAGTCCGCGTCGGTGCCCGTCGTCGAGACGAACAGGCTCGCCTGGATCGGACCCGCGAGCGTGGTGTCTTCCGTCAGCGGATCCGACTGCAGCACGAGCACGTCGGGACGGCGCGCGGCGAACCGCTGGTCCTCGACCATGTACTCGGTGCTGCGGTCGTCGGTGATCTCGTTCGTGAACGGAACGGGTTTCGCCGGATCGCTCACGTACTCTTCAAACCCTTCCTCGGATCCCGGTTTCTCCCACGTCAGCCGCCCGCCGCGCCGCGCATACAGCCCCTTCTGGACGAGCCCCGATGGTGGCCACTGCGCGAACTTCTTCCACTCGTTCGCGCCGGTGTTGAACATCACGGCTTCGGGCAGGCTGTCGGTGCCCTTGTCCTTGAGGTAGTAGTCAAAGAACGGCAGCTCGACGTTCTCGTTGTACCAGGTCGACGTATCCGACCCGAACTGGACCTGGCCAAGGTGGTTCCCCTTGCCGCGCGCCCAGCCGCCGTGCGACCACGGCCCCATGACGAGCATGTTGCGCGGGGAGCGCGGGCTCTGCTTCTCGATGAACTGGTAGAGGTGGAGCGCGCCGTACATGTCCTCCGCGTCGAACCATCCGCCGACGGTCATCATCGCTGGCTTGATGTCGGTCATGTGCGGGCCGAGCGACCGCGCCTTCCAGAACTCGTCGTAGTTTGGGTGCGACATCATCTCGTTCCAGAACTTGATGTTGCCCTTCAGGTATTTTGCGTCGAAGTTCGCGAGCGGCCCGGCGTCGAGGTAGAACTTGTATGCGTCGGGCGTTCCGTATTCGAACCGCTTTGCCCACTCGGTCGTCAGCTTTGGCCGCGGCGCGCCGAATGCCGGATAGAACGCGAACGCGTCGTACAGAAAGAACGCGCCGTTGTGGTGGAAGTCGTCGCCAAAGAACCACTCCGAGACAGGCGCCTGCGGCGACACGGCCTTGAGCGCCGGGTGTGCGTTGATCGCGCCGGCCGCGGCATAGAACCCCGGATACGATACGCCGTACATGCCGACGCGGCCGTTGTTGTTCGGGACGTTCTTTACCAGGAAGTCGATCGTGTCGTACGTGTCGGTGCTCTCGTCGACCGCGCCCGCGCCGCGCTGAGCTGCGTCCTCGGGGCGAATGTCCATGTACTCGCCTTCGGACATGAACTTTCCGCGGACGTCCTGGTACGCAAAGATGTACCCGGCGGTCTCGAACGGTTTTGACGGTCCGAGCATCGTCTTGTAGTCGCCGTCGCCGTACGGTGCGACGGTGTATGGCGTGCGGTTGAGGAGAATCGGGTACTTGACCGACGTGTCGCGCGGCGAATAGACGACGGTGTAGAGCTTTGCGCCGTCGCGCATCGCGATCGTGTAGACGGTCTTGGTGTAGGTCGCCTTGAAATCCGGTTCGGGCGCGGGCGCGGTCTGTTGCGCGTGGGCGAGGCCCGCGACGAGCGAAAGGACGAACAGGGCGCAGAGGGACCTGACTCTCAGCATCGGATTCTCCTGGGAAGCGAAATACCGAACGGGGATGACAGACCTATTCGTTTACATCCTGATTACGGTTTCATCATTTTGTCGCGCCGCGCCTTGAATTCGTCGCCCTCGGTCCACGTGGGGATCGTGGCGGCGTTCGCGACGATCAGCCCAGCGTGAAACAGCATCTGCATGTCCTCGACGGCGCCGGCGGGGTCCCAGTCGGGTTTCACCTCGTCGGACGGCTTGTGGTAGTCCTCGCGCGTGTAGCGGTCGCGCTCGTTCTTGCCAAAGTCCGCGGGCTTGCCGATGTAGACCGTGCCTTCGCCCGTGTGGAGCGACGGGACGCCGACCTTTGCAAAGTTGAAGTGGTCGGAGCGGTAGTAGAACCCCTTCTCGGGCTCGGAGTCACCGACGACGGTGCGCCCCTGGGCCTTGAGCGCCTGGATGACGGCGTCGTCCAGCGTCGACTTGCCGAGACCGATGATGGTGAAGTCCTTTGTGCGGCCCGCCATGTTCAGGCCGTCCATATTGATGACGCCGACGGTTTTTGTGAGCGGATAGAGCGGGTTCGCGCAGTAGTACTGCGAACCGAGCAACCCGCGCTCCTCGGCCGTCGGCGAGAAGAACAGTATCGAACGCTTGGCTCCCTTTCCGTTCTTTGCAAGGGTTGCGTACGCGCGCGCGATCTCGATCAGGCCCGCGGCGCCGGTCGCGTTGTCGATTGCGCCGTTGTAGATCTTGTCGCCGGGCAGCGACGGATCCATGCCGAGGTGGTCCCAGTGCGCGCAGTAGACGACGTACTCGTTCTTGAGCTTGGGATCCGAGCCGTCGATGCGGGCGATGACGTTGCGCGACTCGACACGGCGCAGCGTGTTGTCGAACGAGAGCTTTGCGGTGCCGCCGAGCGGCATCGGCTTGAAGTCGCGCGTGGCCGCAAGGCGCTTTGCGTCGGCGTAGGTGGTGCCCGCGCGCGCGAACAGCTCTTCAGCGACATGCTGGGTGATCCAGCCTTCGACGGGGCATGTGCCTTCGTTGTTGTCGGGGCCGATCATGGTGAACGACTCACCGCCCCACGAGTTGCGGACGACTTCCCACGGGTATCCGGCGGGGCCGGTTTCGTGAACGATGAAGACGCCGGCGGCGCCGAGCCGCGCAGCCTCCTCGTACTTGTAGGTCCAGCGGCCGTAGTAGGTCATGGCCTTGCCGCCAAAGAGCGACTGGTCGGCTGTGGGCGGATCGTTGACGAGCATGATCAGGACCTTGCCCTTAAGGTCCATGCCCTTGGTGTCGTCCCAGTTGTATTCGGGCGCCTGCACGCCGTAGCCGACAAAGACGACGTCGCCGCTCATGTCGACGTGTTCGGTGAGGCGCAGCGTGTGCGCGACAAAGTCGTCGAGCATCGTGAGCGTGAGCGGTGACGCGCCGATCGCGAACGACAACGATGCCTTGGGATCGGTCTTGTAGGTGAGCAGCGGAACCTTCTGGAAGTAGGTGCCGTCGGGGTTGCCGGGCGCGGCGCCTGCGGCCTTGAACTGATCGGCGAGGTAGTTGGTGGCGAGGGCTTCGCCTTTCGAGGAGGGGGAGCGGCCCTCGAATTCGTCGGAGGCGAGCTTCTTGACCTCCGAGAGGTATTGTTTCGGGTTGATGGCTGAATCCTCCGCGTTGTTCGCGCCTCCGCCTGATGCGGCGAGGGTCGGTGTGGCGATGAGTACGGCGATGATGGCGGCGATGGCGGTCTTTCTCATGAACTCTCCTGGCGGCGTGGACGGTTCCCCGGCGGGGTGATCTGGTATTCTAGCCACAATGCGTTCGCTGATCATTCTCTTGTTGGTGCTGGTGATGCCCGTGGCGTCGTTTGCTCAGGCGCCGGTCAAGGCTCGGCGCACACCGGCGGCGGCGCCTCAGATGGCGCATTTCTCGGGGCGGATCGTCGCGTTGCGCGGCCGCATGGTCCCCGGCGAGGGGACGCTGTTGACGGCGTTCTATGCCAGGCACGACGAGGACAACAAGCGGTTTATCGTGTGGTTCGCTGGGACGTATGCGACCAAGGTGATGCGCAAAGGCAAGCAGTTGACGCGTGACGAGGTGATGGATGCGTTGAACATGGAGGGGCTCCACGTCGAGGTGGATTACAAGCCGGAGCCCGATCCCGACACCGAGGCGTATTCGGCCTACATTGTGGATATAGGAGAGCTCGAGATGGCGAACGACAGCACGGGAATTCCGGCGGATCTGGTGATCGAGGAGCAGGTGGTGGGCAATGGCGCCGAGGCGGTGGCGGGCAAACAGGTGACGGTGCATTACACGGGATGGTTGACGGACGGGACGAAGTTCGACAGTTCCAAGGACAGCAATCAGCCGTTCGTGTTCATGCTGGGGGCGGGGCAGGTGATTCGGGGCTGGGACGTGGGCGTGGCGGGGATGAAGGTTGGCGGAAAGCGGAAGTTGATCATCCCGCCGGACATGGGGTACGGCGCGCGTGGAGCGGGTGGAGTGATTCCTCCGAACGCGGTGCTGGTGTTCGAGGTTGAGTTGCTGGGCGTGCGGTAGGAGTTTGCCGCGGATGAACACGGATCCGCGCAACTCTGCGTAATCTGCGGCTTTCGTCTTTTTGATCCCGGTAAACCCATGCGACGGACGACGGGCCGCGAATGAACGCGGATAATGCGGATCGACACGGATCTGCGCCGTGTACCTCACCCGCTTCGTCCCAGTACCGCCACCGGTAGGTGGCGGGTGCGGTCACGCTGACGCGGCGCGGACAATTGCCGGTTCGAAGCACCCCGCAGGGGTGGCGGTTCCGGCTCCGAGCACCCCGCAGGGGTGCGGGAGAAAGTAACCGGGGGTCGAGGCGCGCGGAGCGCGACGACGACCCCCGGTGGCGCCACCAACCAACTGCGACCCTGTAAGGGTCGGCCAGCGCGTCAGACGTGGCTTCCTCGGCATCCGCCGTTGGTTGACGGGCTCACGTCATGGACTTATGGTGGCGAAGCGATGACCACTCCCAAGCAAGACGTGGAACAGCTGCTCAAGCGGCTCCCCGACGACGTTTCGATCGAGGAGCTCCAGTACCATCTCTATGTCATCGACAGGATCCGCCGCGGTATTCAAGAGGCGGACGCCGGGGATTTTGCCACTCAGGAAGAAGTCGAACGTGAATTCAGCAAGTGGCTGGATGACTGGCCCGCTTCTTCCCTCAGACCCGCGAAGATCTGCCCAATCCGCGTAAATCGTCGGCCTGACTTGCTCCCTCGCTGGCGAAGTACGCGGGAAGCGTTCCGGGGCTCGCCAGGCATTGACACGTTGCTCGGCGCGACGCTATGCGATCGCCATGTCGCTTTGTGACGCCAGTGGGTACGGGGAGACTGATCGAATGCGAGGCCCAGTCTGATCGGGTCATTCGCCCGTGCTTCGTGCTAGATCAAGTGCTGCGAGTAGTGTCATCCTCGCGCCATCACGACGACACCGGCTGGCCGTTACCTCGTCCGCACGAGCAGCAGCAGCGTCAAGATAGCGATTGAGCTCGTCACGCTCGACGGGCGTCAGGAGGACGCCGGTCTTGTCGCGCAATCCCTGCGCCGCAGCCGCAAGCATCAAGGCCTTGTCCGCCCGGCCCTCGGTCACGGCAATTCGCGCATATGTCTCGAGCACGTACGCGCTCGTCCCCGCATCGGAGAGTTGGATTGCGTACTCGCCGGCATCGAATGCCGCCTTTCGGGCCTGTTCGACGTCCCCGAGCGCGACGTGAACATTCGCTTGCAGATGCAATGTGAGTGCGCATGACCGCCGGTTTCCAACTTCACTCGCGATCGCCAGGGCCTCGTTCAGGTTGTCGAGTGCCTCCGCAAAGTCGCCGCGACGGTATGCGAGGTCACCGAGGTTATGCAGGATCGGGTCGCAGTTCCTTCGGTCGCCGATCTCTCTCATGATGTCGAGGCTCGTGTGGAAAAGAACGCGCGCGCTGTCGTTGTCCCCAGTGTCCATTGCCAGAAGGCCGAGACTGCTTGTTGCAAGCGCGACACCGTGGTCATTGTTCACAGCGGTGCTGATCGCGAGGCTCTCCTTGTAGTGTTCCTCGGCGCGACCGTAGTCGCCGGCCATTTCGGCAGCCTCTCCGAGTCGCTGGAGTGCCGTGGCGGTACTCCCGTGATTCCCAGTGGCGCGCCAAATGTCGATACTTGCGCGCAATGCGATCTCCGCGGCTCCAGGGTTGCCCTGGCGCAGCGCAAGAGATCCTTCCCAATAGTACGCCCGTGCGCGCAAATGAAGATCGCCATCCGGGTTCTCGGCAAGGACCGACTGCAGCCAGCTCCTGCCTTCCGTCAAATGCGAGTGCGCCTCCCAGAACCCTCCCAGCAGTGTCGCCAGTCGCAGCGCCTCTTGCTTGAGTCGGTATTCCACACACGTCGAGAGTGCGAACCGCAGGTTGTCGTGCTCGATCTCAAGCTGCTTGTTGCAGGAAACCTGCCGCGGCCCGTTCTCCTCGGCGGCGGACGCCTCCGCAAGCTGCGTGTGCCATGCGAGGTGCGCGCGGCGAACTGGCTCAAGGTTTCCCGATTCCGTGAGCTTTTCGTACGCGTACTGCCGGATCGTCTCAAGCATCCGGTAACGGACACCGCCACCCCAGCCGTCCGCGACGACAAGCGACTTGTCGATTAGCCTGGAAAGGTCGCGCCAAGCGTCCATCCCTCCAGGATCGGTCAGAACATCGGATGTGCCTTCGGCAGCTTCGAGCGTCCATCCGCCACGAAAGACCGAGAGCGCTTGCAGAAGTGACTGCTCCGATGGCGCCAACAGGCTGTAGCTCCAGTCGATCGTGGTCTTGAGTGTCTGCTGACGCAGGCCCACACCTCGCCGCTCGCCGGTAAGCAGGTGAAACCGGTCGTCGAGTCGAACGAGCATCTGATCGAGTCCAAGGACCGGAAGCCGCGCCGCAGCGAGCTCGAGTGCCAGCGGGATGCCCTCGAGCTTCTCGCACAGGGTGGCAATTGCCGCAGCATTGGCGTCGGATAGCTCAAACGACGGGTCGGCCTGCAGAGCGCGATCGACGAAGAGTTGAACGGCGCCAAACTCCGCCGCATTCTCACTGTTGATCGCGCGTCCGTCCGTGGGGTGATCGAGCACGGAGAGCTTGAACGCGTGCTCGCCGGGGATTCCAAGCGCTTCACGGCTCGTCGCCAATATTCGGATCGATCGGCACGACCGCACAAGCAGCTCGCACAGCGCCGCAGTCTCATCGATCACGTGTTCGCAGTTGTCGAGAAGCAGGAGCATCCTGGCCGGCCCCAGGTGCTCGATGAGCGTCTCTGTGACCGACGAACCCACCTTCTCGCGTGTGCCAACCACGCGAGCAACTGCTTGAGGCACCTTCGACGTATCCGCGACCGCTGCAAGATCCACGAACCAGACCCCGGCTGGATTGTCGGCAGCAACCATTGCTGCAACTTCAAGCGCGAGGCGGGTCTTCCCCATTCCGCCTGGTCCCGTGACCGAGACCATTCGCTTCGTTGCGAGAAGCTGGCGTATGAGTTCCGTCTCGCGCTCACGCCCCACGTAGCTCGTCATCTGCAACGGGAGGTTGTTGGGCGCCGCTTCGACGATCGTGTCCGCCGCCGACGGCCGCGCCCTGTCATCGAGCTGTTGCGTGGAAGACATGAGGCTGATGACGCTCGCGTTCCGGAGCGAGACCGGAATCGAGGCAGCCTCGATTCCGATCGCGCGCCCGGTGGCGACCAGAACATCTGCGAAGTCTTCAATGGCGGCAAAGCGTTCCGAAGGCGTCTTCGCGAGGGCGCGCAGGATTGCGGAACTGAGTTCGGGCGGGATTCCCGGACGAGACGCGCTTGCGGGCATGGGCCGCGAATCGAGGTGCAGGGATCGATAGCCATGCAGCGAGTCGGCAAGGAACGGTGGCCGTCCGGTGACAAGTTCGTGGGTAATGCATCCCACGGCGTATATGTCGCTTCTCTGGTCAATTTGGCCACCGAGCCATTGCTCTGGGGACATGTAAGGCGGCGTCCCGAGAACCTGACCTTCTATCGTGAGGGCGGCGCCCGCTCGCGAAGCGCTGAAGATCTTCGCGAGTCCGAAGTCAAGGATCTTTACCAACGGGGACTCAGCATCTTCGACAAGGAAGATGTTGTCGGGCTTGAGATCCCGATGCACGATGCCACGCGCGTGCGCCGCGCCAATGGCGGAGCATACTTGAAGGGCGAGCGGCACCAGGACCTCGAGCGGGAGTGAGCCGGACCGCTCGAGTTGGTCCCGAAGGGATCGGCCGGCAAGGTACTCCATTGCCAGATAGGCTCCAGCTCGAGGGCAAAGCCCGAAGTCGAAGACGGTGACAATGTTTGGGTGCTTGAGGTTCGCGACGGTCGCTGCCTCGCGCTTGAAGCGCTCAACCGCATCAGACGATAGGGCGTATCGCGAGCTGATGACCTTGAGCGCGACCGGGCGCTTGAGAAACAGGTGATCCGCTCTGTAGACGGCCCCCATACCTCCACGGCCAAGCAGGGTCTCTATTCGGTATCGGCCGTCAACGACAGCTCCGCATTGCAGTTCGTTGGAGTCGAGGCCTGCTCCATCGTACGGACAGTACTGGGCGCTTGCCGAGAAGCTCCGTCCGCAGTCGGGACAGCGGTTCTGCGAATCGGCTGCGCTCAGTTCCGTCACGGCAGGTATTGTTGGCTCTCGATGGCGCTGAAAGATCCGCAAGGAGCGCCGGCAACCGCGAGTAACTAGGGTGCCTCAGGACAAGTTGACTACTAGTCCCATGTGACCTTTCAGTCAAGAGTGCGCACCGCGCAGGGGTACATGACCGAGCGATCGGAAGTCATGCGGCGGAACGGCCAGACTTGGTGACACGCGGTGTGCATGGGTTTATCATTGACGCGTCCGGTTCGGCTGCCGACAACCTTCCACGGGTCTATCCGACCTGGTCAAATTCTCAACAACGGGGCGTGCTCGCGATGGGCAAGCTATCTCTTGTTGGTCTCGTCATTCTGTTACTGCTCGCCTGCAGCGGACCTGTAGCCGTCGGTCTCCCGAAGGGCCCGCAAACCGCCGGGGTGGGGCCAGAGAAGGGTCCCGGAAGGGTGTTTCTCCACAAACAGCATTCGGGGGCCGTGGCGATCCCCGGCAAAGCTGGACAGACTCGGGAGCTCAAGTGCGTGATGTGTCACGCGGTTTCGGAGGAGGCTCCTGATACCAATCGCTTTTCCGGACCCGATCTCGAAGAGTTCCCCGAGACAGTAAAGTTTGCGGCATCCGGCACCCAAATCAACGGTCTTGGTTTTCAGAAGGCCCACTCGGCGTGCATCGAGTGCCATGCCGAGATCCGGCCGGGACTGAATGGCAAGTACTGCGGGCTGTGCCACGCGTCGACGGCGGTGCTCCGACCTTTCCCGAATCCGAACGTTCAGCTGTCGCAGTTCGCCGACAGGTATTCGCACAAGGCCCACAAGGTTTACTACGGCAATTATCCCGACGCGTTCAAAACCGCCTCGGTTTCAACACCCGCAGCGTCGCACGGATTTCCTGGTTCGGCGACTATGTCCGGATCGGCCGACATAGTAGGCGTTTCGTACATCGATCCCCCCGCCGAGCGGGGACTCAGGTGCTCGACGTGTCACGACCCGGCGGCGGGCGGCGTCAAGATTCAGCTCCCAATGCACAAGAACTGCTTCGCGTGCCACGGCAACGAGATGATCGTCTCGAAGAAGGCCGACACGTATGCGATGAACTGCGTTGGCTGCCACGCCAACATGGCCGACAACGATCCGAACGTCGACGTAAAGCTCAAGCCGGTCGGGGACGCTGCGAACGCTATCGCGCCCGTGATCGACCCGTTCCGAATCGTGATCACGCCGTCCGGCGCCGGACACTCCCAGTTCAACCACGTGGGTGGCGAGGCCAAGTATCACGAGGTTCTCAAGCCCGACGCAGGCACGAGCGCCGGGAAGACGATCGAAGGCGAGATGGCGTGCCTGTTCTGTCACACCTCGGTCGAGCGCGCGGCGACGCGCGCCCAGGTGATGGAATTCGCGTTGAGGAAGACCGATCCCCGGCTCGTCCAGCCGCCGGCGTCAGCATGCGTGGTGTGCCATGTGCACGCCGTGCAGATGGTCTTGCCAGAAGAACCGTCCAGGACGGCGCGCGTGGGATGCACGGTTTGCCATACGGCCGCTGATGCGGCAAAAGCTCCTCCGGCGACGCATTTGCTGGGTGACGCCGCACCAGCGCGGCCGGCCACGCATGAACCTACGCCTTCTGCAGCCAAGTCTGAGGCCCCGCAACGAGTGGAGCCTGCGGCGTCATCAGGCGAAACGGTCACATATGAAATCGCGAGCGGGGTCTCGGTTGACATGGTCGTGGTGCCTCCTGGGACCTTCACGATGGGTTCGGCGGCGGGCGAAGCTGACGACGGACCCGCGCATCGAGTCACGATCACGAATCCATACCAGCTTGGAAAGTTCGAGGTCACACAGCGCCAGTGGAATGCAGTGATGGGCTCGAACCCGAGCCGCTTCCAAGGCGATGATCTTCCCGTCGAACAGGTGTCATTTGACGATGTGCAGGAGTTCATCAAGCGACTCAATGCCCAAACCGACGGCCTGTGGCGGCTGCCGACCGAGGCCGAGTGGGAATACGCGTGCCGCGCGGGTTCGACGTCCGACGACGACTTGGATCTAGACTCGAAAGCGTGGTACGGGGCGAATTCCAAGGGGCGTACGCACCCTGTCGGAACGAAGGAGCCGAATTCGCTCGGGCTGTATGACATGCGAGGCAACGTTCTGGAGTGGTGCGAAGACTGGGATGTGCCATACACCTCCCAGGACGAGACGGACCCGGTTCATACGTCCGTGGCCGCGTCCAAATCGGCGTCCCGGATTGTGCGAGGCGGCAGCTGGAACGACGACAGCGAAGCGGTTCGACCCGTGTATCGATTCTGGCTCACGCCAAGGTCCACAAATGCGCTGGTCGGCTTCCGACTTGCGCGAAATACGACTGGTGGTAGCCCGAATCGGCCGAAGAATAACGACGACTCGACCAATTCCCCGGTCGTCTTCGGGGTTGCGCGAAATTCGACTGGTGGTAGCCCGAATCGGCCGAAGAATAACGACGACACGACGTCAGCCACGCGTCAGATGTGGGACACCGAGTTCGTCGTCAACCGGCCAAAGTCGGCACCAGCGGCTCCGCGCCCAGTGAAGAAGCCCCGAAAGTACAAACCCGCACCGACCATAACCGGGCGTCCGTCGGGCAGAGAACCACCCGAGACGGTGCCGTCCGACATGGTCGAGTCGCTCGTTGGCGTAACGTTGTGGCGTCTGCGGGCGCCCGTAGCAAGCGATGGCGACGGATCGCGGATGCTCGTCCACCGTCCCGCAACGACTGGCCCTGGCAACGAAGTCGCTCTGACGCCCGAACGCATCGACATCGCCGGACCGCTCGTAGTTGGGCAGTTCGTTCGGCTCGCGATCGAGTCGCCCCGTGCAGGCTATCTGTATGTGATCGATCGCGAAGTATACGCGGACGGCCGACGAGGCGTGCCCACGTTGATATTTCCTACGACGCGGCTATACAACGGCGACAATCGCGTCGAGGCCGGCCATGTGGTCGAGATTCCGGCGCAGACCGATAATCCCGAGTACTTCACGGTGACGCGCGAGCGGCCGGACCAGGTTTCCGAGGCGATCACGATCCTGGTGACACCTGAGCCGATCGAGTCGGTAGTGCCGGGTGAGTTCCCAAAGGTCCTGGATGTCGCGCTGTTGGAGACGTGGGAGCGGGATTGGGCGGTTGCGGCCGACAGGTTGGATTTAGAAGGCGGCGAGGGTCAGGTTTACACGGTGGCGGAGTCCAGGGCCGGGGCCGATCCGAAGGCATTGCTCACGCAGGATGACCCGCTGCCTCAGACGCTGTACCGTATGGTGGTGAAGAAGGGCGCGCCGGTGATGGTGACGGTTGTGCTGCCTGTTCGGAAGTAGGATCTTTGCCTCTTACTTATGCAGACACACTGGGCCACAGGACTGCGGATCGTCAGTCGCCTGAGTTGAGTACAGCACCCCCATCGCCCTAGTACCACCACCGGTAGGTGGCTGGTGCGGACACTCTGAAGTGACCCCCGGGGGCGCCACCACCAACCCGTGAACCTGTAAAGGTCGCACTCGTGTCCGACGCAGCCACGTTTGCCAAAGCCTGTGCTACGATGCCGGGGAGGTCATCCCAATGCCTGAGACGACTCAGATCAAACAAGAAGCGCAGCGACTCGTCGACTCGCTCCCTGAGAACGCGACGTGGGGCGATTTCGCCCGGTTGGTGCTCGAGCGCCAGCGTGTCGAAGAGGGAATCGCCGACCTCGACGCCGGGATCACGTGGACGAGCAGTGAAATCAGGGAGTAGCTCGGAATCCCTCAATGAAGGTCCGGTGGTCGAACCGGGCACTCCGATCGCTTGCCGACATTCACGGCCACCATGTCACTGAGTCTGACGAGGCTGCAAACTGACATGGCTCGGGTGTTTCGCACCGGCGACGCGGTGAACCAGGCATTGCGACTGCTTATCGACATTGCACGTCAGCAGGTGTCCAAGGCGTCCAGGCTCCCGGTTGACACGCGAACTCTCGCGACTCCGCGAGTATGCGGCGACATCCAACCGGCTCTGCCTTCAGATTCACGGATCAGCGATCAGGTGAGCTGAGTACGGCGCCCCCATCGCCCCAGTATCGCCACCGGTTGGCCCCGCGCAAGTACGGCTACCCACCCGACAAGCAGGAGTAGGCGACAGCACTGGTTCTCAAACAGGCGGCGGTGCTTTCAGCCGAATTGGCCGCGGCGTAGGATCGATTCTGGCAGGCAGGTCTGCGAGGTGAGAAATGAATGCAACCTGTCTCGGTCTGGGCCTATTGCTAGGTTGGGGAGCGCACGCACAGCCGGTGCGTCCCGTATCAACAGATGGTGCGACGCTGAACGTCCCTTCCCAATACGCGACGATACAGGCTGCGATCGACGCGGCCGAGACCGGCGACACCATTCGCGTAGCGCCGGGGCGCTACAACGAACACATCCGAGTCGAAAACAAGGATGTGACCATCATTGGGACAGGCGGCGCGGCACATTCCGTTATCGGGACGGAGGGTGACGCCGCTCGTCAGACGCATACAGGCCGCAGATGAACGCAAATGAAGCGGATTAACGCGGCCCAGACAGGGTCGGTGCGTGACGGGAAAAAGTTGCGTCTTGTGCAATGCGGGTTGAGTTTTCGCAGGTGGGGCGGGGATTTCTTTCAGTGGGGCGGAGCTTTCGCGAGTGGTATGGGGATTTCTTTTAGTAGTGCGGAGTTTTCGCGAGTGGTATGGGGATTTCTTTCAGTGGAGTCGAGTTTTTCGCGGGCGGGGCGGGTTTTGCACGGTGGAGTGGGGATTTCTTTCACCTGAGTCGGGTTTGGCGGGTGAAGACAGGCCGCGGATGAACGCGGATCAGGCGAATCTGCGCAGATCTGCGGCTAATAACATCACTCCGGCAATGGAAGACCCTTCGTCTCGGGCGCGAACAGCACCGCCACCAGGCCCAGCACATAGACCAGCGCGACCGCGCTCGCCGCGCGGCCGAACGACCCGAGCGACACCACCATCCACCCCGTCACGAACGGCCCCGCCGAAGCGAGCACCCGTCCCGCGTTGAAACAGAACCCAGCGCCCGTCGCGCGCAGGCGCGTGGGGAACAGCTCCGGCAGGTAAATCGGGAATCCGCTGAAGATGCCGTTGTTGAAGAACCCCAGCACCGGGAGCACCACCATCAGGTGCGCGTAACTGTGCGGGACCAGAAACGTCGCCGGCACCATCAGCAGGCTGCCCAGACACATCACCGCAAACATCGCGCGCCTGCCCAGCCAGTCCGCCAGCGGGCCGAAGCTCAGGTAGCCGACCAGCGCTCCGACGTTCAGCATCATCGTTGCGTAGCTCACGTACGTCGTGCGCATCGCGTCGTCAAGGTCCTGCAGGTCCGGCAGCGAACGCACCAGCGTCGGCGTCCAGTTCGTCGCGCCCCACAAGCCAAAGACCGCCACGAACGCGAGGCTCGATCCGACCAGCGTCGGACGCAGCAGATCGCCGCGGAAGAGTTGGCGGATGCGGCTGCGGCCGTCCGGCCCGGCACGGACTTCCTCGGCGCGCGCGTTAACCCATCGCTCGGGCTCACGCACCCACATGCGCACCAGCAGCGCGACCGCCGCCGGCGCGACGCCCACAACGAACAGCCACCGCCAGCTGTAGTCGCGCATCACGACGTTCAACACGGCCGCCAGCATGAAGCCCACGGCCCACGCCGACTGCATGATTCCCGCGGCTTTTGCGCGTTTGTTCTCGGGCCAGACCTCGGCCACCAGCGCCGCGCCGGCCGCCCATTCGCCGCCGATGCCAACCGCCGTCATGAAACGGTAGATGGCCAGCTCCCACCACGTGTGCGACAGCGCCGCCAGGCCCGTGAACGCCGCGTAGATCAGGATGGTGAGGATCAGCGACCTGGTCCGGCCAAAGCGGTCCGCGATAACGCCAAAGACAAGACCGCCGACGGCCCAGCCGATCAGGAAGATCGAGAAGACGATGCCGCCGTACCAGCCGATCAGGTCGGATTCGGCGTGCGTGCCGGCCTGGGTGTGCAGCAGCTCGTGCAGCGCCGGCTGTAGCACCAGGGCGTAGATGGTTGAGTCCATCGAGTCGAACACCCATCCGAGCCACGCGACGAAGAGCACCAGCCATTGGTACGGGGTGTCTCCCTGGTACCACGACATGGCGCGCTCGCGTGCTGCGGCAAGGGCGTCCTTCATACGCGCACCGTACCAAAATGGGGGCTCCGTACGAAGCAGCGAAAACAGGCCGCGGATGAACGCGGATCAGGCGGATTTGCGGGGATCTGGACAAAACTCCGTGATTGACCTAGCCTTCGTTGCCGCAGATGACGTCAGGCTGAGGGAACCTGGTTTGTCCCGACCGTTTCTTTGCTGCGTGCGCGGGTCCGGCGCATGCCGTCAGTCGGCGATTCTCCGATCGAAACAGGGAAGCAGTATGAACTCATTCGGGATATCCGGGATATTGCGTGCCATCGGCGCGCTCGCGATCGTGACGGCTGTCGCGTTCAACGCGCCGTTGCCAGCACTCGCGTCACACCGCGGCGAGCCGAAGACGCCCGCGGACATGACTGCGCACGCGATTCCGCACCTCGAGCGCTCTGCCGCAAGCGCGAGCATGCCGGTGCTACGTGTCAACAAGACCGATGGTACGCAGGGCAGCCTGGGCGGGACGGTGCTCAACGTCGATTCGCCAGTCCCAGGCGCCCAGATCAGCCTGTACACCTTTGGGACGGACCTTACCTACAAGGTCGCGTTCGGGAACCGTTTCACCTTGACGAGCGATCAGTCTCCGTTTGCGATCAAGCAGGTGAGCGCATACATCGGCGCCAACATGTTCGGCGAAGGTTTCGAGATCGGCGAGAATGTCGGCGTCACGGTCTTCATTGATCCTGCAAGCACGGGAACGATTGCGGAAGCCGCGCTCGTGTACGACGGGACATACACGCTGACACAGGTGAATGCAGAGATCGTATTCGAGCTTCCCACACCAATCGTCATTGGACAGGGCGACGTGTATTGCATCGTAACGGATTTGACCACGGACCTTGACGATACGTTCTTTCCCGTCGTGCAAACCGTGGACGGCGGCTCGACCGATCCGCGCGCTCTTGTCAAATTGAATCTGAATGTCGCGCCTGACCCCACGCAGAATTCGGGCTATCTCCA